>JBHAZV010000028.1:0-41932 GCA_041781135.1 Acidaminobacteraceae bacterium
AACACCAAGACACAACGGAAAAGTAGAACGAAGCCACAGAAACGACAACGAAAGATTTTACAGCAGAATGAGTTTTTATAGTTATGAAGACCTGAAAACACAGATGAGTAGATATTTACGCAGGTCCAACAATACCCCAATGCAGACACTCGGATGGATGACTCCGATGGAAAGACGAAAATTTTTGGAGGGGTGCTACCACCCCTCCAAAACCAAAAGTAGCTTATCATACATACTGCTATTTTTTCTCTAAAAAAGTCTCACATCATTGACAAAGGTACAGTTGTCCGATGCATCGATAAACGGAGAATATACCATGAGCGCAGAATTTGTCACCACCAACTGCTCCCCTAAAAGTTCTCCGTCCGGGCTGAATTTCTGTCTGTACAGTTCGTTGTGGCGGCGCTGTATCCGTCCCGTGGCTGCATTTTAATTTCATGATTTCTTTCGATTATTTTATAGATATTCGCCGGAGGAGCGGAAGCTCGCCATTCGCCGAATAGGAATTCATCTCCGACCTTGCCCGGGAGATAACCCTTTTTGGCGGCGGGTTTTCCTACGAGCTTCCGGTAACTGAATACTTCGCCCGGCTTTATGATTACGCCGTTAAGTCGCTCTGATTTCGGAGAAATCCGTAGCAGCACATTCCGATCCTGAGTCTTAAATTCGAGCGCTCCTTGGGTTTAAGTAAGTACGACATATCGCCGTGTTAAGTAAAAAAACAAAAAAAGTGTTGACAATTTTTGAAATGTTTGTTAGTAATAAAGCAGAAACATAATTCTGATTTAGGTGGTAGTTTGAATGAAGAAGTTTTGTTGGGTGCTGGTTGCTATTGCTGTTTTGTTGGTTGATGCATCATTCGCTGCTGTGACCGTGTTGTGGCAGATTTCGGATACTACATATGCAACTTCTGAGCACGGTGATAGTTATTGGGCGGATACGTATTACGGAGAGGTTTCGGTCAGAGGTGCTGATAGGTTTATCGGAAGTGATGGCAGAAACAGATATGTGAGGTGGGTTAAAATCACATATGATGTGCAAGGCAAAATGAGTTCCGCGATTTCGTATTCTAGGGGTAAATTTGATGAAGTACAGAGGAAAGAGCAAATAACGGTTAAGGACGTTTGGAATAATGGTCCCGTCACCAAGGTGTACTACGATTTTTCATCAGCTGTTGCAGATGGGCATATCGCGGGCTATTCCAATGATGGAAGTGAAACTTCGTTGTACTATGATGAGGATGAAATTATCAGCGGTGGCATGATGATTATAAATCGTGGCAGGTAGAGCTTTAGGAGGAGCAGTGCGTTTTAGCGATAATATCAGATTTTTAGCAGCATGCTGCCTGATTTTTGTGATAATGTTGTTTTGCTTCAATTATATTATGGCAAACGACTATATTACACTTGTTCCTAATCCTTATGCTTTGGGTAAGAGTTATGCTGTAATGGAAGCTAAGTTGGCGAGTGAATATGACCTCGCCTTTTTACTAAAAAAAAGAAATGTGGTAATTGTTGCTGAAACAACAGATCAAAGTATGGTCGGTATATTTGATCCTACACTTAAGTACTATTTTGCTTCAACGAAATTTATTGCTCCTGAGCGATTCAGATATTTCTCGTTTGACGACTACGAGAATAGCAAAAGAGTCGGAATTTCTATAAGAGAAGTAAGTCCTGAGAACAATCCGCTGGGTGTTAATTATTCGGAATTGGAAAACAAGTACAATCTAAAGATAATCAACGCTTTTGATTATTTTTCTAAAATTTCTTATTATAATCGTGAAATGGAAGTAGTAGTTAATCTGTTTGCGCTCGATACACGAGAGATAAGAAGATTGTACATAGACTCGGAATACACGTATGAAATAGATGAGGTTGTCCGTGAGCTTGCAAGTCAGGGGTTTGTACGAGTTAAGCCCTACACATATCGTTCTATATGGACTTCGTTTGCGGTTATTTCTAAACTAAAGAAATATGTGACATTTTTTTCGAACGGCATGTACATGGCAGTTTTTTTGCTTATATATCTGTGTTTTGTCTACACAGGCAGCCTTCGCAAGTTTATTGCTGTCAGTCTGACATGCGGAGCGACGTGGATTGGTATTGCAAGAAAAACAGTGGTGCCATTGCTCTTTTATGGTGTGATTTCAAGTGCTGTCAGTGGGTGCATTGCGGGGTTTTATTTGCATATTTTGGGAAAATATGTGATGGACATCGGGAATTTTTTGGAAATTATGGCGTTTACGGTGTTAATACTTTCTATTTCGCTGATTATGGGGCTGTTTTTTCAGTTTATAAAAGGCAGGGTGTCAAATGTTAATTGATCTGTTTTTTCTTGGTATAAAGGACATACTCAGATATTTCAGAGAGTTCACGCTGTTTCTATTTTCGGTGGCCGTAGTTACGATCCTAATTTGTGCAGTCACGCTGTCCGCGGTGGATGTCCAACATTATGAAGAGGACTTGGAATCCGAATTTTATGAACTCGCTCCATTAAAAAATAATATCGACAATGCCGAAGAGTTTTATGATAAATTGGGAGATATTTACTCGAGTGGCGGATATGGCTGTTTTTCTACGGAATATATCAGCCAGAAATATGATAGATCCATTATTTGCATAGTTGGTAGATTTGCAGACGCGCGAGTGATTTGGGCGGTTGATGGCGCTTTTTTAAGGACGCATGAGCTATCTGGCTATGAAATTATAGATCATGAAAGTGTTGCGGCGATCGTTCAGCAGTTCTATTTTGGTAATGACATTACTGATTATGTATTTATTAAGCCCGCCGGCAGAGAATATCAATCGCTTAACGGTTACAGAATGACAATGGCTGATCTTGTGGGATTGATTGAAAGTACATTTTTTACAGAAGAAGGTAAAAATGCAGGAGCTGACGTTCGCTTTGAAGAATTATTCGCGGAAAACGGCACCTTTTATGTTAGAAAACATATTCAAAACACTGATAATGCTGAGCAAATCATGATATTTTTTTATGTATATGTATATGTAGCATTGCTTGCTGTGGTGCTGTTTTTGAGTTACTCATTTTTCTTTAGGCACTTGCTTTCCAAGTTGTATAGAGAATATAGAGTGAATATTGTATGCGGAGCGACAAAGGCGAACATACTTGCGAGAAATATGGTTTTTGTACTTGCTATGGCGATATGTAATTTACTGGCGATGGAGTTCCTAAATGCGTGGAAGATTGACCTTATTTTTTATATCATTGTTGTCGTTTCTGTTGTGCTGATTGCGATATTTATGGCGATAATAATCTGCATGCTTGGAAACGAGGACTTTATTGCAGATCTAAGGGAGGATTAGTATGTTGGAGCTTAATGGCATCTGTAAAGTGTATAACAAGGGCACTGATAGAGAGAATACGATTTTGGACAATTGCTGCCTTAATATCAACAGTGGTGACAGGATTGTTATAGGCGGAGAGAACGGGATCGGAAAAACGACGTTGCTCAAAATTATAGGTCTCCTTGATAAAAATTATTACGGTGAATATAAAATAGGCGATGTGGACGTCAAAGAGATGTCTTTCGCTAAAAGAGCGAGTTTAAGAAATGAGATGTTTGGATTTGTATTTCAGGAGTATAACTTGCTCGAAAACGAGACAGTTTACAACAATATTGCCATCCCTTTATTCTATTCAAAAAAATTTGCTCGAGTTCATAGAAGCAAAAGAGTGGAGGAGGTTGCTGAGGAATTAGAAATTGCCGGGCTGCTTAAGCAGAGGGTGAAGCATCTGTCAGGAGGAGAACGCCAGCGAGTTGCTGTTGCAAGGGCAATGGTTAATGATCCCATGGTGCTAATACTTGATGAACCCACGAATGCTCTTAATGAGAGGATGAAACAAAAAACGTTAAATTATATAAACAACTTTAACAAGGCAGATAAATCGCTTATAATTGTAACTCATGACATTGTTCTTTTAGAGGGAACAAAAAGCTTTTCTTTTTATGAGCTAAAAAAGGACAAAAGTCTGAGCGCGGCGCTTTATCGCAATTCATAGCTCTCATGTGACGAACGACGAACTGCATGCGGACGACAAAGTGGGTTTTTGACCTATCCGCGCAGTAGTGGTATAATATAGCTGTGAAAAAGTCTAATCAAATAATAACATTGGCGATATTTACCGCCATATTGACGTTAATAGTTGCTGCAAGCTCCACGCCTGTCGGTTCGCTTCTGTTGCTTGTGGGCGCGCCGGTCGCTTCGGCGCTGCTCACCATGAGAGCCGGATTTGGCAGCTCTTTGCTTGCGGGCGCTGTGGCTTGTGCTATTGCGAGCCAGCTGGCGACTGTGTTTGCCGCTGTTGCGGCTGTTCCGTTCTTGGTGATGGGCTGCATTATTGGGTACAGGCTCGGCAAGGGAGACGATCTGCTGTACACCGGACTTTATGCTACGATGTCGTCTGCGGTTACTCTTGCGCTTTTGTTTTTTTACATAAACATACTCGGGGCAGTCTCCGCGGGCGATGTAACAGAGTACATAAGAGTTTCGCTGATGCGGGGCTTCGCCTCGCAGAGTATCGGTATCGATCCGGCGGTGTTTTCTGCACTGGTAGAATTGTTTATACTGCTGATACCGTCGGGAATAGTGTTTTTTCATTTTTTGGTTGGCGTGGTGTCCACTCAGATTGCAGGAAGCCTTGCGCGCCGCATGGGCTTCCCGAATAATGCCAGAACGTTCGGAGAACTCATACTCAGTCCTCAGGTCAAGAATTTTACAATCGGCATATCTCTTGTTGTTTACCTGCTTTTGATAATGGGAGTCAATAACCCTTTCTTTACAAATATCAATTCCCTGATTCTCTATATAGCGAGCGCAGTCGGAATAGCAGGCATACTCGGATTGATATTTTCGCCTAATCGAAGCAAAATGCTGATACTTGGCTGTGCTGTTTTCGGACATTTTTTGCTGGGTCCTTCGATGTTTTATTTGTACGCAATCATAGATTCGCACTATGATTTCAGGGGAATCAGAAACCAGAACAGGGGATCGCTATGAAGAACCAATACAGGGCAGTTGCATTGCTGGGAGCACTTTCGGCTCTTCTTTCGCTTTTGATGATGCGCATAGATTATACCGAGGGCATTATAGGGCTGCTTGCTACCCTTGGGCTTCTTGCCTATGCGTACTATATCAATCGCAGGGAGGCGGAATTTTATCGCAGTGAGCTTTCGAAGTTTGCCGAGAGTATAGATACGTCTGCTAAGCATTCGATGCAGAAGCTCCCACTTCCTTTGGCTGTGCTTAATTCTGTCGGGATCATACAGTCTTATAACGAACGGTTCAAAGAATTATGCGGCGGCGGCAATATCTTCGAAAGCAATGTGTTCGACTATGTGCCGGACCTCAGGATAGATTTCAGTCAGCCGGGTTTTTTGCAGAGCGGCGCCGAGGTTGGCGGCAGGGTTTTTAGTATTTATTCAAGCACAGTCGAAGAAAATGGCGATATTATACTTTACTTTATCGATGAGACCGATTTTGCGGAATTGCAGGATTTTCACAAAAATCACAAACCTGTTGTAATTCATGTAAATGTAGACAATCTTGACGAAGTAGGCAAGGATATAAAAGATGATTATCTTCCGTTTATTAAATCGGAGATCGAAAAAGTTGTGTATCGCTGGGGCGGCAAGTACGGCGCGCTTGTAAAGCGTTTGTCTGCTGATAAATTTATTTTAATATCGAATTACGAGGCGCTCCTGAGTATGGAACAGTTAAAGTTTCCTATGCTCGACGAAGCGAGGGTCATAGACGTAGGCAACAAAATGCCGATAACCTTCAGCGTAGGCGTGGGACACGAAAGCGAGACATTTCAAGGGCTCGAAGCGGAGGCATTTGCGTGTCTGGAGCTTGCGCTGGGCAGAGGGGGCGACCAGGCGGTTCTGCGAAGGGGCGGCAATTACGAGTACTACGGAGGCAAGACAAAGGCTGTCGAAAAGCGCAACAAGGTCAAAGCGAGAGTTATTGCCCACGGCATGCGGCTTTTGATAAACGAAAGCTCCAATGTCTTTATTATGGGGCACAGGTTCCCCGATATGGATTCGTTTGGAGCATGTGTCGGGGTGTTCAGGGCAGTAAGGCTGCTCGGCGGAACTCCGCATATAGTGCTTAGCGGGGCGACCGTGGCAATCGAGGCCGTTTATTCCACATTTGAGGATAATGCAGAGTATAGCTTTGTTACAGGCGAAGAGGCCGTCTCCATGGCGGGCGAAGATTCGCTGCTGGTGGTCGTCGATACTCATAAAAAGAGCATAAGCGAGTATCCGCCGCTTGTGGACGCAATAGAAAAGGTGGCTGTGATAGACCATCACCGCAGGGGCGCGGAGTTTATAGACAAGGCTGTCGTAAAATATGTAGAGCCGTATTCGTCAAGCACCAGCGAGCTTGTAACCGAGGTTATACAGTATATAACCGATAAGCCTCATTTGCTGCCGGAGGAGGCTGATGCGCTGTTAGCCGGAATAATAGTGGATACCAAAAATTTCTCGCTCAGGACGGGTGTAAGGACATTTGATGCCGCTGCGTTTCTCAGGAGGAGCAGCGCCGATCCTATCAAGGTGAGGCAGCTGTTCCAGGATAATTTGGAAATATTCCGAATGCGCGCTTCCATAGTCGGGTCTGCGGAGCGATACAGAGGAGATATTGCAATCGCTTCTACTAATGTCGAATCCAGTGATATTCAGCTGATAGCGGCTCAGGCGGCAAATGATCTGCTCGATATCAAGGGAATACTTGCTTCGTTTGTTATAGCGAGGTCTGATGCGGGCATAACATTTATATCGGGCCGTTCGCTCGGAGAGGTCAATGTTCAGATAGTTCTTGAAACAATAGGCGGCGGCGGACATCTGGAGGTTGCAGGCGCCCAGTTTGACGACAAGAGCGTGGAAGAGGCAAGAGAGTTGCTCAAAGGGGCGATAGATAAATACTACAGCGCGTCAGAAACGGAATAATTGCGCAATCACAGAATTGGAGGGTTTTTATGAAAGTTATTCTTTTGAAGGATATAAAGGGCACAGGCAAAAAAGGCGAAATAATCAACGCTTCGGACGGGCACGCAAGAAATTACCTTATACCGCGGGGATTTGCGCTGGAAGCCAGCGATTCTAATCTCAGAGAACTGGCTCATCAGAAGGCGTCGCTTAAAAAACGCGAAGACGAGGCTCTTGCCGAGGCGAACGCCCTAAAAGAAAAGATCGAGAAGCAGTATAAAATTACCATAAAAGCCGGAGCGGGAGAGGGCGGCAAGCTCTTTGGAGCGATAACAAATAAAGATGTTGCTGAAAATCTTAAATCCGTTTACGGAATAGATATAGACAAAAAACGCATATCTATGGATCCCATAAAGCTGCTCGGCGCTTATAATGCGGTTATAAAGCTGCATTCCGGAGTCAGCGCCAATCTCAGCATAGAGGTGACAGGTGAATAACCGGCTCGAACCGCACAGTCTGAGCAACGAACGCACACTGCTTGCGTCAATAATGCTGTATCCAAATGAAATCGATGGTGTAGCCGGTGTGATCGAGAGTCGCGAAGCGTTTTATGACAGACGACACGGTTTTGTTTATGAGGCGATGCTCGAACTCAGCCGAGAGAATAAAATCCCGGAGATTACCGCCGTCATAGATAAGCTGAAGGAACGCAGTATGCTCGACGCCGCAGGCGGCGAAGGATACATAACCGACCTCATAGCCGAGCCTGCATATCACGTGCAGTCTGTAAATGTCGCAAATCTTGTAGCCAATGATTTTTTGAGGCGCAGGATTATTTCTGTCACTCGCGATCTTGCCGGTATGTGTTATGACAGCGCCGATTGCGATGCAATACTCGAAAAGGCCGAGAGCAGTATTTTCGACTTATACAGGAAACAGGAGAAACGCGATCTTGTAAGTTTCAGGGAAGTGCTGGCAGAGGCCGTCAGTCAGATATTCGAGAGAAATAAAAACGAAAACAGGCTGCGCGGTGTATCCACGGGATATGCCGGAATAGACGAATTTACTTTAGGGCTTAAAAAGGGCGAGCTTTCGCTTTTGGCTGCAAGACCCTCGATGGGAAAGACCGCACTCGCGCTGAATATCTGTCAGAATGTGGCAAAAAATGGCGTGGTGGCGGTGTTTTCGCTCGAAATGGACGCAGCATCCCTTGCGGAGAGAATCATAAGCAGCGAGGCTCGCGTACCGCTCGGCGAGGGGAGGCTGAGCAGCGAAAGTCTCGAAAGTATAACAGACGGGCTCAGCAGACTTTCGGACCGCAGACTTTTTATAGACGATACATCGGGAATATCCATACAGCATATGCGTTCAAAACTTCGTACCCTTATGACTCGCGAGAAGAGGGTCGATTTGATTATGGTGGATTATATACAGCTGATGGAAGCGCCAAATAAAGAAAACCGCCAACAGGAGGTTTCCTATATTTCGAGGTCGCTCAAAGCGATCGCCAAGGAATTTGAATGTCCGGTGCTTGCGCTCTCGCAGCTTTCGAGATCTTCTGAAAAGCGAGGCGTTTCGAAAAAGCCTATACTTTCGGATTTGAGGGAATCGGGAGCTATTGAGCAGGACGCTGATATTGTAATGTTTATACACAGACCCGAATACTATCTGGCAGAAAAAACTCCGCCGGAGTTAAAGGGCATTGCCGAGATAATATTTGCAAAGCAGAGGAATGGCAAAACCGGTACGCTGTACATGACGTGGAGCGGAAATATTACCAAATTTGACGATTGCCCTTACGATGTGCAGCAGGCGGCGATGCGCGTCAATAAGGATTGATATGTGCGCCGGTTTGGCATTCAGACTTTTGCGCCTCGAAGATGTGCCCGGATTGCTCGCGTGGGGCGCGGCATACGATGCGAGGTTTGAGCATTACAGCTTTGTCGATTTTGATTTGGCCGAAGCAGAGCAGTGGTATTTCAGCAAGCAAAAGATGCTTTCGCGCAAGGTGTTCGGGCTGTTTTGCGGCAATGAAATCCTTGGCTTTGTAACTCTCAAAAAGATTAATTTTATAACGAGGACAGCCGAGATAGGACTTGCCGTAAATCCGTCGCTTAATGGCCGCGGATATGGCGAAGCGATGCTGTCGGCGCATCTTGATTATGTTTATCGGAATTTTCCGATAGATCGTATCTATTTGGACGTCGCAGAATTTAATCGCCGCGCGAGGCGTCTTTATGAGAAATGCGGATTTATGTATTGCGGTTCCGAGCTTAAAGCCTACGAGCATCAGCTTAATAAGAATTTGGCGATAGATTTTCCGGAAGATTTCCGGCTGCAGGACGGCAGGCTTTTGGCGAAATTTTTAAGGATGGAGCATGTGCGCGGAACTGTGAGAATAAACGCTCCGGCGAAGATAAACATGGGATTGCAGGTTGGAAAAAGGCTCGACAGCGGATATCACGAGCTTTATACCACGATGCAGTCTGTCAGTCTGTGTGATGTAGTGCATATAAGAAAAATAAAAAAGAGGCGGGGCGCGGAGCCGGATGTGCGGATACGCAGCATGCATGACGGAATCCCGGAGCGCAAAAACCTTGCATACATCGCGGCGAGCAAGTATTTGCAGTGCTTGTATGGATGCGATGGCACAGGGTCGCCGCCGGCGAACCCCTCGCCCGATTCTCCGAATTTTACTGTCGAAATATCGCTTTACAAGCGCATACCGGAGGGCGCGGGCCTCGGCGGCGGCAGCACAGATGCGGCGGCGGTGCTTCGCGGGATGAACGCCATTTTTCAAAGCGCGCTTACAGAGGGCGAACTTTTACAGCTTGCCGCAGAAATCGGGTCTGACGTTCCGTTTTGCGTTCGCGGCGGCACTGCGATTGCGAGCGGCAGAGGAGAGGTGCTCGAATTTTACGATTCGGCGCATAGTCCATGGGTGCTCGTGCACAAGGGCGCACAGTCGCTCAGCACCCCCGCGGTTTTTGAGCGTTTTGACGAGCTGTCGGGAGGGGCTGCAGGCAATCGCGCCGACTCGCGCGTGGGTGTCACATCCGAAGCCGGCGCAGGTGACGCGCAGGGCGCTTGCAGATACCCGAATGCCGGCGTAGGCGATACCGTCGAAGCTGGTGCGTGGCGTTCGGAGAGCAGGCGGCTTCACGAGGCGCTGCGGAGCGCGGCCGAATCGGATTGCGGGCTCGACGATTTTGTGAGCAGGATTCCTGCAAATGATATGGAGGCTGCGGCGTTTTCGCTCGCTCCCAGCGTAGAAGCGCAAAAAGCGCATATGAAAGGCTGCGGTGCAATGTTTGTTTCCATGTCGGGCAGCGGTCCGTCGCTGTATGGGATTTTTGGAGAAGAATCGGCGGCACGCCTCGCTCAGAATGCAGTCGGCGGGGTAGTTTGTAAATTTTGTAATGGAGATGGCAATGGAAGTTTATATAACTATTGAATCAAGTATATCGCTTATGACGCAAGACGCGGAATATGAAAGCGCGATACCGGGAGATGAATTTTTTGAGCTTGACGAGGAATTTATGGATTTTTATTCCGCGGAATATTCGGAAAACGGCGACATCGCTGAACTCAGCTACAATGAATCCGAGGAGGACGGAGTTTTCAGGGTGCTGATATATGATAAAAGCACCGGCATCCTTACCATCAGGCGCGAGAGGGGCGCGGAGTCTGTCGACATACGCGTGGGCGAGGGAGTCATACATAAAAATGACTACTACATCGAGGGGGTCGGCACAGTTCCGATGGAGACCTATGGCAAATCTATAAGCTGGGGTGAGGAGCTCGCTTTTGAATACTACACCTATCTCGGCGAGGTTTGGTCAAAAATTGTTATGAGGATCGTTTTTTTAGACGAGATTGCTGTGGATGACCTTCGGGAGAGATGCGCAAGACGCGGGTAGTGTACAGATGACGATTTTGCTTTTTTGTAATTATTGTTGGAGGGCGGATGTTCTTAGGTAGATTAGATGATGAAAATATCAAAGAAATTCTCGAAAGTATTTCTGATGGTATACAAATATTTAATGGCGAAGGGTATCTTGTTTATTGCAATTCGAAGTGTGAGCTTCTTGACGATATAAAGGTTCAAAAGGCGATAGGCAGGCACGTATCTTCCATTTATCCGCCGTGCCGGGACAATGAACGCACGGTGTCAAGAGTTCTGCGGACCGGAGTGCCAATTGTAGGTAAGGAGCAGAATTATGTAAATTACCTCGGAAGGAAGCTAACTGCTGTGATATCTACCCTGCCATTGCTCGAACGCGAACGGATTGTCGGAGTGATAGAGATAACTCGAAGCCTTACTGAAAATCGCGAGCTTGCCGAGGCGGTAGAGCGGCTCAAACTTGAGACGGAGGCGTGGAGGGCTTCGAGCGGAGTGGGCGCAATGCTTGCGGAGCGGAAGGAGCCGCACAGGGAGAGGCGCGGCGACAGGAATGGCGGGTCGTCTGCAGATGGCTTTGCGGCAAATCTTGAAGAAAATATTTCTGCTTCTGTCGGCGGTTCGGCCGAAAAAATCGCGGCGGCGCTTGACAAAAACATCGCTTCGGGAGAATTCGGAGGTTATGAGCAGGCGCTGCGGATTTTTGAGACGAGCGTAATAGAGAGCGCGCTAAAACAAAGCGAGTACAATATTTCGGAGTGTGCAAAGCTGCTAAGGATTCCGCGGCAGACGCTTCAGTACAAGGTACGGAAGCTTGGAATAAAAATGAAAAAAGCGAAATAGGAGGCTGGATGAGCGCTTTGGAAATAACAAAAAATAACGGGCTTGTTAAAGGAGTGGCCGCATTTTGGGCTGTTGTCATATTTGCCGCAGGAGTATTTGCGTGTTCTAATATCGCCGTATACGCGGATGATGCCTCGCTGCATACGGTTCGGACATTTACAGCGGACACCGCGCAAACTGTTCTGACATCGACTGAGCTGTCTGTCCGAGCACCGGCGGAGACTCAGGAATCCCGGGATACCAGCTCCGCTGATGGCGCAAATCTTACGGAGAGTACGAGTTCTTCCGAGGGAAACGACGAAATTTCCGTCGGAGAGAATTTGATAATTGCGGCTTCTGCAGGCGAGCTGCTCTATAAATTCGGTTTTATCAGCGGTTCGAGCAGCACCGAGATGAAGCTTGACGAAGACAGGTATATGACGCGCGCGGAACTCACCGTGATCGCGTACCAATTGAGCGGCGGCACTTTGGAGGATCTCGCGTTTGCGGGAGAACCGATGTTTCTTGACAGCTTGGCGATCCCTGCGTGGGCGAAGCCCTATGTAGCTTACGCCCAGTCAAAGGGGCTGGTGCTTGGAGACGAACACTTGGTATTTGACTTTGCCTCCAAAGTCACCGGACGGCAGCTTGCAGTGTTTTTGCTTAGGATGCTCGGCAGGGGCGCAGATTGGAATACGGCTGTTTCTGATATAGGGCAGCTCGGAATTGCTTTAGAGGATAAAGCGATCACGCGCGGCGAGGCATTCGAGTGTATCTGGCAGGCGGTTTCGCTGCCGGTGACGTCGGATGGAGAGGCGCTCGGTATTAAGCTTGGGAAGCTCACCGCAGAAGAAATCAGCGCTTGCCGCATAGAGAGAAAATAGGTCACATACCCCTTGCGAATGCGGGGGTAAAGGCATTATAATTACTATATAAATAAAATTCGGAGGGATTTATGAAAAAAGGTTGCAAATTTGGAACACACAGAGTTGTGAAGCCAGCTGGAATTCTGCCACAGCCTGCAGAAGTTATTAACAACGATATGGAGATTTTTGACAACGAAATTCTGATCGATGTTCAAACTCTAAATGTCGACTCGGCTTCTTTCACTCAGATTGAAGAGGAAGCGGGCGGGGACGTCGAAAAGATCAAGGAGATCATGCTCTCTATCGTCGCGAGATTCGGCAAGCACAAGAACCCTGTGACAGGTTCGGGCGGAATGCTTATCGGCACAGTCGAAAAAATCGGCGATGCGCTGGTAGGCAAGACAGATCTCAAAGTTGGCGACAAAATTGCTACGCTCGTTTCACTTTCGCTTACACCGCTCAGAATTGATAAAATCAAGGAAATTCGCAAGGATATCGACCAGGTCGACATCGATGGCAAGGCGATTCTCTTCGAATCAGGAATTTATGCAAAAATACCTGCTGACATCAGCGAAAATCTGGCTCTTTCGGTGCTTGACGTGGCGGGCGCTCCGGCGCAGGCTGCAAAACTTGTCCAGCCGGGCATGACAGTCGGCGTTATCGGCGGCGGCGGAAAATCGGGTCTCATGTGCCTTTACGAAGCTAAAAAGCGCGCCGGCGTAACAGGCAAAGTCATCTGCCTTCAGTCTTCTGACAGACACAGGAGCACAGTTATGGACAACAAGCTTGCCGACGAGTATATCGTTGTAGATGCCACCGACGCCGTCGGAATGCTCCACAAGGTCGAAGAAGCTACAAACGGACAGATGTGTGACCTTGTAATCAACTGTGTAAACATCCCAAATACAGAAATGTCTTCCATTCTCGCCTGCAAGGACGGAGGTACGGTTTACTTCTTCTCTATGGCTACAAGCTTTACAAAGGCTGCGCTCGGTGCAGAAGGTGTCGGCAAGGACGTCACAATGATTATCGGTAATGGCTATACAAAGGGTCACGCAGAAATCACACTCCAGATTATGAGAGAAAGCGAAGCTCTCAGAAAGATTTACGAAGAGAGATACGCTTAATCGTCTGAAGATTATCGGACAAAGGGGAGGAATATGAGAAATTATAAAGAAATCGAGCTCTGGAAAGATGTTCCCGAGGAAAAATGGAACAGCTGGCACTGGCAGGTTCAGAACAGGATCACAGATCTCGAAACGCTGAAAAAAGTTGCAACTCTTACGCCTGAAGAGGAAGAAGGGGTCAAGAAATCGCTTGAAATTCTTAGAATGGGCATCACTCCGTACTATGCGACGCTGATGGATCCGAGTGATCCGCACTGCCCTGTCAGAATGCAGGCAGTCCCTACCGGGCTTGAGACTGTAAAATGTTCGTCCGATATGGACGACCCGCTCCACGAGGATACGGATTCGCCGGTTCCGGGGCTTACTCACCGCTATCCTGACCGCGTGCTGTTCCTTGTGACAGATATGTGCTCGATGTATTGCAGGCATTGTACCAGAAGAAGGTTTGCGGGTCAGAGCGATGCCGGTGTTCCAATGGACAGGATAGAGAAAATGCTCGACTATATCAGGCGCACGCCTGTCGTCAGAGATGTTCTTCTTTCTGGCGGCGATGCGCTCATGATCGCGGATGAGAGACTCGAATATATAATTCAGCAGCTTCGCGCAATACCGCATGTAGAGATTATCCGAATAGGAACCAGGACGCCTGTCGTGTGTCCGCAGAGGATTACTCCGGAGCTCGTGAATATGCTCAAAAAGTATCATCCGATCTGGCTCAACACACACTTTAACCATCCTAAGGAAGTCACAGAGGAAAGCAAGCGCGCCTGCGCTCTGCTGGCCGATGCAGGCATTCCGCTCGGAAATCAGAGCGTGCTTCTCAAGGGAATCAACGACTCGGTGCATATAATGAGAGATCTGGTGCATCAGCTCGTAATGATGAGGGTTCGACCTTACTATATTTATCAGTGTGACCTCTCGATGGGAATAAATCATTTCAGAACCCCTGTTTCAAAGGGTATCGAGATAATAGAAGGGCTACGGGGTCATACTTCCGGATACTGCATACCGACATTTGTCGTGGACGCTCCTGGCGGCGGAGGAAAGATACCGGTGATGCCGCAGTACATGATTTCGCAGTCGCCTGACAGAGTGGTGCTCAGGAACTACGAGGGCGTTATCACCACATATACTCAGCCGAGTTCATACGACCAGGAGAAAGAAGGAGCAAAGGAAACTCCGGAGCAGAAGAATCACAAGATATTCGGCGTAGGCGGGCTTTTGCAGGGCGATAGAGTAACTATTGAGCTTAAAAATCTCGAAAGAACAATCCGCTCGCATCACGATGAGTCGGAAGAAAAAAAGAATGACAGCTGCGGTTGCGGCTGCGGTTGTTCAGGAAATTAGCAAACAAATTAAAAAGGAGGTGCCGGGGTGCGGCTTGTCGATAGTTCACACAGGATTGTTTCTGTAATAGGGATGTCCAAGAACTCCGGAAAGACAGTCACCCTCGGCTACCTTATAGAAGAAGCGTTTGAGTCCGGGAGAATTCTCGGGCTCACATCTATTGGCAGGGATGGCGAAACCACGGATATAGTTACTGCAAGCGATAAGCCTCGCGTTTATGTTTATTCGGGCACATATATTGCAACAGCGGAAATGCTTTTTTCATTGTGCGAGGCAAAACTCGAGATTGTTGAAGTTACAAAGTATGCGACTCCGATGGGCAGAGTTATTATTGCGAGGGCGCTTGAAGACGGATATGTTCAGATTGGCGGCGCAAGCGCCAATGCGGATATTCGCCGTCTTGCCGACAGAATGCTCGAATATGGAGCGGATTTGATTTATGTCGACGGTGCGCTCGATCGCTCGTCGTCCGCTTCGCCTGTTATATCGGATTCCTGCGTACTTGCAACCGGCGCTGCGGTCGACAGATATATGCATAATACAGTTCAGAAGACTGCTCATCTTGCCGAGCTGTTCAAGATCAGGAAGCTGAAATTGTCGTTGGAAGAACAGCGTGACGTGCATCTGAGCGGGGCGGTTGTTTCGGATCTGCGCGGAGTAGAAGAGTTGTTTGAAGCTGCTGAGCCGGCATTTATTGATCGCTGGGGCGTGGTTACGGAGCAGCGCGACATAAAAACAGCGCTCGGTTCGGGCAGGAGGCTGGCCGAAAGAGCCGATGAAAACACGCGGTACATCGTCATAAAGGGTGCCCTGATAAACAGGACTATCAGGGATTTTATGGATTCATCAGAGCATTACAGGGATATCGAGTGGGTCGTAAGGGATGCTACCAGGCTTTTTATTGATCCGCTGGAGTGGAAGTACCTGCTTAGGGCGGGAATTTCCATTTCTGTGGTAAATGAAGTGCAGCTGCTTGCAATTACTGCGAATCCGACTTCTCCGTACTCATATTCGTATGATGCGGAAGCTTTTCTGGATGAGCTGAGGGATAGAATACAGGGTGTTCCGGTGATAAATGTTATGGCGTTGGAGGAATAATGGTTGCAAACAGTGAAACTATGCAAAAGTTAGACATAGATTTCGCCGTGAGGAGGCTTGCGGTTCATTCGCCATACGGCGAGGAGCTTAGGCGTTCGATTCCCATCCACACTTCTTCCGAGAGAAATACTATAGAGAAAAAGCTGGATTTGCTCGAGTCGGCTATTTCGCTCTACGAGAGGAAATCTCGTGAATTTTCAAAAATAGACGCGGTAATGTGCGATTTCAATCAGCTTCGAGGCACTGCCAAAAGGCTGCGTGAAGGCGCGCGTTTGTCTGTAATCGAGCTTCATGAATTAAAAACTTTTGCGATCAATTTGGGCAGGCTCAGTCAGCTTTTGGAGGAGCTGCACTGGGAGAAGGAAATCGGCTGTTTTATGCCGCGGAATCTTGAATGTGTGGTGGAAATATTGGATCCGAGCGGCGAGGGAACCGGAACGTTCCACATATACTCCGCATATTCCGAGGAATTGCGAAGTATCAGGGACAGGATGGCTTTTTTGCAAAAAAAACATATCTCGGCGGCTCAACCAATACTCAGACAGCTTGAAGAAGAAGGCTATTCAATAGCGCAGGGAGTTGTCAGGGTCAAAAAAAATGATGAAATGGCAAAACGGCGTGCAGATGCAGATCCGAGGCTTGTGTTCAGGGCTTCCTCGCCGACGATGCACAGCTACTATGTCGCCGAAGCCAAGGAGATAGAGGACGAACTCGAATCTCTGAGGTCGCGGGAGGGGGAAGAGGAGGATAGAGTTCGCGGCGAGCTCTCCGACGCTTTGCGCAGGCATGTACAGGATTTGGAATGGAATTTCTGTGCCATTGGAGAAATAGATTTATTGATAGCAAAGGCACGGTTTTCGATAGGCTTCGGGCTGGTCAGGCCGGAATTGGGAAATGTCTGCAAGCTGCGCGGCGCGTTTCATCTGAAGGTGCGGCACAATCTCAAAAAACAAGGCAAAGACTTTACTCCGATAGACATTGAGCTGGATTCAAAAATCAGCATTATCACAGGTGCGAATATGGGTGGAAAGACTGTGTCGATAAAGCTTGTGGGTCAGTGCGTGCTGCTTGCCCAGATGGGTTTTTTTGTACCCTGCGAGTCGGCGGTGATCGAGCTTTTTGACCATATTTTTATCTCGGTCGGCGACGATCAGGACATCGATTTAGGGCTGAGCACATTTGGGTCGGAGATGATGAAGATCATCGGAGTTTTAGAGGCGGATTATTCTTCGGCGCTCGTGCTTATCGACGAGCTTGCAAGGGGTACGAATCCCAGCGAGGGAGCGGCTCTCAGCATTGCGCTTGTCGAGCATTTACAGGAACTAAATGTAAGAGCTGTAATAACCACCCATTTTGACGGTTTGACACTTGTGCCCGGAGTTGCGCATTACCAGGTGGTTGGTCTTGAAAATGCCGATCTTTCCGGCGCTGCGTTTGCATTAAATGCTGATGCGCTGGAATTACACAGGTTTATGGATTACAGGCTCAGGAAGTCCGATGTCTCTAAGGAGATTCCAAAGGAGGCTATACGTATTTCTGAGATGCTTGGATTAAACAAAAAAGTGGTGTGCCGCGCAAGGCAGGTGCTCGATGAAAAGCGCGCGGATTTTAAGCAAAAGTAAGGGAGGAATTATGAGATCAAAACTTAATCTCGATGCAAAAGTCGTGGATAAGGCAAGAAAATCGGCTGAGAAGATTGCAAAGGATACTCAGGATTTTATTGACAGACACACTACGGTTGCCGTTGAGAGAACTATTGCGAGGCTTTTGGGTATCGATGGAGTAGATGAGGTCGAGACGCCTTATCCTAATATTATTGTCGATAATATCAAGGACGGCGGCGGACTTGGCGAGGGTATTGCCTTTTATATCGGGAATGCTATGCTCGTTCTCGGCAAGACGCCTCAGGAGATAGCCGAGCTCGTTTCAAAGGGAGAGGTCGATCTGACAAAGCTCGATATCAGACCGCGAGCGGAGATTGAGGCTGCGCTTGAGCCGATTGTAAAGTCGACGCTCGAACGCATCAAGGGAAACAGGGCAAAGCGAGAGGAATATTTAAGAACGATTGGAGAGGGACCGCGTCCATATCTGTATGTCATAGTTGCGACAGGCAATATTTATGAGGACGTGCTTCAGGCGGAAGCGGCTGCAAGGCAAGGCGCGGACATTATTGCAGTTATAAGGACGACAGGGCAGTCGCTGCTCGACTATGTGCCTTATGGCCCTACTACAGAAGGCTTCGGCGGAACTTACGCCACTCAGGAAAACTTCCGAATAATGAGAAAAAAACTCGATGAAGTAGGCGAGGATGTTGGAAGGTACATTCGGCTCTGTAACTATTGTTCAGGGCTCTGTATGCCGGAGATCGCAGCTATGGGCGCGCTCGAAAGACTTGACGTCATGCTCAACGACGCTCTTTACGGAATACTTTTCCGCGACATCAATATGCAGAGAACTCTTGTTGATCAGTTCTTTTCGAGGGTTATCAACGGCTATGCCGGCGTAATCATAAATACCGGAGAAGACAACTATCTTACTACTGCAGACGCTATCGAAGAAGCTCATACAGTGCTTGCTTCGCAGTTCATCAACGAACAGTTTGCGAAAATGGCGGGGCTGCCCGAAGAGCAGATGGGGCTTGGCCATGCATTTGAAATGAATCCCGATACTGAAGACGGTTTCCTTATGGAGCTGGCGCAGGCGCAGATGGCGAGAGAAATATTCCCTAACGCGCCTCTCAAGTACATGCCTCCTACAAAGTTTATGACAGGAGATATTTTTAAGGGTCATATCCAGGATGCGCTCTTTAATGTGGTTTCTATAATGACAAATCAGAGTCTTCAGCTTCTTGGTATGCTTACAGAGGCGATACACACTCCGCTTCTTCAGGATAGAATGCTGTCAATAGATAATGCAAAGTATGTATTTAATAATTTGAGGCATTTAGGCGAAGAAATAGAATTCAAGGAAGGCGGACGCATACAGCAGAGGGCGCAGTTTGTGCTTGACAAGGCGGCGGATCTCCTTGAAGAAATAGAGCGCGAAGGGATAATGGCGACCATCGAGCAGGGCAAGTTCGGCGGCGTTACCAGAAAGATGGACGGCGGCAAGGGTCTTGCGGGCGTCGGTCTAAAGACTGCGAATTATTTTAATCCATTTGTGGATAGAATGCTGAGGAGGGAATAATGAGTATTGATTTAACCAGAATAAAGCCATATGGCGACACGCTTGACGACGGTGTTATACAGCTTGCGTTTACTCTTCCCGTGCCATATTCCGAAGAGGCGAAAGAGGCTGCTCGCCTTTTGGCAAAGAAAATGGGGCTCGATGAACCCGGTGTAAGCGAGGCGAGGGATCTCGGAGTCGGTTATACATTTTTTGTAATGTATGGAAAATGCACTCACACAGTGGATTTTACAAAGATAGAGGTCGTGAAGGTGGATTCCGACGTTATGGAGCGCGAAGAAGTGGAAGAGTTCTGTAAGGAGCATTTTGACAGGGATATCGTCATTGTCGGGGCGTGCTCTGGTACTGACGCGCACACGGTTGGAATTGACGCGATTATGAATATGAAGGGCTATCATGGGCATTACGGGCTTGAGAGATATCATGGAATCAAGGCGATAAATCTTGGCGCGCAGGTTCCTAATGAAGACCTGATCGCGAAGGCGATTGAATACAAGGCGGATGCGATAATCGTATCGCAGATCGTAACCCAGAAGGATGTGCATATCATCAATATGTCAAATCTAATCGAACTGCTGGAAGCAGAAGGTCTTAGGGATAAGGTAATAGTATGCGCCGGCGGTCCGAGGGTTTCGCATGAGCTTGCCAAAGAACTCGGCTTTGACGCCGGTTTTGGCACCGGAACGTATGCGGAGGACGTGGCTTCATTTATAGTCCAGGCGATGGTCGACAGAGGCATGGCAAAAAAAGCGTAAGCCGAATACTATGCTCGGCTGCAATAAATAGTGAGTTTGTGTGCTGCATACAAAAATTAAATTTACGCAGCAAATGAATGAATACTTTGGTCTTTCCCCGCGCGATGCGCGGGGAAAGTTTTGTAGCAGGATTTTTATTTCAATTTTTGCAGTTTATTTTACACTCACATAAAAAATGTGTATAATCGACGCGGAGGCAATTTTGAGCGAATTTTTTGCAGGCATAGGCAGAGGGACAATAAAATTTTTAAGTAAAAACCGCATTTTTATAGTGACGTTTTTTGTCGCGTTCTCTATTATGCTGGCGGCTTTTGGCGTAAATCAGATGTACCCGGTTGGCGACAGGCAGATATTGGTGATAGACGCGTGGCATCAATACTATCCTTTTTTGTCGGAATTTCATAATAAAATCCAATCGGGCGGCTCGCTGCTTTACAATCACAATATCGGACTTGGCGTTAATTTCTGGCTGCTCAGCGCTTACTACACCAATAGTCCGCTCAACTGGCTTTCTATACTTGTTCCAAGTCAGTATATAACCGAATTTATGATGGTTGCAACCGCTGCGAAAATTGCTTTTGCGGCGATGTTTATGGCTATGCTTCTGCACTGGCTGTACAGGCGCAAAGACTCTTTTTTGCTTGTTTTCGGTCTTTTATACGCCTTTTCGACTTATTTTATGGGGTATTACTGGTGTATAATGTGGCTTGACAGCATAATGCTGCTTCCATTGATAATACTCGGACTGCACAAGATAATCCGCGGCGGACGCGAATTTTTGTACATATTCTCTCTTGCAATTGCAATTATTTCCAATTACTACATCGGATATATGATATGTATTTTTGTCGCGATTTATTATGTGTATTTAAGTCTTGTTTATTATAAACCAAAAAATGCGCTCTCGCTTTGTTCACAGACGCTGCGAGTGGTGTTTTTCTCGCTTATCGGGGTCGCGCTTTCGGCATTTGTTCTGATTCCTACATATCATGGAATGCAGCTTGCAAGCTCCGCAAAATTTACATTTCCTACCAAACTTGTGTTCGACCGGGATTTTGTTACGGTTTTGAACAGGATGCTTCCTGCGGTGAAGCCTGCCGTGGTGGAAGGCTTGCCGAATATCGCTTCGGGAACTCTAAGCCTGTACATGCTCTACCTGTATTTTAGGAACCGCAGGATCAGACTTTCGGAAAAAATCGGAAGTTTTGTTTTTATTATGTTCCTGCTTCTTGGTTTCTCGACAAATATACTTAATTTTGTGTGGCATGGTCTGCATTATCCGAACGGGATTCCCTTCAGATTCGCTTTTGTATTTGTGTTTTTTGTTGTAACAACGGCGTATAGGGCATTTGTCTGCTTTGACGGCGTACGCGTTTCGGAGATCCTTGGATTTACGGCAGCTATGTTGCTTTACCTGCTTTATTCATCCGGTGGGGCTGTAGATACTTATGTCGCAATAATAGCGATGGTCCCTGTGATAACCTGCGGGGTAATACTTGCAAAATTAGCGGGATATGTCTCGCCGGAGCGGCTGCCGGCTCAGCCAGGAAAGCTTAGGCGCGGCGCGGCATTTGCGCTCGTAGCATTTGTTGTAATAGAGTCATTTGCGGGGGCGATTTATGGCGTTGCAGTAACCGGCAGTTCTTCGCGCTCCAAATATCGTTTGTATGGCGACGACGTTGCTGCTGCGCTTGCGGAGATGCGCAGAGTGGATTCCGGAATTTACAGAACGGAAATGGCGAGGATTTATACCACAAACGATTCGTCTGTCTATGGGTACAGGGGCGCTTCCGTGTTTTCGTCCACTCTTAACTCGCGGGTAACAGTTTTTTTGAGGAAGCTCGGAGCAATGGGCGACGGACCTTCGAATCGCTATTCGCTGCCTATGTCGACTCCTATATTCGATTCTTTGTTTAATATTAAATACTTTATTGGGCGAAATGAGCTTGGAACGGCCGAATTTACCGGATACACCGACCTCGGACGCTGGAATGATGTGCGCCTGCTTAGAAACGACTATGCGCTTCCGCTCGGATTTTTTGCGCCGAATTCAGTGCTTGCAGTGGATTCTACATCCAATAATCCGTTTAATGTGCAGCAGAATCTTTATATGAAGCTTGCGGGAGAACGATTTGATTTTTATAAAAAAGTGACGCCGAGCATAGTATGCGAGAATGCCACGGGCACCTATGACGGCTCGCTGCGTTATTCATACAGTCTGACAAATTCCGACAAAGAGGGAAGGGCAGTCATTTCCTATGTTTTCGAAGAAGATGGCGACTACTATGTCTATGTGTTCGCGCCAAAGGTTCAAAATGGCTCGTATCATATTATGCAGTCTCCGGGCGCTGAAGAGCGTGTCGAGAATTATGAGGTCAGGCGCGGAATAGTGGTGCCGACAGGTCGGGTCAAGGCTGGCGGAAATATAGAAATAGAGCTGAAGCTCGAGAAGGGCTTTGCGAATCATATAGATTACGCGATAGTAAAGGGCAATCACAGAGAATTTGAGCGCGCGTTTGAACGCATAAATATGTATCCGTTTGAAGTAACGCGGTTTGAAGACACCCTGATCGAAGGAAAAATAACAGCGCCCGAAAATGGGTATGCTCTTATAACCATACCATACGAAAACGGCTGGTCTGCTGAAGTAAATGGTCAGAGGGCGGTGATTTCCGGATTTAAGGATGCGTTTATACTTGTGCCTGTAAGAATGGGCGACAATACCATTTCGCTCAGCTACTTCCCTGAGGGCCTTAGAGAGGGGTTGATGCTTTCGGGGTTTGCTTTGCTTGCTGTGGTTATATTGGCATTGGGATATGTAATAAGTGCGAAAATAGGCGCTGATAGTCGCGGCAAAAAGGCTCCGCTCGGCAAAAAAACGCAATTTAGCGAAAGCGCATTCCTGGCTGCAGTTGCCAGTGATGTTTCAGCTATTAATTCAGAAAATCCACCAAAAAGCGTAGGGAGCACCGAAATTGGCGTAATCGCCGAAAAAACGGCGAGCGTTTCCGAAAATGCGGTTTTAGAGCCTGTCGCCTCGGTTGACAAATCACTCGACAAATCACTTGACAAATCACCCGACATATCGTCCGGCATATCGCTTGATGATGGTAGCGGCGCTGCGAAGGCGGATGTCAAGGCCGTTTCGTATGACCCCGAAGACTGGGTGCTGTAAAGAGTCCGGCGTTTAAGGGCGCATACTGGATAAGCTCATTTGCTATATACAACAAAATATAACAAATATAGTAAATGTACAATACGGTGCCTAAGAGGTGTACGAGTGAACCCCTTCGCACAGACAAATACGGCAACGGCCAAGGCTGATAGTATTGCGTATTTTGTGCCGTTACTTGCCTGAAATATTTTCGCTTGTTTTCGAGTCAGTTAATATATATGGCGGACGCTGCTTGATTTCCTCGTAGATCCTTGCGAGGTAAATTCCTATAAGCCCAAGGCAGAACAGCGTACACGACCCTATTAGAAGCTGCAGCAGGATAACTGTCGAAAAGCCGCTGATAGCATTTCCGGAAAAATAGTTTACAAGTGTCTGTATTCCCAGAAATATTGCAAATATGAAAAATATTGCGCTTATGTACATTGTGAGCATAAGCGGTTTTGAGGAGTGCCCAACAATGGCGCTGAACGCGAGGCGAAAGAGTTTGCGTGGAGAAAACGACGTAGTTCCCGCTTTGCGCGGTTCTACATCAAAGTAATAATCTGCATTTTCGAAGCCGACCCAGTCTATAAATCCGCGGAAAAGTCCGTCGCGTTCTTTGAATTTTCGAATTTCCTCCGCTACTTTGTCCGAGATTATTTTGAAATCGGAAGTCCCGCGGAAGCTTACGCCTGTTAGCGTATGCATAAGTCCGTAAAATCCTCCGGCAAAAAATTTATACGCTGTGTTTTCCTTTCCGCGGCTTGCCTTTTTCCCGTTTACTATATCCAATTTTTTGGAAATGGCGAGATCGAGCATTTTCTTTACATGCCTTGGAGGATGCTGCAGATCCGAATCGATTACGGCGTAGTAGTCTGCTTTGATATTATCCAGCCCGGCTCGTATCGCCATTTCTTTGCCGAAGTTCCTGCTGAATTTTATCGCTTTTACACTGCTGTATTTTTGGGTTATTTCATGTAATTTATTCCATGTGCAGTCCTTTGAACCATCGTCAACAAGGATATAGACGGCATCAAGACCGTCTGCATCCAGTTGACTGCGTATCTCTGCAAAGTTTGATTCGATTGCGTCAGCTTCGTTGTACACGGGTATTATCACCGCAATTTTCATGATGTTTTCCCCCGAATCGCCGCGTTTATTTCAAATACTTTCACTATTTTCTCCTAAATGGATATCAGCAGTGTCTGTAGTATTCTGTCAGTATTTTGTAAAGCCCGAATTGGTCATTGATATGACCGAGCTCTCTGATGCTGTGCATTGCCAGTATAGGGTTTCCGATATCGAGCCCTCTGATGTCCATCTGCGACATTGTTATCGGTCCTATTGTAGAGCCGCCCGCTTTGTCGGATCTGTTGACAAATTCCTGATATGGTTCTCCTGCAAGTCTGCACAACTCCTTAAAAACCGCGGCGCTGTCTGCATCGGTTATGTATCTTTGATTTGCCGAATGTTTTATAACCACGCCGTTGCCCATGAGGGGTCTGTTTGTGGGGTCGTGAGTTTCCGGGTGGTTCGGGTGCACTGCGTGAGCCTGATCTGCAGATATCAGGAACGATTTTGCGAGAGAAATCTGGTACAGCTCGCCCGCTTCGGCAGTGGCTTTATCGCCTTTGATGCTTGCAATGCAGAGCCTGCGACATATATTTTTGAGGAATGGGCTGTCTGCGCCCTGCTTAGATTCGCTTCCGACTTCTTCGTTATCGCTCACTACAATCATTGCGGTGGCTGTATTTGATGTCTTGCCTGAAGCTTTTTTGCTGTTTTTTGCGGAATACGCAGCTATCAGAGCCTCTGTCGAAGCGTGAGCCATGGCGAGGTTGTCGAGTCTTCCGGCGCTTATAAACTCTTCGTTTGCACCGATCAGCCTGCCGCCCTCCCTTTCGTATAGAAAGAGGTCGCTGCCTATGATATCGTCAGCCTTGACTCCGGCTGCTTCTGCGACTATATCCATTAAATTTCCGCCGCCTGTCGCCATAAGCGGGATTGTGTCGACCTGTGCATTGAATTTGTAGCCCTCGTTTATATCGCGGTTCATGTGTATTGCCATATTTGGAATTATAAGCAAATCTTTTTTTACAGTCACATGTATTGATTTAGGACTCATCGGGTCGTCGGTTTTTACAAAAATTCTTCCGGCTACTGAGAGCGGTCTGTCAAACCATGTCGAGAGTATCGCTCCGCCGTATTTCTCGGTGTTTAGCCGCACATAGTGATTTTCTGCTATCATTTCGGGATTCGGCTTTATTTTGAATGTCGGACTGTCGGAGTGCGAGCCTACTATACGGTAACCGGCGCCTTTGTCTCCGAGTATAAAGGCTATTATTGCGCTGTCGTTTCTTGTCACAAAGTAGCCTGCTCCTTTGGTCAGTTTCCATTCCTTGGTTTCGTCAAGCTTTTTGAATCCGGCTTTTTCGAGCCTTTGTATTATTTCGTCAACAGCCTGGTACGCAGTGGGACTGTTGTCGATAAAGTTTATCAGATCCTTGGCAAAAGTTTTTTTGTTCATATGACCTCCTAAATTTGATTATATCAAAAATACTGCGAATAATCGCGTTTAGAGTATTGAAATCTCGGAAAATAGTGTAGAATACGATTGTGGGAATATTAGAGGTATTAAAAGCGGAGCTTATGACGGCGCTTATGTCGATGCTTCCTGTGATAGAACTGCGCGGCGGAATTCCGTTTGGTATGGCGCTCGGTCTGGATGCCTGGACCTCCTTTGTGTTTGCTTACGCAGGCAGCACATTGCCTGCGCCGTTTTTACTGCTGCTTATAAGGCCAATACTGAAAAAACTGAGCCATTTTCGTTTTGGTATGTGGCTTGACGATAAGTTTCGCATCAAGGCGCGCGCCCATTCGGACAGGGTACAAAAATATGGTTGGATTGCGCTTGCCATATTTGTGGCGATACCACTGCCCGGCACCGGTGTATGGTCGGCGAGCGCAATAGCCGCGTTTCTCGATATGCGTATGATGAAAGCGCTTCCTGCAATAGCAATCGGCAATCTTGTTGCAGGGTTTGCAATAATGGCTTTGAGCGGGGCGGTTTCGCTTATTATCTGAGGGTTGATATGAATATAAATAAACTCTCTGAAATCAAAGTATCTAAGCAGCTTTTCAGATATATAGTGACAGGCGGCGCGGCGTTTGTGGCGGAATATGCGCTTTATCAGCTGCTTTACCGAATTCTGGGAGTGGATTATGCGGTTGCGGCGGTTATAGTCTATACGCTGCTTTTTATAATCACATTCGTTGTTACAAGAAAATGGACTTTCGAATCAACGGGCAGTGCTGCCGCGCAGCTTGTTATGCATTTTTTGCTTTTTGCGTTCAATGTATGGGTTGGCAACTACTTGCTGATGCGAGGGTTGGTTGGAGTTGGAATATCAAAGGATATTGCTCCTTTTTTGAAGACTGCGATGATTACGTGCTGGAATTTTCTTATATACAAATTTATCATTTATAAAAACTAAATTTGAATTGGAGGCTTTATGAAAATACTTGTCAGCGGATTCGAGCCCTTTGGCGGGCAGAAAGTGAACCCGGCGTTGGAGGCGATCAAGCGGCTTCCCGAGCGGTTGGAAGGTGATTCGAATATCGAGATAGCAACTGTTGCGCTGCCTACGGAAGTAGGCGCGTCGCTTGAAGTTCTTAAGCGTGAGATAGACAGATACCGCCCTGATGCAGTGCTGAGTATTGGTCAGGCGGGAGGAAGACCCGATATAACGCTTGAAACCGTAGCTGTAAATATCTGTGATTTTCCGATACCCGACAATGCCGGAAAAATGCCCAAAGGCGAACCGGTGGTCGCAGGCGGCGCGGATGGGCTGTTTACTACGCTGCCGAACAAGCGGATTATAGCAGCTTTGCTGAACGAGGGTATACCGGCAGCGCTGTCAAACACCGCCGGAACTTATGTTTGCAACTATATCTGCTACGGGCTTTGCAATTACCTCAGAGAAGAATATCCGAAAGTCCTCGGCGGTTTTATGCATGTTCCGTATCTTCCTGAACAGGTTGCAGAGCTGTACAAAAGCGGCAGAATCGGCGGAACCCCTTCTATGGCCATGGATGTAATAGTCCGCGCTGTCAAGTGTGCAATTGTGAGTATTTTTTCTGAAACCGGCGAAGAAGCGGGTGCGGGTTCGACTCACTGAAACGGGAATTATTATTTTTTTTAATAGTAACATCGAGTATAGATTTTATAAGTTCCCCGTAATTTCGGGGACTTTTTTTGTTTGAATCTCCGCGACGCATTCATGTTGCAGGAGTTTTTTGAGGCAGGGCTCGCAGCCGTTTTTGTAAGCTGTGTTACAAAAAACAAAGATTTGATTAAGATAGAGTGAACTCAGTATAAATAAAAAGTTTTGCCATAAGGTGATTATGAAGTTAAAATGAGGTAACTGGACACATGCAGCCTAAGAAGCTTACTGGGGGGTAGCATATGGGATTTTGGTGTGTTTACTTTGCCGCTTGCTCGGCATGCAGTCTTGATAAGGCTGCGGAATTAGAAAAAACAGGAGGACTAATGGAAAATTTTATTAAGTTTATTGACCAGATAGACGCAGTTCTCGGTGGAAACATAATGGTGTTTATGCTTTTGGGCATAGGCTTGTTGTTTACGCTGGTGCTCGGTCTGCCTCAGATTGTAAAGCTTGGACGAGCATTCAAGCTGATGTTTGGCGGAATCTTCGGCAAGAAGGAAAGCGGCGCTGGCGGACTTTCGTCTTTCCAGGCGCTTGCAACGGCTGTTGCAGCTCAGGTAGGAACCGGTAATGTCGGCGGTGTTGCGACTGCGATAGCTGCGGGCGGTCCCGGCGCAGTCTTCTGGATGTGGATCACGGCGCTGCTCGGAATGTCTACAATATTTGCAGAAGCTGTGCTCGCACAGAAATACAGGGGCAAGAGAGACGGAGAGCTCGTAGGCGGACCTGCGTTCTACATCAACAAGGGCGTTGGCGCAAAGAGTCCTGCGCTTGCTAAATTTCTTGCAGTGTTCTTTGCGATAGCGATAATACTCGCTCTCGGTCTTGCGGGCAATATGGTTCAGTCGAACTCTATTTCAAACGCTCTTAACAGTGCGTTCAATATCCCGCTTTGGGTTGTCGGCGTTGCGCTTGCAATTGTTTCTGGACTTATCTTTATGGGCGGCGTTCAGAGGATCGGTCGATTTGCAGAACTCGTAGTTCCTTTTATGGCTGTGATTTACGTAGTAGGATCTGTCGTGCTTCTTATCATGAATTTCGGTTTCTTGGGCGAAGCGCTTGCGCTCATATTCAAGCATGCGTTTACTCCTGCGGCTGCTGCCGGCGGTTTTGCGGGTGCGGTTGTCAAAGAGGCTATTCGACGCGGCGTTCAGAGAGGACTTTTCTCAAACGAAGCCGGAATGGGTTCAACTCCGCATGCTCACGCTGTTGCACAGGTCAAGCACCCTGCTGAACAGGGCCTTATCGCTATGTGCGGCGTTTTCTTCGATACAATCA
The DNA here is from genome assembly GCA_041781135.1 of Acidaminobacteraceae bacterium. Classification (GTDB taxonomy): domain Bacteria; phylum Bacillota; class Clostridia; order Peptostreptococcales; family Acidaminobacteraceae; genus JAUMXJ01. Next base: position 28,716 of record JBHAZV010000028.1, read on the forward strand.
TCATCTGTACTGCTACGGCGCTTGCGATACTCGTTACTCATTCGCACCAGGTCGAGGGGCTGCAGGGTGTTGCGATTACGATGAATGCATTTAATGAAACATTCGGAAATATCGGCGGCATGTTCTTGGCTATCTGCCTTATGTTCTTTGCGTTTACTACAATCGTCGGCTGGTATTATTTCGGCGAAAGTAATGTGCGTTACCTTTTCGGCAAGGCGGGGCTCATTCCTTATCAGATACTTGTCGTAGTGGCTGTATTCCTCGGCGCGATAATGAAGGTAGACGTCGTCTGGACTCTAAACGGATTCCTCAACAACCTCATGGTTTATCCGAACGTTATCGCCCTGCTCATACTTACACCTGTCGTAATAAAGATTTACAAGGATTACAACAGGCAGGTAAAGGCGGGCGGCGCGATTACCTACAATTACGACGAAGAATAAATTTTATTGAAAATCCAAATTTGCGGGGCTGCATTCCTGTGGGGTGCAGCTTCTGTTTTTGAGTGAGTCAAGGTTTTTATTTTTCTGTAAAGATAATAAAACGGCGCACTGTTGTGCTATAATTTCTGTATGAATAATGATAATTTAAGAGTTTTGATACTGGCTGCAGGACTTGGAAAACGAATGCATTCCGAGCTTCCTAAAGGATTGAACGCAGCGGCGGGGCGCACAATGCTTCAGTGTGTGATAGACGCCGCAAGAACCGTTTCCGATGATATTGTCTGTGTTTTAGGACATGGAAGGGATAGAGTCGCGGAGCTGCTTCATAAGATTTACGGGCGAGCTGTTTCAGAAAATATTTTTGACAGGGTAGAGTTTTGCTGCGGAGGCGGAATAGACTTTGTATTTCAAGACGAGCAGAGAGGCACCGGGCATGCGGCCAAGATGGCGGAGCATCTGCTTACAGAGGGCGATGTGCTCGTGCTGTTTGCGGATACTCCTCTTATAACTCCGCAATTATTGAAGGACCTTGTCGCAGAGCACAGGGGTTCTGAAAATTCGGCTACTCTTGTCACGGCATTTGTCGAGCAGCCGGGTTCGCTTGGCAGGGTCGTCAGAAGGAACGGTGCGTTTGAAAAAATCGTCGAATATAAAAACGCAAGTGCAGAGCAGCTGCAAATCAAAGAGATCAATTCGGGGATTGCGGTATTTAACGCGGCCTTGCTGCGAAGCAAGCTTGCGGTTCTTACGGACGACAATCCCCAAGGCGAATACCTGCTTACAGATGTGTTTGAAATGCTGCTTTCGGAGGGCAGGCGGGTCGGAGCTGTGGTTGCGGATGATCCGAATGATGTGATCGGAGTAAATGATCAATACATGCTCAGCATGGCCGAACAGGTTTTGCTTGCAAGGAAGCGCAGGGAGCTGATGCTTTCGGGCGTGGTTATGCATATGCCGGAAACAATTTACATCGAAAGCGGCGTTGTTGTAGATGCGGGAGCTGTCATAGAGCAGGGCAGCCGTCTTATGGGCAGCACGGAAGTCAGGCATGGAGCTGTTATAGGGCCGTATACAGAATTAAAAAACGTAGTGGTCGGAGAGGGGGCTGTTTTAGACAGAACAGTTGCGATTGACAGTGTTATTGGCGAAAAATGTAAAATCGGTCCTTTTGCGTATATCCGTCCGGACTGCGAGCTTTCCGAAGGTGTAAAAGTCGGAGATTTTGTGGAGTTAAAAAACGCCCGCATCGGAGCGGGATCAAAGGTTCCGCATCTTTCGTACATAGGGGACGGCGAGATAGGCGAGCGAACCAATATCGGCTGCGGGACGATTTTTGTCAATTATGACGGCGAGCATAAGCACAGAACAAGGGTGGGCAGTGATGCATTTGTAGGCTGCAACTCAAATCTTGTCGCTCCGGTTTCGGTCGGCAACGACACATTTGTCGCTGCAGGAACGACCGTTACGCGAGATGTCGCAGATGGAGAATTTGTAATATCGAGAGTTCCGCAGAGCACTCGGCCAAATAACAGAAAAAAGAAAAAATAACATAGACACAAATGGGGGGATACCAATGACAAAGGGTCTGAAAGTGTTTACCGGCAACGCAAATATCGAACTTGCAAAGGCAATATGCGGCGAATTGAACATTCCGCTGGGAGACAGCGTTGTCAAGACATTCAGCGACGGGGAAATATCGGTGAATATCAATGAGACTGTGCGAGGGGTGGACGTATTTATGATACAGTCTTTCTCGATTCCGCATGTCAATGATTATCTGATGGAGCTGCTCATAGCTATAGATGCGTTCAAAAGGGCTTCCGCGGGCAGCATTACCGCGGTAATTCCGTACTATGGCTACGCAAGGCAGGACAGAAAAGCCAAGGCGCGAGACCCTATCTCGGCAAAGCTCTGTGCAAACCTTATATGTGCAGCAGGAGCCGACAGAGTAGTTACGATGGACCTCCACGCAGCTCAGATACAGGGGTATTTCGATATACCGCTCGACCATTTAAGGGGCTTCCCTATTTTGACAAAGTATTTCAAGAAAAAGAAGGTAAAGGACCTGGTGGTCGTGTCGCCGGATCTCGGTTCTGTTACGAGGACGCGCGATTTTGCGCAGAGGCTCGGAGCGCCTATGGCAATTATTGATAAAAGGCGTCCCGAGGCAAATGTCAGCGAGGTCATGAACATTATCGGCGAGGTCAAGGGCAAGAATGTGCTGCTTATAGACGATATGATCGACACTGCCGGAACGATCGTAAACGCCGCAACGGCTTTGCGCGAAAGCGGCGCGAAGGACATTTACGCCTGCTGTACTCATGGGGTGTTTTCCGGTCCGGCAAAGACTCGTATGGAAAACAGCATCATCAAAGAGTGGGTGACACTTGATACAATCAATATTGCGCCTGAAATCAGGGCTATGGAGCGCGTTAAAATATTATCTACAGCTTCACTGTTTGCCGATGCGATAACGCGTATACGCGATAACAGCTCTGTAAGCATACTTTTCGAGGATTAGATGCATCTTGTAGTGGGGCTCGGAAATCCAGGCAAAAAGTATGAGCTTACGCGCCATAATGCCGGTTTTTTGGCGGTCGATATGCTTGCAGCTCGGCTTGGAGTTAAAATTGAAAAAATCAAGTTTGGCTCGCTTATAGGAGAGGCGGCGTTCGAAGAGTCCAAGCTTATTTTGATGAAGCCGCAGACATTTATGAATCTTTCGGGCGAAGCTGTGCGCTCTGCTGTTGAATATTACAAGATACCTGTCGAAAATGTCGTGGTTGTTTACGACGACATCGACATCTCCGTAGGTTCGCTGAGGGTTCGTGCAAAGGGTTCTGCCGGGACGCACAATGGTATGCGGAATATACTGTATCATCTCGAAACAGAGAATTTTCCGCGAGTGCGCATCGGTATTGGAGGCGATAAGCACGGAGCGGAGCTTTATGAGTATGTTCTGGCGCGTTTTGCAAAGGACGAGGAACAGCCGCTGTACGATTCGCTCAAAAGAGCTGCAGATGCGGTGCTGTGCATTGTTCGGAGCGGAGTGGATGCCGCGATGAATCAGTATAATGGCGGCAAAAATGAAAAAGATAAGTAATGAGCATAGATTACAAGAGTTTTTTTAACGATAGCAGAGAAATAAAAAATGTTCTTAAAGGGCTGAGCGAGTTGAGCGGCCCTGTATTTTTGTACGGCGCCGACTATGGCGTTTTCAGTTTTGTGGCGAGGGCGATATGTGAGATTTACTCGCGCGATGTCGTTGTATATTTTGAGGATGATATAAAGGCGAGGGCAGCGCACAGCTTTATCGAGGATTCGCTGTATATTGCGCCGATCGACAGAATGTTCGGCAAGACATTTTCACAAAGCCGCGATGAAGATGCTGCGCGCGCCGAAGTTCTGCTTGGTCTGAATCAGCGAGGGAGAAAGCCCGCGGTATTGTTTTGCTCTGTTGTGTGCGCTCTTGAAAAATATCCTGTGGCAGATGCGGACGAAGATTGTTTTGAACTTCATGTAGGACAAAAGATAAGTCTTTCCGATTTGTTTAATTTTCTTTACGAGGGCGGTTATGAAAAGACGTCTTATATATCGCAGAAATGCGAGGTCAGCGTTCGCGGCGGAATTATAGACGTATTTTCGCCAATGCACGAAACTCCGGTAAGAATCGAACTTTTTGGCGACGAGGTAGCATCGCTGCGAAGATTCGATATAGCATCTCAGACATCGACAGAGAAAATCGTGGAGTGCAGGCTGTACGCCGGAAAAAGCGCAAAATCCGGAATCGGCGGCGCGGCTTACTGCGGAATCGAGGCATACTTGGATTCGCCGATTGTGTTCATAATCGGCGCTAACGCTGCGGCTGCAAGGCTGAGGCAGAATGAGGAAGAATTTCTTGTGCGCGTCAGGGAACATTTTTTAAGCGACGAAGATTTTTCGATTGCTGCGCTTCTTCAGCAGGAGGGTATAGTTATAGACGAACCGGAAAATGCGGAAGCCTCGGTGTCGGACAGCATATTAAGGGCGCTCAGATACAGTGCAGACGAAGCGCTTGGCAGGCTGTGCGGAGGCGATCTTGTAATAACCGAGCTTCTTCAGAGAAGCTTTGATGATTTTAGCCCCGTTCAGACGGTGCAGCTGGAGACGAATGAGCTCTACGGCGATGTCGGCGTTGTCATCAGTGAATTGAGAAGGCTGCAGCACCTTGGATACAAAGTTTTTGCAGGTTTTTACAGCGAGGAAAGATTAGACAGATTTATAAAACTTTTGGCAGACCGCGATTATGATTTGCCGTACGAGGTGGACAGATGCGGCGGTGCGGAGCTAAAGAACGGCAGCATGATGATCTCGCTGTGCGGACTTGAAAAAGGCGTGATTTTTCCAACTTTCAGGAGTGTGGTTGTCACAGAGCGGGAGATATTCGCTCCGAAGAAGCGCGCCGCCAAGACAAAAAGCTCTGTTTTGGGAGTTAAAGCGTTCAGCGAGCTGAGCGCCGGTGACTATGTGGTGCTCGACAGCTACGGCATAGGCATATTTGCAGGGATAGAGCAAATAGAGAGCTTTGGCGTTCGAAAGGACTATATGCGGATAAATTATGCCGGAGCTGATGTTCTGCATGTTCCGGTGGAGGCTGCGGAGACTGTCAGAAAGTATATTGGCGGCGATACCGAGAAGGTCAAAGTCTCTAAAATGGGCGGAACAGCATGGCAGACCCAGGTTTCTAAAGCCAAACGCCGCATAGAGGAGATGGCGGACGACCTGATCGAACTGTATGCAAGGCGGCAGGGGCGCATCGGCTACGCCTACGGCGAGGATACCCCTTGGCAGCAGGAGTTTGAGGATCAATTTCCCTATGAGGAAACAGGGGATCAGTTGAGGGCTGCAGAGGAGATAAAGCGTGATATGCAGCGCGGGACTCCGATGGACAGATTGCTTGCAGGCGATGTAGGATACGGCAAGACCGAGGTTGCGCTTAGAGCGGCTTTTAAGGCTGTCAGCGAATCCAAGCAGGTTGCAATACTTGTTCCGACTACGGTGCTGGCTCAGCAGCACTACAACAATGTCAGGGAGCGTTTTTCCAGGTATCCTGTAAAAATCGAGATGGTGTCGAGGTTCAGAACATCAGCGGAAATAAAGAAGATTCTGACGCGCCTGAAGACCGGCGAGGTGGATATACTTATCGGAACTCACAGGCTGCTTTCCAAGGATGTGGCGTTCAGGGATTTGGGTTTGCTGATAGTTGATGAGGAGCAGCGCTTTGGAGTTCGTCATAAAGAATCGATAAAAAAAATGAAGGAGAATGTGGATGTTCTGACGCTGACCGCCACTCCTATTCCGCGCACGCTGCATATGTCGATACTTGGAGTGCGCGATATGTCAGTGCTCGAAGAGCCGCCGGCGGAGCGTTCGCCTGTGCAGACATATGTGCTTGAATACAGCGATGCTCTTGCGCGCGAGGCTATTATCCGTGAGGTTGAGCGCAGGGGGCAGGTTTACTATGTATATAATCGCATAGAGGGCATCGAAAAGGTCAGGAATGAGCTTGCAGAGGCGCTTCCGGGAGTGAGCTTTCGAGTTGCGCACGGAAGGATGAGCGAAACGGAACTTGAAAATATCATGCTCGATTTTATGTCCGGCAAATTTGATGTCTTGGTTTCTACAACTATCATAGAGACGGGTCTGGACATATCCAATGTAAATACCATTATAGTCAGAAATGCGGACAGGCTTGGTTTGTCGCAGCTCTATCAGTTAAGGGGCAGGGTGGGGAGAGGTGTCCGCCGAGGATATTGCTATGTGTTCTTTCAGAAGGGAAAACAGCTTTCGGAGGTTCAGGAGAGAAGGCTTCGCGCGATAAGGGAATTTACCGATCTCGGAGCCGGGTTCAAAATAGCGATGAAGGACTTGGAGATCCGCGGCGCGGGCAATCTTCTTGGAACTGCGCAGAGCGGGTTTATGGAGAATATAGGTTATGATATGTTCCTTAGAATTCTTGATGAGACCCTTAAGCGCAGGCGCGGTGAGAGAGTGGTCGAGAGAACGGAATGCAGAGTGGAAATAAATGTAAATGCCTATATCCCCGAAGACTATGTAGCGGATGCGCAGGAGCGGATCGATATGTACAAACAGCTTTCGGCGATGGAAGTAAAATCCGATGAGCTGCTCGGCAAATTCGAGGACAGGTACGGCAAAGCGCCTGAACCGCTTGCGAATCTTGTAGATATTGCAAATATCAAGAATATCGCAGAGCAGATAGGAGTGGCGTTCGTGTATCAGTCCAAGGGATTTCTGTATTTGCGTTTTGATCCGTCCGTGGCACAGGATGTGTACAAGCTCGGAAATATGCTCGCAGAGTATAAGGAAGTAACATTCTGTTCGGGAAAGCACGAAGAACTTCGGTTGGAAATTCCTGATGAAAGCAATTGGATACATTCGGTTGCCAAAAAAATCGAAACGGTATATAGTTATTTAGAGTAATTCGAAAACGGGAGAAATTATGAAAATCAAAAAAATTTTGGCACTTATTATTGCGGCTTTGCTGTTTGTCACAGGCTGTTCCAATAACGGAGGCGGCGAAACCACCACTCAGGCAGGTACGTCTGCATCGCAGCAAAATTCCGGCGATGGTGCAAAATATGTAATAAAAGTCGGCGACGAAGCTCTTACAGAGGATGTATTTGCTTTTTATGCAAATATGCAGGCGAATCTCTACAGAAGCTCGTATGGCAGCGATGTGCTTGAACAGACATTTAACGGCGAGAAGCTCGGCGATATCATCAAGGCGAATCTTGTAGATTCTTTTTCAAGAGATTTGACAATAGTGGCCGCGCTCAAAAAGGAGGGTTTTGCGCCTGATGAAAAAACAGTGACCGAGAAGTTTGACGAGTTTAAGGCGCTTACACCTGCCGAGAACTACGAGATGTTTATCAAACAGGGCGCCACCGAAGAAACTCTAAAAGAGGATGTAAGACGCAGTCTGTATGTAGAGGAATATCTTGCGCGTCTGAATAAGGCGGCGGAGGAGTCCGACGAGTACAAGGAGCTTCTTAAAACCGAAGTGGTGCAGGTAAAGGCGAGGCATATTTTGGTAGAAACAGAGGAAGAAGCCAAAAAAGTGCTCGAGCTCGTCAAGGCGGGAGAAAAATCGTTTTCGGAGCTTGCTTCGGAGTTTTCAAAGGATGAGATGAGTAAAGTCAACGGCGGCGATCTCGGCTATTTCGGCGCTGGCGTTATGATACCCGAATTTGAAACGGCAGCTTTTGCGCTGAATCCCGGCGATGTTTCCGATATTGTTCCTTCGGTTTACGGTTATCATATAATTCTTTGCGAAGACAAAAGAACTGTTGAAAAAATGATTGCCGACGAGGCAGACGCCACTGATATTGAGAATGCAAAGATTCTGCTTGTCCAGAAGATTGTTCAGCGTACATATATGGAAAAAGTCAATGAAGATATGAAAAAATTTGCGCTTGAAGTAAATCAGGAATTTATTGACAATTTTGTGTTCAAAAGCGAATAATTTACAAAATGAAAGAAAAAAGAGAGACGGCGAAAAACAGTTTTCTGAAAGGCGCTTTTATACTTAGCGCCGCAGGGCTTGTCGTCAAGTTTCTTGGGGCATTTTTTAGAATACCTTTAGCCAATCTCATCAGTACGGAGGCTTTTGGTTACTATACTGCGGCATATCCTATATATGCGTTTTTTATAGCGATTGCAACTGCCGGTCTGCCTACTGCAGTTGCAAGGCTTGTCGCAGAGTCAAAGGCGAGAGGGAATTCTGCAACTATTCCGGTCATATTTAGAGTCAGTGCTGCTGCGATGGCTCTGATCGGAATTTTTGGGTTTTTTGTAATATTTATTTTTGCGGGCAGCATTGCCAGGGCGATTGGAAACGAGGGAGCTGCGCTTTCGCTCAGGATTTTGGCTCCCGGAACGTTGTTTTGCTCGATGCTGAGTGTTTACAGAGGGTATTTTCAGGGCTTCCAGCGAATGAATCAGTTTGCGGTTTCCATGATTGTAGAGCAGTTTATACGAGTCATTTTTGGTTTGCTGCTCGCCGGCGTACTGCTCGGTTCGGGGGATGAGGCGGCGGCCGGAGGCGCTACTTCCGGCGCTACTCTCGGCGGTCTGGCTGCGCTTGTATATATCTATTTTGAGTATGTCAGGCTCTCGCGGCACGGTATGTTTTATAATCCGCTCGGCGACCGCATAAATGCAAAGCTCAGAAGCACGGCGCATGACAGTCTTGCAGTGGTTTTTGTCAGGAACAGACCGGAGGGCGCTAAAAATGTTCTGAAAAACGTGCTGAAAATAGCGGTTCCTATAACCATAAGCGCATCCGTACTTCCGCTCGTCGGCGTTATAGATGTCGCAATGGTCGTAAATATTTTGACAGGCACCGGGGTTGAACCTGACAAGGCAAAAGAATTGTTTACGATGATGTCAGGGTATGCCGCAACGCTGATAAACTTCCCGCTTGCAATTCTGACAGGGATTCAGATTTCTGTTGTTCCTGCAATCACGGCGGTATTTAGCATAAGAAATCAGCGCGAGGTCGGAAGGATAGCAAGGAGCGCGTTCAAGGTCACATCGCTCATCGCGCTGCCTTCCTCGATTGGACTCTCTGTTCTCAGCACGCCTGTGATAGCGCTTTTATATCCGAGCCAAAGCGGTGTGGTAGAGACTACCGGAAGCATACTGGCAATACTCAGCTTTTCGGTGTTTTTCCTCGGCGGATATCTCGTGTCTACGAGTGTCTATCAGAGTATCGAAAAACCGATGGTGCCGGTTCAGAATTTAGCGATAGGAATATTGGTAAAGGTTGTATTGACCTATATTCTCACAAGTATACCGAGTCTGAATATATACGGCGCTACCATCGCCACCGTGTGCGCCTATGCGACGGCGTGGCTGCTTGGGCTGGTGCGTTTGAGAGTCTATGCCGACATCAGCTACGATATTGCAAATACATATGTAAAACCGCTTATTGCCTCTGCTGTGATGGCTATTGTGGCGCATTTCAGTTACAAGCTTTGCATGGCGGTTTTGGCAAAGTCCGCTGTTGCAACGCTTGTGGCAATATTTGCAGCTGTTGTGGTGTACTTTTTCTTTGTGCTGTGGATGAGGACTCTCGGAAAGAGCGATTACGAAATGCTACCGGGCGGAAAACAAATTCGCGCTCTTGAATATAAAATATTCAAAAACAGATTAAAAAATGCAAAAAAACACTTGTAATGTTGTCAAATTCAACATATACTATAAATACCAAATTTCAGGAGGTATATCGTGAATAAGGCTGAACTTATTGCTGGAATCGCTGCACAGTCTGGGCTTACAAAAAAGCAGGCTGAACAGGCTCTCAACGCATTTATCGGTTGCGTAAACAGCGAACTCACATCAGGTGGAAAGGTACAACTCGTTAGCTTCGGTACTTTCGAAGTAAGAGAAAGAAAGGCAAGAACTGGAAGAAACCCTAAGGATCCAAGCAAAGTTATACAGATCCCTGCATCAAAGGCGCCTGTTTTCAAGGCAGGCAAGGCTCTTAAGGATGCGGTAAACGTTTCTAAAAAGAAGACTCCAAAGAAAAAGTAGTCTGAATGCCAAATGAAGCACAGTACCTTGTACTGTGCTTATTTTTGATTGCAGTTTGAGCAAATTAATGAGAATAGATAAATTTTTGAAGGTTTCGCGAATAATAAAACGCAGGACTGTTGCTAAGGAGCTTTGTGACGCAGGCAAGGTGCAGATCGGAGGTAAGACTGCAAAGGCGGGGGATACCGTAAAAATCGGCGATATCGTCGTAGTTGTTTTTGGCGAAAAACAGCTTAAGGTATGCGTGACGAGCGTAAATGAAAAAGGCAGGCCGGAGGAACTTTATGAGGCTGCAAATTAGCGGGGTTGTAATTGTTTAAGATATTCAAAAAGAAGATATTTACCATAATTTTTTGGACTTCGTTGGCTCTGTTTTATGCATATGTTGTGGGTGTCGATAACGATAAAATCTCGGAGCTAAAGCAGAGAGAGCGAGAGATTAAGAGCGAAATAGCCGCTCTCAGGGTAGAGCTCGAAAGGCTTGAGGATTATTACGAAATGTCCAAAACTCCTGAATTTATAGAGCGTCTCGCGCGAGAGAAGTTGGGTATGGTAAGAAAGGACGAGATTATTTACTATATCAGGCATAATGCCGGCGTTCAAGGGGACGAGGGTGAGTAGAAAAAAATATGCCTGCATAGATATCGGTTCTAATTCTATCAGGCTTTTGATTGCCGAAGTTGAGAATGGTAAGTTAGTCTCCAGAACCAAAAAACTTATTACTACGCGGCTTGGAAAAGACGTGGCCGAGAAGAAAATGCTGGATCCTCACAGGATGATAGATTCTTTGAATGCCATAGACCGCTTTTATCATGATGCAATCACAGATGGCTGCGAGGAAGTGTTTATGTATGCGACTTCGGCTGTGAGGGATGCGTATAATGGCATCGACTTCCGCCAGATGGTGTTTAACAAGACGGAGCGCGAGTTTGATATTATTTCCGGGACCGTTGAAGCAAAGCTTGGATTTTACGGCGCACAGAGTGGCTGCAATGTTTACGGCGATCATTTGATAATCGATATCGGCGGCGGCTCTACCGAGTTTATATATGGTTCAAATAAAGGGATGGTTGATGCGATAAGTCTTGACATAGGCAGCGTACGGCTTTTTGGCAACTATATTAAAAATGACCCTGTTACCGAGGATGAGATTGCGGCTGTTTCTGAGCATATTCGAAACCAGCTGCGCACGGTGCTGATCCTGTTTGGAAGATATCCGATAACGTCTATGGCAGGCATCGGGGGCACTGTTACAGCTTTTTCATCAATGGTTCAAAGGTTAAGCAGTTATGAACCCGAAAAAATTCACGGGTCTGTAGTAAAATACGAAGAAGTCAGAGAATTGAACGCTATGCTGCAAGGTATGACGCTTGCGCAGCGGGAACGTGTCGTAGGGCTCGAGCCGAGGCGCGCCGATATCATCGAATGCGGCGGTCTGATTTTGCAGCACAGTATGGAAGCCTTCGAAATTGACAGAATCATGGTAAGTGATTACGATAATTTGGAGGGCTACCTGCTCAGGCGATTACAAAATATGGAGGGAAATAATGATTGATAAGGCGCTGATTGGCAAAGTGCTTGCGGCGGCGATGGCTACCGGCGGGGATTTTGCGGAGCTTTTTATTGAAGACAAAAACAGCAGAAGAATAAATCTGACAAAAGGTATTGTCGAGAGTGCGCTTTCGGGCAGAGATTACGGCGTTGGGCTCAGGATTTTCAGCGGTTTGAATTCTGTTTATACATTTATGAGCGGAGACAGCGAATCGCTGCTTATGGAGCTTGCGCACAGTGCGGCGGCGACAATTGCCGGCGTTCCTAAGCACATAGCGGTAGATCTCACCGTAAAGGGTTTTGATAACAGGCACGAGATAAAGGTTATGCCGGGCAGCGTTGCATTGTCCAAAAAGATTGAACTTATGAAGCTTGGTTCTGCGGCAGCTTTTGCTGCTTCCGATAAAATATCGCAGGTAGTGGTGAATTTTGCTGATTATGAACAAAATGTAATTATCGCGAATACCGACGGGCTTTATATCGAGGACAGAAGGGTACGAACCAGGTACATGGTCAATTCTGTCGCGAGTGAAGGCAATAAGATGGAAGACGGTTATGACAGTTTCGGGCGCGCTATGGGATTTGAGATGTTCGACATTATAAATGTTGAGGATATTGGCAGAGAGTCTGCGCGCATCGCTACGACAATGCTTGCGGCGGGAAATGCGCCGAGCGGTAAATTCCCTGTTGTAATGGAAAATAAATTTGGCGGAGTAATATTTCACGAAGCGTGCGGTCACGGTCTTGAGGCGGCGGCGGTAGCTAAGGGTCCTTCGGCTTCGGTTTACGCTGAAAAACTTGGGCAGCAGATCGCATCTCCGCTCGTGAGTGCCGTAGACGACGGTACTATCCCGAATGGTTGGGGATCTCTGAATATAGACGACGAAGGCGTGCCTGCCACTCGCAACATATTGATTGAAAATGGCGTGCTCAAAGGGTATATGGTCGACAAGCTCAATGGCCTTAGAATGAACATGAGTCCGACAGGGTCTTCAAGACGCGAAAGCTACAAGTTTGCTCCGACTTCGCGCATGACAAATACATATATTTTGAACGGAAGTTCAAAGCATGTAGAATTGTTCGGTGGCATAGAATATGGCCTCTATGCGAAATCGCTTGGCGGCGGCTCGGTCAATACCGCTACCGGCGAGTTTAATTTTGCTGTGCAGGAGGGTTATATTATCCGAGATGGCAAGGTCTGCGAGCCTGTAAAGGGTGCGAGCCTTGTGGGCACGGGACTTGAAGTTATACAAAAAATAGATATGGTTGCCGATACATTTGCATCCGGCGAGGGTATGTGCGGCGCTTCAAGCGGCAGCATACCTGCGGGACTTGGACAGCCTGCGCTCAGAGTGTCGAGCTTGACTGTCGGCGGAAGGGAGGAATAATGCGTAAGTTCATAGATAAGGTTTTGGATTTCGGTTCGCGTAGGGGGTTTTCTGCCGGGGAGGTCTATTATTCTTCCAGCAAAAGCCTTGATTTGAAAGTGTTTAGGGGCGAGATAGAAAAGTACGACACCTCCGAAACCGGAGGGCTCTCTTTTAGGGGTATACTGAACGGCAGAATGGGGTATTCCTATTCGGAGCTTGTGGATGACAGCGTTGTGGAGGAACTTGTCAATTCTGCCTA
>JBHAZV010000029.1:0-9240 GCA_041781135.1 Acidaminobacteraceae bacterium
ATACTTGACAAACTTTATCCAGTTTGATAGAATGTGCACATACAGCGCTAAATTCAAACAAATCGGCGCAGGGGAGGAAAACAAATTGATAATCACACGAGAAGTCGATTATGCGCTAAGAATACTCAGGACACTCTCTTCCGGCAAAATGCATACAACCAGCGAAATATGCGATACAGAAGTGATATCATTGCAATTCGCATATAAAATCACAAAAAAGCTCGAAAGCGCGGGAATAGTAGAAATTTTGCGAGGCTCATCGGGAGGATGCCGGCTCGCAGCCGATTTATCAAAATTATCTCTCTACGACCTTATGAACATAATGAAAGCACGCGAATCACTAAACGCCTGCCTTTGTCCCGGCTATGCCTGCAACTGGCGCTCCGCTCACAACTCCATCTGCAACATACATAACAATTTAGAAGCAATTCAGGAAAAAATCTACGAAGAATACAAAAAACACAGCATCGCTTCGATCATAGGCACAAACATAGATAAAAAGGTACAGATTCTGATATAGGAGCGAATTTCAAAAAATATCAAAGTATATCAACCACAATGCCTTGGCATTAAATAGAAAAAGGAGGTGCAAATGTTGTACAAAACCAATGCGGCACACGAAGAACTACGGGCAAAAATCAGAAAATTTGCCGAAGAGGAAATTAAACCTTACACATTCCAAATGGATCAAGAGAACAAATTTCCGGAAGAAGCTATCGCAAAATTCGGAAAACTTGGCCTGATGGGAATACCGTTTCCCAAAGAATACGGCGGAGCCGGGCTCGACACCTTAAGTTATGCGATTGCCGTCGAAGAACTTGCAAGAGTGGACGGCGGAACAGGCGTAATACTCTCTGCTCATGTTTCTCTCGGGAGCTGGCCGATTTTTGCATTTGGAACGGAGGAACAAAAGAAAAAATACCTCGTGCCACTTGCCAAAGGAGAAAAAATCGGAGCTTTCGGGCTGACAGAGCCAAATGCCGGTTCAGATGCCGGAGGTACCGAAACCACCGCTGTGCTCAAAGGCGACCACTATATCCTGAACGGCGGAAAAATTTTTATCACAAACGCGCCTTATGCCGATACCTATGTGGTATTCGCCGTGACCACTCCGGACATAGGCGTAAAAGGCATATCTGCATTTATTGTCGAAAAAGGCTGGAAAGGATTTACTTACGGCGACCACTACGACAAGCTTGGAATACGCTCGTCTTCTACTGCAGAACTCATATTTAACGATGTACAAGTCCCAAAAGAGAACCTGCTCGGCAAGGAGGGTCAAGGCTTCAAAATCGCAATGGCTACCCTCGACGGCGGAAGGATCGGCATAGCTGCACAGGCGCTGGGAATTGCGCAGGGAGCATTTGAGGCCGCTGTCGACTATTCAAAGGAGAGAATACAATTTGATAAGCCAATCGCTTTTCAGCAGGCAATTTCGTTTAAAATCGCCGATATGGCAACAAAGATCCGAGCGGCAAGGCTGATGGTATACAGCGCGGCAGACCTCAAAGAGCATCACGAGCCTTATGGCATGGAGTCTGCAATGGCAAAGCAGTACGCATCGGATATCGCACTCGAAGTAACAAATGATGCGCTGCAAATACACGGCGGCACAGGATACCTGAAAGGTATGGATGTAGAGAGAATGTACCGCGACGCCAAAATAACTACCATCTACGAGGGCACAAACGAAATACAGAGAGTCGTAATCGCATCGCACATACTCGGCAAGGAACCAAAAAGCAGTTCTGCACCTGCGGGCATATCTAAAAAACAGGCACCGATCACCGGAATACGAAAAAAAGTGATTTTCAGAGAAGGCACTGCTGCAGAACAGGTCGAATCTCTCGTTGCGGCGCTCAAAAAGGACGGACATGATTTTGCAGTTGGCATAGCGGCAGACACACCAATAAATCAGGCAGAAAGAGTTGTCAGCGCCGGCAAAGGAATCGGGGACAAAAAGAATATGAAGCTAATCGAAAAATTGGCGGAAGCTGCAGGCGCGGCGATAGGATCGTCCAGACCTGTGGCCGAAACACTGAAATATCTTCCAATTACTCGATATGTAGGAATGTCCGGACAAAAATTCACCGGAAATCTCTATATTGCCTGCGGTATATCAGGAGCAAATCAGCACCTAAAGGGCATAAAGGACGCGTCTACCATTGTTGCGATAAATAAAAACGGCAACGCGCCTATTTTCAAAAACTGCGACTACGGAATAATCGGAGATATAAATGAAGTACTTCCGCTGCTGACAGAAGCCCTCTCCTGCGGCACAAAAAAGCCAGCCCCTCCGATGATAAAAATGAAACGCCCTGTCATGCCAAAGCCTGCGCCTATCGGAAGCATCTATGTATGCAGCGGATGCGGATATGAGTATGTTCCGGAAAATGGCGATCCCGACTCCGAGACCGCTCCAGGCACTCTTTTCGAAAAATTGCCTGAAGACTGGGTATGCCCGGAATGTGCCGAAGGCAAGGATCAATTTATAAAAGCGTAATAATTATTACAGTGATTATTGAGGAGGAAATATGTACTGTGTCAGAAATGTAACAGAAAATCTATACTGGGTCGGCGCCAACGACCACAGACTGCATCTATTTGAAAATATCCACCCGATTCCCCGCGGCGTAAGCTACAACGCCTACCTGCTGCTCGACAAAAATACAGTTCTTTTCGATACGGTGGATTGGTCGGCATGCAGACAACTGCTCGAAAACATCGAATTCCTGCTTGCGGACAGACCTCTGGACTACCTCGTAATAAACCATATGGAGCCGGATCACGGCGCGAGCATCGAAGAAATACTGATACGCTGGCCAAAGGTTAAGGTCATAAGCACCGAAAAAGCCTTTATGTTTATGAGACAGTTTGGATTTGAAATCGACGGCCACGAGCTTATCGAAGTCAAGGAGGGCGATACATACAGCTTCGGCAAGCATAAAGTAACATTTATAGGCGCCCCTATGGTGCACTGGCCGGAGGCGATGGTAACATTCGATTCTACTAACGGCGTCCTGTTCTCGGCAGACGCGTTCGGCTCATTCGGCGCACTTGACGGCAAACTCTTTGCAGACGAAGTAAACTTTGACAGAGACTGGATAGACGATGCACGGCGCTATCTGACAAACATCGTCGGTAAGTACGGCCCGCACATTCAGCTTCTCTTGGGAAAGGCCGCCGGAATACTTGACAAAATCAAGTATATTTGCCCGCTGCACGGCCCTGTCTGGCGAAAGGATCTCGGCTACTTTGTGAACAAATACGACCTCTGGAGCAGGTACGAACCGGAGGAAAAAGGCGTTATGATAGCTTATGCTTCTATGTACGGCAACACAGAATCCGCCGCACAGGCGCTCGCGTCCAAATTGTGCGAAAAAGGCATAACCAATGTCTGGGTATACGATGTGTCAAACACGCATATTTCGCAGCTCATATCCGAAACCTTCAGACTCTCGCACATTGTACTTGCGTCCGTAACCTACAACCTCGGCATATACCCGGTAATGCACAACTACCTGATGGATATGAAGGCGCTGAACCTCCAAAACAGAGCATTCGCAATAATCGAAAACGGCACCTGGGCCCCAAAATCCGGTGATTTGATGCAAAAATTCCTTAACGAAGAACTAAAGAACATGACCGTTCTCAACGAAAGAATATCGCTTGCTTCCGCGCTGCTGCCCGACAAGGCAGGCGAGCTCGAAGCACTTGCAAATGCAATAGCAGAATCTATAAACTCCAAAAATTAACCATCCTAAAATCAAGGCGCCCCGCATGTTCGCACAGAACCGTGGGGCGCTTTTTCACTGCAAACTTTATATTTTTAATTGCGTTCTCAATTAAAAACAGACCGACCGAACGGAAACGCCGCACGATCGGCTTGTGATTATTAATATTTAGCCGTACTATCCTATGTCAGCCAGACAGTCAGCAAAATAAGCGTACCGATTACCACAAGAGCGACTGCGGCTGCAAAAACCGCCAGCGCCCCACCTGCCGCTCCCGAACGCGCGCTCCGCTCGCACTCACCAGAGCCCGAATTCACAGCCCGCTCAAAGCCCATCGTACCGGAGCGCTCCAAAGGCGCGCCAAGCTTTGCAACATCTGCGGCCAACTCTTCAAATTTGGATTTATAAGCTCCAAAATCGATACCCTTGCCCATACTATCTTCCAAGCTGTTTATTAATCACTTCGATTGCTTTTTGAAGCTGATTATCCTGTTCGTTCGTAGGATTTTTAGTAGCCTTGTATTCATCCGAAAGCGGAAGTACAATATCCGGTTCGATACCCACACCGTGGATATTTACGCCCGATGGTGTAAAGTATTCGGAAGTAGTCAGCTTAAGCCCTGTGCCATCCTTGTAAGGCACAACGGACTGCACAATGCCCTTACCAAATGTCTTTGTTCCTATAAGCACGCCTCTCTTATTGTCCTTGACAGCTCCGGAAACGATTTCGGAAGCAGATGCAGAGCCCTCATTTACGAGCAGAACCAGCGGACCATCGTAATAATTTTGATCCGAAGTAAATTCGTCGGTACTGTTCGGTGCGCGCCCCTTTGTTGTGCAAATAACAGCCTTAGGAAGCAGCATATCGCTTATATCGAGGCACTGCGAAAGGCTTCCGCCCGGATTATCCCTTAAATCCAGCACTATGCCGACAGCGCCCTTATCCACCAATGCTGTAAGATGCTCGTAAAACTCATCTGCAACGCTGTTATCAAACTGAGTGATTCTAATATATCCGATATTTCCTGAAAGCATTTCGGATTTTACGGACTTAATCACAATAACCGCACGGGTTATCGTGAGATCAAATGTCTCGTTAGTAGACGGTCTGTAAATTGTCACCGTAACATTTGTGCCCGGTTCACCGCGAATAACCTTTGTCGCCGCATCCAGCTCGGTATGCGAATACTCAACTCCGTTGACTGCCTTGATGATATCAAGTGCCCTGATTCCAGCTTTTTGAGCCGGCGTATCCTCTATCGGAGAGACAACCTCTATGCCGCGATCGGGATTAGGCGCGATATAAACGCCAATTCCCGGAAATTCGCCGGTGAGCGATTCTTCGAAAGACTTGAACTCCGTCTTGTTCATAAACAGAGAATACGGATCTCCGAGAGCGTTAAAAATCCCTTTTGTAGCCCCTTCAAGCAAAACTGCCGGATCTACCTCTTTGTAGTAATTAGCCTTGATATATTCCTGAAGTTCCTCCAAATCGGCATACTTTTCTTCGAGAGCCTTGTATTCATCCAACTGCTGCTTTGTAATCATAACTTTGGCGTTTCCCGCAGCCGGAGTAGTATCGACAGCCGCATTCGCGCCAAATATCGGCGCTCCGAACACACCGTTAGCCGTAAGTACATATGTCGCACTTGCAGTTATTATGACAAGCGCAATACATATAAGAAATACATTTAATTTTTTCATTTCCACCTCTTGTATAATTTTTAAGCGCACACAAAGCCGCTCTATAGTTATTCCGCCAGTGAAATTATACCCCACTGCCCGCTCGTATTCAAGAACACGAGAAAAAACTAATCATATATTAATCAAAATAACTGTTAATAATATTTGCGTCTAAAAGCTCCGCAGAGTTCGGCGTCCACATCGGAGTTCCAGTTTTTTCGATCAAAATCGCTCTGACCCCTTCATAAAAATCTCTGTGTTTCAGGAAATTTTGCACAAGGACATAATCTTGTTCGAAACACTGCTTCAAAGACATAGCGCTCGCACGCCTGTGCTGCTCTATAACCACCGCCATAGAGGTCGGCGAATTAGTTTCAAAATGCCGCAGGGTCTCTGCCGCAAAATCCCTTGAAAAATCGGTCTCAAATTCGGAACGCACATCTGCAGATGCTCTGAGAGAATAAATTATTTCGGTCAGGCTATCAGCACAAAAGTGCTTAGATATCTCGCGCAGCGACATCTCATGCAGCAGCGGATTCAAAACGCAGCCGGAAAAATCACCATCCGAAGAAGCCGCCGCAATAATTGCAGCCAGTTCGTTCTTTAGCACATTTTCGGGCAAGTTATCTGCAATTAACTCTGCAAAGGTCATTTTTAATGCCTCAAGTTTATTTGACGCAACTTTGAAATCCGCCAGTCCGGCATTGATGCAATCTTCTGTACCTATTGAAATCGAGGTCATACACAGATACCTGCCAAGATGCCCAGGCATTCTGGATAAATAGTAGCTCGTACCGACATCCGGAAACAGTCCTATCTTCATCTCCGGCATCGCCCAGCGCGTGCGTTCAGTCACAATCCTAAAATCTGCGGCGATTGTCATACCCACGCCGCCGCCCATAACTATCCCGTCAAGCAGTGCAATTACAGGCTTAGAAAAATTTGCCACATAGTAATCAAAATCAAACTCCAATCTAAAAACTTCTGCCGCGCGCTCAAGTTCGCCGGCAATTCCATATTCATAAACCGAGCGCACATCGCCGCCGGCACAAAACGCCTTGCCGCCTTTCCCTTCGAACACCACGAATTTAACTCGTTCATCCTGCTCAAACCGCCTTAAAACATCATAGAGCTCGCACAACACTTCTCTGTTAAGCGTATTGAGCTTTTTCGGCCGATTGAGAGTAATCAAACCCATTGCGCCGCGGATTTCCGATAACACAAGAGGTTCGCCGCATGAATTTCCAAATAATAAATCAGATGACATATTTTTTCCTTTGTGCAATTAATTAAGATGCTTTGGAAGTTCAGAAGCCGTGTATTTTGCCGTCTTATTCCTTTCCAATCTGCGGATTCGTTCCGCAAATTCCTGAACTTTATTGCAAATCCACATATATGCGGTTGAACCTTCAGTGTAGTCCGCCTCGGCGAACATATTGATTCTGCCGTCTTTTCGCATCTGCTCGACCTGTTTCATCGCCTCAATATTACCCTTTGGGTATATTGCAAAGGTCGCGCCGCCATTTTGATTTATGATTGAAAAAGCCGGAATATCACTCGGACCGTCCGCAATATACAGCATGTTTTCAAAATGTACGCGCCTCTCGCCGCGAGGTATCATAGTGTTGACCTGCACGCCCTCTAACTTGTTCACGCCCTTATTTATTTCAAACAACGCCCTCGTCTTTGTCGTATTATCGATAGTGTAGCCAATTTCGCTGATCACCGCAGCGCCGCCCTCTGCCGAAGCCTCTATAAACTCGCACCCCCAAATATTTTCAACATAATTATGAACCGCAGAACCGCGTATAACCTCGGTAAGACCGGTGCTGACAATGTAATGCTCAAGCTTAATATCAAATTCTTTATTTACGGCGTCATCTTCTATCAAACGCTTTGTGGCTTCAAAAATGCCCGGGACTCCGTCGTAAAATTCCAGTGCAGAGCCGAAGCTCCGCAGTTTTTTGTTGTTTAACCCACTGAACTTCCCTGATTTTACATAATTTATAAAATGATTCAAATAAACAGTATCAGGATTTACTCTTACCTGCTGCTCAACTCGGTATTTTTCGGGCAGAGCCCTTACTTCTTTCCAAAATTCCGTTTTGTCCACTTTATATTCAGAAAATATGGGGTCCTGCATATATCCTTTTATTAAAGTCTTGTCAAAATCCCAGATTATAGCTATCACATTTCCTGCCATGTCGCCTCCTGCTACTTTAGTTTAACATAATTCCTATATCATCTTAGCGATGTCTTTGTTCGATTTTCAAAAGCGCCGCTTTTATATCGAGCCCGCCGCCATAACCTACCATTTTACCGTCTGAACCTATTACTCTGTGACACGGAACAACTATCATGATTGGATTTTTATTATTCGCCATTCCCACTGCGCGGTACGCCTTTGGAATTCCAACCATTTCGGCAATCTCCTTGTACGATCGAGTCTCTCCGTACGGAATAAGCTGAAGCTGCTCCCAAACTTTCATTTGAAACTCTGTACCGACAAGCCTGATCGGAAAATCAAACTCTTTTCTATTTCCATTCAAATATTCCGCTATCTGCAAATTCGCTCTGTCAGTCAGCTCCGTCCTTTTCCCCATACCTGCTGTGCAGCCGCTTTTTTGAATACTTACAATATATTCGGCATCATACCCTATTTCTATAAAGCCGAACGGCAGAGAAAATTCGTACACCGCAAAACCCTTCATCCGAGTGCCCTCCATACTCTTATTATAAATCATTTCTTTTTTTTAATTATTTTCTTAATTGACTTTTCATTCGCAGTTTGCTTTTTCAGCCTTGCCGCAGGGTCGCTAAGCTCTGGAATCGCGCCGCCGGAAATCGCCCAAAGATAAAAGCTCGCTACCGTGCCATACGGTGAATATCTTGCGCGATATCGCTCAAACCTTGCTCTGTCAATCTCTTTATGACCGTATAGCATCCGCATTCCTCTAAGAATTGCCAAATCTCCGTAACTGACTATATTGCGGCGCTGCATACAGAATATCATAATCATCTCCGCAGTCCATACTCCAATCCCCCTCAAAGAAGATAGTTTTTCTATCACCTGCTCGTCGGTCATATCCCAAAGCGAGGAAATATTAAATGAGCCATCGCGGATTTTAGCAGCAAAATCAAGAATGTAATCAACCTTTTTATATGTTATGCCCACTGACTTAAGCGCATCTCTTCCGGCAGAAAGCACGGTTTCGGCATTTACTTCTCCAAGCATGCTGCTAAGCCTGTTCCACACTGTCGTTTGAGCCGCCATAGAAATCTGCTGCCCAACTATATTGTAAATTACAGACGAAAACAAGTCCTCATCAACCGCGCGCTCAATATGCCCTATGCGTTCAATAGCCATCGCAAGCTTTTTATCTTTTGATTTAAGGTAATCTGTCTCTGTGGAACCATAGCAAAAATCCATTTCTGCGCCTCCTGCAATATAATAATACCACACCGGCTATCAGCTGTATTCGCCTATGCGAAAGTGTTCGCTGCATATTCCGCGCAGACATTGTATTTGCTCATTTACTATATTTTTATAACCTTATTTGTATATAGTAAATGTACTTGCTTATCAGCCGTATTTGCCTATGCGTAAGTTTTTGCGTATACATCTTGGATCTATACTAAAAAAGTAGTCACAAATAAAGTGGAACATCGCTACTAAACCCAATGTAGCTTTGATAAAAAGCACATTCCAAAAGGCATACGAGAGCAGAAATTATCCCAAGGGACTTATGTTTCATTCCGACCGAGGAACCCAATATACTGCGATAGCTTTCCGAAAGTTCTTAGACACTGTTGGAGTGGTCCA
>JBHAZV010000030.1:0-17738 GCA_041781135.1 Acidaminobacteraceae bacterium
AATTACAGCTACATCGGTCGTGCCGCCGCCTATATCTATTATCATTGAGCCGCTCGGTTTCGAAATATCTATATTAGCACCGATGGCAGCTGCGATCGGCTCCTCTATCAAATAAGTCTTTCCTCCGCCCGCAGCCATTGTCGCATCGAGCACGGCGCGTTTTTCCACCTCTGTGACTCCGCTTGGAACACAGATTATAATCTTTGGGCCAAAAAGCCTCCTTTGCCCGCAGGTCTTATTTATAAAATATCTAAGCATTCTCTCTGTCACGCTAAAGTCAGAAATAACGCCGTCCTTCAGCGGTCTTATGGCAGTGATATGCCCCGGAGTTCTGCCGAGCATTCTCTGAGCCTCTTTTCCAATTGCGAGCACCTTATCCGTATTGGTATCTATTGCCACCACGGACGGTTCAGAAAGAACAATGCCCTTTCCCTTGATAAAAACCAGCACTGACGCTGTGCCGAGATCGATCCCTATCTCTCTTCTAAAACTGAACATACTACCTCTTACCTGTTTTTATGTTTTGATGATTTTTGATTTTTGTTTTTCTTGGTTTTCTGCGCGTTCGTTTTTATCTTTGCGGAGCTATGCTCCGAATCGCCGTCTACCCTCGCGATTTTCGCTCCGAGCTTCGCCAAATCTTCTTCTATTCTCGGATAACCCCTGTCTATATGATGCACTCCATTGATTGTAGTGGTTCCGTCCGCTATAAGACCAGCCAGGACAAGCGCCGCACCGCATCTGAGATCCGTAGCCGAAACCTCCCTGCCCTGCAGTTTCGGAGTCCCCTTTATAGTTGCTGTATGACCCGAGGTTGTGATATTCGCGCCTAATTTGTTCAGTTCGGGCACGTGCAGAAACCTGTTTTCAAACACTGTTTCGGTGATAATGCTCGTCCCCTCGCAGGATGCCAACAGCGCCATAAAAGGCGCCTGAACATCCGTAGGTATTCCCGGATATGGCAGCGTAGTAAGCACTGTCCCCCTGAGCCTCTCTTTAGGCGCAGTCACCTTTATGCTGTCATCCGCCTCCTCTATCTCGACGCCCATCTCCCTCAGCTTTGCCGTAACAGACTTAAAATGCGAAGGCATGACATTTTTAAGTTCTATGGAACCGCCGGTTATCGCTGCAGCAAGCATGTACGTAACAGCAATGATCCTGTCCGGAACAGTTGAATGAACCGCGCCTCCAAATTTCTCGACGCCCGTGACTCTTATCGTATCTGTACCCGCACCCATCACCTTGCCGCCGAGCCTGTTTATATAATTTGCGAGATCGGTAATTTCGGGTTCTTTAGCCGCATTTTGAATTACGGTAGTGCCCTTTGCGGTCGTCGCCGCAAGCATGATATTTTCGGTAGCTCCAACACTTGGAAAGTCAAGATATATATCCGTTCCGACCAATCCCTCCTTAGGCCGTTCTATAACTATAAACCCGTTACTTGATTTTATCTGAGCAAGTGTTACGACATCTTCAGTGATGACCTGCCTGCCGTCCTCGGAATAGCCATAGTATACCTTTGCGCCGAGAGCCGCCAAGCCCTTGATGTGCAGGTCGATCGGACGATTGCCTATCTCGCAGCCCCCCGGCATCGGAAGCTTTACTTTGCCCAGTTTTGCAAGCAGCGGCCCCAATACGACTACAGAAGCCCTCATCTCCATCATTAATTCGTAAGGAGGCTCTCCGTTCAGCGATATGGCAGGGGTTGTCTTTATTGTAGATTTCTTCTTATTGTGTTTGATTCCGAGCCCGAGATAGCTAAGCAGCTTAACCATCGCCGTGACGTCAAGAAGATCCGGAACGTTCTCTATCGTGCAGTTTTCCTCTGCAAGTATCGAAGCCGCCATAAGCTTCAGAACCGAATTCTTGGCTCCGGGTATCGTTATCGAGCCTGTCAGCGGCTCTGACTTACTTACAAGAATTTTTGTCAACTCAGCCTCCATTTTGCTGTAAAATAATCACGTTTGTTAACTTGGCTTTTGCAATGCGTGTATTATCAGCCTAAAGTGATCCGTACCCGGCGGGTCGCAGGTTATCAGGGTAAGTACCTTTTCCGTACGGCTTCTGTTCAATACTTCGTTCTGGTGCGGCTCAACGACCTTGGTCTCATAAACGGTATATTCATAGGTCGCGCCGCCATGCTTGATAATAATTATATCGCCGTTTGTCAGTTCGTTGAGCCTATTGAAAAAATATGTCTTGGATCTGCCTCTGTGTGCAGCGATGCCGCAGTTGCCTACCTCGCCTATATTTGATGTGCCCGCAACATGGATCGCGCCGAAATCCATTGCATAATTTGTCGAATTTCCCAGTATTGGCATGTACACATCTATCTTAGGTATCTCTATTGTTCCTATTACATAAAGCTCTTCTGAATAAGTCGTTGCAGTAGTTCCCTCGGTAGTAGACTGCGTTTCGGAAATATCTTCGACATTTGGGTCTGTGCTGCTGCCGCTCGCAGATAAGGTGCTCGGCGCTACCACATCTCCGGCGTCGGACATATTCTCGAAAAACGAACTCGGCTGTTCTCCGGCGTCTATATCGAGCGCAAACTGATTTTCATATGCCTGTATCAGTTTATTTCGGTAGTACTGCATCCTGATATAATCCGCGATGGGAAAGATCGCTACGCCGATTCCGACAAGTATCAGCAGAGTCGAAATCAGTCTCAACGTTTTTTTTCTGTCTTTCAGAAATTCCTTGAAGCCCATCGCTAACCCATCCTGGCATGCGAAGCCACAAAAATCCTAAGAACTTCCTCAACCTGTTCCACGACGTCGGCCAAATCCGCCGATGCGTCGACAACCCTTATACGTTCTCTGTTTTCAGGGGCTGCCGCTATTTTCAGATAGCCGTTCCTGACCCTCTCATGAAATTCCTTTGGTTCTCTGTCCAGTTTGTTTATCTCGCGTTCGGAATCCGCCGAAATCCTGTTTAACGCAACATCGGCATCCACGTCCAACAGAATGGTGAGATCCGGCCTGTACCCCTGTACCGCAAAATCGTTTATCATTTCGACCTCGCGCGCACCTATTTTCCTGCCGTATCCCTGATATGCTATTGAAGAATCGATAAACCTGTCCAGAACAACCACCCTGCCCTGCTCAAGCGCCGGAACAAGTTTTTCAACATAATGCTGGCGTCTTGCGGCCGCAAAAAGCAGCGCCTCCGTCCTCGCATCCATTTCACTGTAATCAAACGACAAAAGCAAGGAGCGTATCTGCTCTGATATGCCGACTCCGCCAGGCTCTCTGCTCATAAGCACAGTCACCCCTCTGCCTGCAAAAAATCTCTCAATTGCGCTGATTACCGTGCTCTTCCCCGATCCGTCCGGACCTTCAATAGAAATCAAGTATCCCATGAGAATATTTTATCACATGGTGATGTTAAAAGCATTAATTTAATCTACTATATGCAAAATATATTTTGTACTTTGCTCTAATTCCGATTATTCGTCTAATTCAAGGCACAACCGGCCCTCGTCCGACAAAATCGCAAATCGCTACAATCCTCGCTTGACATCGAAATATTCGCGTATATTTTCCGCCACAGCGCGCGTTATACCGCTGCATTTCATAAGCTCCTCAACGCTCGCAAGAGCTATCGCATCGACTGCCTTAAAATGCTTGAGCAGCGCAATCTTACGCTTTTCTCCGATTCCGGTAATGGCATCTAATTCAGAGCGCAGCATCTCCTTAGAGCGCAAGGATTTATGGTACTCTATGGCAAATCTGTGTACTTCTTCCTGTATAGAGTACACCAGCCGGAAAGCCCGTCTTTTCTCTTTCAGACCGAGCGCCTCGCCGTTAAAAATCAAATCCTCTGTCTTGTGAAAATCATCCTTGACCATCCCGGCGACCGGTATATGCAAGCCAAGAGCGTCAAGCACCTTTTGAGCCGCATTCACATGCCCCTTTCCGCCGTCAATAAGGATTAGATCAGGCGTGGGAAGACCCTGGTTTTGTTTGCTGTATCTGCGGTAAACAACCTCCTGCATTGAGCTGTAGTCATCCGGACCGTCTACTGTTTTTATCCTGAACCTGCGATAGTCGGTTTTTTTCTTTTTTGCATTTTCAAATGCCACCATTGAGCCGACCGAATGAACCCCAGAAGTGTTTGAAATATCGAATGCTTCTATCCTGCGAATTCTAAGATTCTCTCCGATTCCGAGCAATTCCCGCAATTCAGCCTCTATCTTTTCCGCGTCCTCCTGTTCACGGTCTATCCTGTTTTGGAAACGCGCCAAGTACTCAACAGAATTTTGCCTCACTAAATCCACTAATTTTTTCTTGTCGCCGATTCGCGGGATGCCTATGACAACTTTAAACCCAGCTATTTCGCCGAACCACTGCTCAAACGCCGCCGTACCTTCGATATCTTCGCCGATATATATTTCGGGCGGGATATTTTCCGGACCGGTATAGTACTGCTTAATAAAAGATTCGAGCAATTCTCTTTCAGAAAGTCCTTTTGTACCCTTAAAACTGAAGGTTTCGCGCCCTATCAGGCTACCATCCCTGTACTGGAAAACCATCGCACAGGCTTTATCGCCATCCACCGCACCAGCTACATAATCCTGATTTTTGCCCCCCGTCTGAAGCACCCGCTGCTTTATGCTTAGCCCGTTAAAGGCAGCCACGATATCGCGAAGCTCCGCCGCACGTTCAAAATTAAGCTTTTCCGCGTTTTCCAGCATTTCGCGCTCAAGTCCTCGCACGACTGCGGCAGGACGGTTTTTCAAGATATCTACGGCAGAATCAATAGAAGTTCTATATTCGTCTCTGCCAATGTATCCCGAGCAGGGTGCGCTGCACCTCCCTATAAAATAATTAAGGCACGGCCGCGGGCTCCGCCCGTCTATTTTTTTTGAGCACTCGCGAAGCCTGTATGTCGTTTGAAGATACTGCACCAATTTGTCTACAGCGTCCTTGACCGTATACGGGCCAAATGCAAATGCGCCCGGGAAAGCTGCAATATTCCTTGTAACAAGTATCCTCGGAAAATCCTCATCCGTGACCACAATATAGGGATAGAATTTATCGTCTTTGAGCAATATGTTAAATCTCGGCTGATATCGCTTTATAAGATTAGCTTCCAGAACCAGCGCCTCTTTTTCATTGCTCGCAATTATATAATCAAAATCGCGAATAGAAACTATCAGTGTTTGAGTCTTGAGGTCATGCGAATCAAAGCCTCTGAAATAAGACCGCACTCTGTTTTTCAGATTCTTCGCCTTGCCGACATATATTATTTCGCCCTCATCATCTCTCATCATATAGACGCCGGGCAAATCGGGCAATTGCGCTAACTGTTCCTCGATTATATTGCTGAACTTCACTTTTTACTTAGCATCTTTTTGAGAAACTGTCCCGTATAAGATTTTTTGTTTTTTGCGACCTGTTCCGGAGTTCCGACAGCAACGACAGTACCGCCGTTTTCACCTCCGTCCGGACCGAGGTCTATAATATGATCCGCGCACTTTATGACGTCGAGATTATGTTCGATCACCACCACGCTGTTTCCTCCATCGACAAGTCTCTGCAGCACCTCTATAAGCTTTTCGACATCGGCTGTGTGAAGCCCTGTAGTAGGTTCGTCGAGCAGGTAAAGAGTTCTACCCGTGCTTGCCCTGCTGAGCTCCGCAGACAGCTTCATTCGCTGCGCCTCGCCGCCGGAGAGCTGGGTAGACGGCTGACCGAGCCTGATGTATCCAAGCCCGACATCCTGAATGGTCTGCAGCTTTTTCTTTATCTTAGGTATGCTGTCAAAAAATTCCAGCGCCTCATCAACTGTCATCCTGAGCACCTCATCGACATTTTTACCCTTGTACCTGCATTCAAGAGTCTCGCGATTATAACGCTTTCCGCCGCACACATCGCAATCGACATATACATCAGGCAGAAAGTGCATCTCGATCTTTATCTGTCCGTCGCCCTTGCAATGCTCGCACCTTCCTCCGGCAACATTAAAGCTGAACCTTCCCTTTTTGAAACCCTGCTGCTTTGCATCGCGCGTTTCGGCAAACAGATCGCGAATCATGTCGAAAACACCCGTGTATGTCGCGGGATTAGAACGCGGCGTTCTGCCAATCGGCGACTGATCTATCTCGATTATTTTGTCAATATGCTCAAACCCGGTGATCCCCTCCGATTTACCCGGACGCAGCTTCGAACCGTTAATATGCACCATTGCCTCTTTGTACAATATCTCGTTGACAAGAGTCGATTTGCCGGATCCGGAAACTCCTGTGACCGCTGTAAACAGACCTACCGGTATTCGCACATCGATATTTTTAAGATTGTTCTGAGCCGCGCCGTGTATTTCGATAAACCTGTCATCTTCAACGGTTCTGCGCCTGCCCGGCAAAGCTATCCTGCGCTCGCCGGATAAAAACTGCCCTGTTATGGATTTCGGCTCTGCACAAACTTCATCAAGAGTTCCTGCAACCACAAGCTCCCCGCCGTGCTCGCCGGCTCCGGGACCGAGATCGACTATGTAATCCGCCTGTCTTATGGTATCCTCGTCATGCTCGACCACTATCAGGGTGTTGCCGATGTCAGAAAGTTCCCTAAGCGCGTCTATCAGTTTTTGATTGTCCTTCTGATGCAGACCGATGCTTGGTTCATCAAGTATGTACATTACGCCCACAAGCTTTGACCCAATTTGGGTTGCGAGCCTGATCCTCTGCGCCTCACCTCCCGAAAGGCTGCCGGAAGAGCGCGCCAGCGTCAGATAATCAAGCCCTACGTTCTTGAGAAATGTAAGCCTTGACACAAGTTCTCGCACAATCTGCTCCGTGATAAACTGACGCGAATCATCATATTTCAAATTTTCAAAAAACTCTATAATCTGTACCACCGACATCTTCGCGATCTCGTAGATATTTTTGCCGCCTACAGTAACGGCGAGCACCTCATCCTTGAGTCGCGCGCCCTTACACGAAGGACATTCGTTAACACTCATAAAGGTTTCAAAATAAGTGCGCATGGCATCCGAAAAGCTCTCCTTGTGCCTTCGCTCAATATTGGGTATAAGACCTTCAAATGTGCGGTTTACATCCCTGTAACCACTGAATCTGCTCTCAAAGCTAAATGATATTTTCTGTTCGCCGGTTCCGTATAGTATCATCTGCTTTGCCTTTTCCGGAAGATCCTTATAAGGAGTGTTGGGAGAAGCCCCGCAGTGTTTGAGTATTCCGTGTATAATTCCGCTGTAATATGTGTCGTCGCTGTTTTTATTGAGCACTGCAAGCGCGCACTGCGATATGCTGAGATTTTCATCGGGAACTATAAGTTTTTCATCTACATAACTGTATTCTCCCAGGCCATCGCAATCCGGACACGCTCCAAACGGCGCGTTAAAAGAAAACATCCTCGGCTCCATCTCAGAAATACCCTGTCCGTGTTCAGGACAAGCAAAACTTGTATTAAACAGGATTTCCTCATCCGTACTCAAAATATGGGCTATAACAAGCGAACCTGTAAGCTTGAGCGCCGCCTCGACCGAGCCCGCAATCCGCCCGCGAACTTCGTCGCTTAGCACGATTCTGTCCACCACTATCTCTATATTGTGCTTCTTGTTTTTATCGAGCTCCGCCGCATCGCTGATTTCCAGGATTTCGCCGTCTATTCTGCATCTGACATAACCCTGTTTCGCGTAATCCGCAAGCTGCTTCGCATATGTTCCCTTGCGCCCTCTTACTACCGGGGCTAAAATCTGCATTTTTGTGCCATCGGGATATTCCATTACCTTATCTACAATCTGATCGACACTCATCGGAGAAATTTCCACGCCGCATACCGGGCAATGCGGAATTCCGGTGCGCGCAAAAAGCAACCTGAGGTAATCATATATCTCTGTAACGGTACCGACAGTCGATCTCGGATTTTTGGCCGTGGTCTTCTGATCTATCGAAATTGCAGGCGAAAGCCCTTCGATGCTTTCTACGTCCGGCTTTTCCATCTGTCCTAAAAACTGCCTTGCATAGGAAGTCAGGCTTTCGACGTACCTCCGCTGCCCCTCGGCGTAAATAGTATCAAACGCCAAGGACGATTTTCCCGAACCGCTCAAACCGGTAAAAACCACAAATTTATTGCGCGGTATCTCAAGATCCACACCTTTGAGATTGTGCTCCCGCGCGCCCTTTATCCGCAAAAAATCCTTCATTTTCTACTAAACCTTCTTTTTTCCTCTAAGCTCGATAATGATGTCCCGAAGCTCCGCAGCACGCTCAAACTGCAAATTTTTTGAAGCGTCATACATCTCCGCCTCAAGCTCCTCGATCATTGCTTCCTTTTCCTTTTTATTCAGCCTTTTCTTTTCGTAGCCCTTGACCTTGTCCGCGGCAACGCTCGCTTCTATAACCTCATGAACCGGTTTTACAATACCACGCGGAATAATTCCGTGCTTTTCATTGTATTCTTTTTGAACTTTTCTGCGCCTTTCAGTTTCATCGATCGCGTTTCTCATAGACGGAGTTATGGCGTCCGCATACATAATCACAGTTCCGTTCACGTGTCTTGCAGCCCTTCCGATAGTCTGAACGAGCGAAGTTTCGGATCTCAAAAAGCCCTCCTTGTCCGCGTCCAGTATGGCGACAAGAGAAACCTCCGGAATATCGAGCCCCTCGCGCAGCAGATTTATACCTACAAGCACATCAAAAACCCCCAGTCTGAGGTCTCTGACGATCTCCATTCTCTCGATAGTCTTGATATCACTGTGCATATAACGAACCTTAAGCCCCATTTTTTCAAAATAGCCTGTCAGATCCTCCGCCATCTTCTTTGTGAGAGTTGTTACAAGCGTGCGCTCTCCGCGTTCGTTTCTCTTGATGATTTCGGAATAAAGATCATCGATTTGCCCCGCAGTTTTTCTTAAAGATATTTCGGGATCTACAAGACCCGTAGGCCGAATCAGCTGCTCGGCAGGAACGCTCTGTTTTTCATATTCATATGGTCCGGGAGTGGCAGAAACAAACAGGCGCGTTTTAACCAACTCCTCAAATTCGTTAAAATTAAGCGGTCTGTTATCGAGCGCAGACGGAAGTCTGAAGCCATAATCTACAAGACTTTGCTTTCGGGTTCTGTCGCCGCCATACATCGCGCGTATCTGCGGCAAAGATACATGCGATTCGTCTACTACGAGCAAAAAATCATCAGGGAAATAATCTATAAGAGTATACGGCCTGCTGCCGGCTTCTCTGCCTGCGAGTATTCTCGAATAATTCTCAACTCCGGAGCACGTGCCTATCTCCCTGAGCATCTCTATATCGTACTTGGTTCTTCCGGCAATTCTCTGCGCTTCTATTAACTTGTTTTCCGAAATAAAATATGCCGTCCTTTCAGCAAGCTCGCGTTCTATTTCTTCTATTGCGAGCTCAAGCTTATCCTTAGGGGTAACATAGTGCGATGCAGGGTAAATTGTGACATGATTTCGAAATAGCAGCACTTCGCCTGTAAGAGTATTGACTTCTGCAATGCGCTCGATGTCGTCGCCAAACAATTCTATCCTGTACGCCTTATCGTATTCATAGGCAGGTATTATCTCGATCACATCGCCGCGAACCCTAAATGTATTTCGTTTGAAATCTATATCATTGCGGCTGTACTGCATATCCACAAGACGCTCGATAATGTCGCCGCGGGATTTTGAAGTATTTATTCTGAGCGACAATGTCATATTTTTATAATCTATAGGGTTACCAAGTCCGTAGATGCACGAAACAGAGGCCACTATGACAACATCTCGTCTTTCAAAAAGCGCAGAGGTCGCAGAGTGGCGGAGTTTGTCGATTTCTTCGTTTATTGATGAATCTTTTTCTATATATGTATCGGTCTGTGCGACATATGCTTCGGGCTGATAATAATCGTAGTACGACACAAAAAATTCCACGGCGTTCTTAGGGAAAAACGCTTTGAACTCGGATGCAAGCTGAGCGGCAAGTATCTTATTGTGAGCAATAACAAGTGTTGGCCGCTGCAGCCTTTCGATGACTTTTGCGACAGTAAACGTCTTACCTGAGCCCGTCGCGCCGAGTAATATATTATTCTTCACTCCCGCTTCAATATCCCGAGCAAGTTTGTCGATGGCGGCAGGCTGATCTCCCATCGGTTGAAACTCGGATACTACCTCAAATTTAGGCATACTCCTCCACTATAACCATTTGCTGCAGTCGAACATTATTGAATTTTTGCCGTATCTGCCCACATATTATTATTCACCGAATAAACTATTCAGGCATACGTTGCCAATACCGCACTTGCCTATACATAGATTTTTAACGCACACTCTGATAAGCGCGCATTTGTTCATTTACGGACCTCAACTGAGTATAAGCTCGACCGAACATTTGTTCTGTTGTATTTTATCACAGTGAATATATTTTTACAAGCACATTCTGATGCTATTATCTATCTAAAAAAACAGTTCTTAAACAGCTATTAGATTTTCATAAATCCACAGCAGCCTATTTCAGACATTTCCCTGAAACCCAATGAGCGATAAAAAGCGACGGTTTTCTCGGTGTTGTCAGTCACAAGAGCAATCTGACGCACATGGCTGTACCTGCTCAAAATGGCTCGTAAAAGCGCCGAACCGACACCTTTGCGCTGATGCTCAGGAAACACTAAAATATCCTGCACAAATACGATGGTTGCACCATCGCCGACTGCGCGGATAATGCCCAGGAGCTTCTCGCCCTCATACGCCGCCAGTGTAAGCATAGTATTTTCAAACCCTTGCCGCAACGCCTCCGAATGTTCTGTGTAAGCAGTCCAGCCTACGCTTGAATACAGGCGAAGAATTTCCTGTTCGTTGTATGTCTCATATTCTCTGATTTGCATATAAATAACCTCACATCAAAACTCCGCATTTTGAATTACAAATTACTCTTTCAAAACTATAAGCGAAAAATAACTTGGAAATTCCTTGGCATCGTCAAGAGCTTCATAAATTTTTTCATCACACAAAGAGGCGCGTTCCACCATTTTTGCGCGCCCAAGCAGCCCGTTTTCTCTGAGCTTTTCGCGCAATTCTCCAAAAGAGCGTCCCGATTTCATAAAAACTTTGTTCCCCTCGTATTCGAACACCCTGTCAAGCACCTCATAGCCTGCAGGAATTATCACAAGTGGCCGAGCGCCCTCGCAAAGACTTTCTCCGAGGCGCGCCGCAGCGGCGCAAAACGAGGTCACGCCGGGGATAAGCTGCGCCTCGTAGCCTGCCACGCGCACCCTGCGATGTATGTACATATATGTGCTGTAAATAGACGGATCGCCGAGCGTCACAAAAGCGACATTTTTTCCCTCGTCAAGCAGCCGCATAATATTCGCGGCACATTCAGCATGCTTATTTTCAACATATTCCGCATCGCGCGACATCGGCATCAGGCACTCCAGCAGCTCCTTGCCCCTGATGTGCTCTCCGACTATTTCGAGAGCCAGACTGCCACCGACTGAATCGCCCCGTGCGCCGGGCGTAGGATATGCAATGCAATCCGCAAATCTGATGACCTCGACGGCGCGCAAGGTGATCAATTTCGGGTCGCCGGGTCCCACTCCAACTCCAAAAAGTTTTCCTCTAACTTTACTCATTTTAACCAACACTCCCCAAAACTGCACAGCTGCTTGTGACGAATGAATGCCTGCGCGAAATATACTGCAAGCGCTTACGCATAGGCAAAAAACCGACATAATGCTTAGCTATATAAGCAACCCAAGCTTTTTGCATTAAGCCAAAAGCCAGATGCACTGTCTGATTGTTATAAACAACCAAGCTCATTTACTATATACAACAGAATTATAATAATATAGTAAATGTACAATACAATGCCTAATAGGTTTACGAGCGAAACTCTTGCATAGGCAAACGCGGCTAACCAGCCAAAACTGCGGCTATTTCTGCGCCTCTCTGACTATATCGCCAACTCCGTCAAGTATTACTGTCGGTCTGTACGCAAACTGCTTCAGGGTGTCCATTGTGGAAATTCCCGAAAGAACGAGCACCGTACTCATGCCGCTCTCAAGTCCGGACACAATATCGGTATCCATCCTGTCGCCTATCATCACAGCTTCGCCCGAATGGCACCCAAGTATTTTGAGCCCGCTGCGCATCATCAGCGGATTTGGTTTTCCGCAAAAATACGCCGCAGTACCCGCAGCCATCTCGATTGGAGAAATGAGTGCGCGACAGGCTGGCGCAATGCCATTTTCTATCGGTCCGGAAATGTCGGAGTTTGCGCCTATGAGTTTTGCGCCACCGAGCACCAGATTTGTTGCTTTTGTAAGAGTCTCGAGCGAATAACTCTTGCCCTCGCCTACTATAACATAGTCGGGATTCACATCGTTCATTGAAATACCTGCGTCGTAGAGTGCATTAAACAGCCCCGCCTCGCCTATGACATATGCCGAGCAGCCCGGCGCCTGCTCCCTGATGAACCGCGCTGTAGCGAGAGCGCTTGTATAAAAATTCTCCTCCGGTATCTCCATCCCCATTCTGAGCAACTTATTTTTAAGTTCCTTCTGCGTCATTCCGCTGTTATTAGTCAAAAACAAATACTCCTTATCGTTCATTTTGAGCCAGTTAATAAACTCGTGAACGCCCGGCAGCAGCTTGTTTCCATGGTATATAACGCCGTCCATATCGCATATAAAGCCTTTTTTCTCATTAAAATTTATCATTTTTACCCCTTTAATTTATAATTCTCTCGCCGCTCGACCTGTGCGCATTGGCGCGGACAGGATAAACAAACCTCGTCTTATCAGTATTCCGCGCGTTCTCTTATAAAATTGCCGCTTCGCAGATCGGCATACGCCTGCTGAATCTCTTCTTTGGTATTCATTACAATCGGCCCCGCCCAGGCTACAGGCTCGTTCAAAGGCTTGGAGCTTATAAACAGCACCTGCGAAACATCTGACAAAGCCGTTATTTCCACGATTTCACCTCTGCTTAATTTTACCGCGGTCTTTTCGTCGACCGCTTCGCCGCCAACACCCACGCTGCCGGAAAGCGTAAACAAAATCACGGTATTTTCCGGCTCTGTCGCCATTTGCAGTGAAAATCCCCTGCCGAGATGAATATCATAATAGTTTAAAGGCAGGTTGTCGCCCGCATGCCCCAGAACTCCGCCAAACGCACCGGAAAGCACCCGTACTTTACCGCCCGGCACCTCGACTTCCGGAATTTCCGAATTTCTTATGCTTCGGTAACTCGGCCTGCTCATCTTGCGCTCCGCCGGAAGGTTCAGCCATAGCTGCACACCGAGCAAACGCGGGGATTCGGGTATCATCTCCTCGTGCATTATCCCCGAACCGGAATTCATCCACTGCACCTCACCGTCCGATATAGCATCCTCATTGCCGAGGCTATCCTTATGAACCATTTTTCCCTTAAAAACATAGCTTATAGTCTCTATTCCCCTGTGCGGATGCATTGGAAAACCCGCCGTGTAATCATCGGGGTTCTCGCTGTCAAAAGAGTCTAACATAAGTATCGGATCGAACTCATCTGTGGTATCATGCCCCAAAACCCTGACAAGACTGACGCCGGCACCGTCGACACCTCTTTTTCCAACTACCTTTTTCAATATTTTTCTGTCCATAGCCCTCTCCAATACTTAAAGTATGAATCAATTATGACACGAATGCGCAAACTCAACAAGCACAGCAAAATCAAATACTGCACAATGTGGTTAAAACAACGGACTTTTCTGAACTTATGACTAATATAAATGTAAAGGAGGCGAATATGAAGGTAAGCATTTCTTCAAAAACTGTGCAATCCATAACTCAACACAACCCGCCAATAGCGGGCTGTACTGTTTCCAAATGCCTGCTAAATCAGCAAAGCGCGCTCGCGACAGTCTTTTCTCTGGCAAAAAACACTAACATAAGCGCCGAAATATATCCGCAGCCCAAAATTATCTGGGTGCTGCAGGGACAGCTTGAAATATTCGAAAAAGCTCCGGGCAGCCCCGTTGCGAGGCTCAGCAGCGGAGACTGCGCAGTTACTTTTGCCAATACTCCAACAGGCTTCAGTGCAGGTAATTCTGACGCTATCTATATCGAATTTGAAATCGGGAGGCAATTTATGATGAACAAGGCAATCAATGGCGGAGAAATATTCAAACTCGCCGACATACTTCCTTACAGTGAAGGAAGAGTTGTAAGCATGGATCTCGTCGACGATAAAAACGTAAAATTTGTCGTCATGAGTTTTGACGCAGGCACCGGCTTAAGCGAGCATGCCGCTCCGGGCGAAGCGCTGATTTTCGGACTTGACGGCGAGGGGCTTATAAGCTACGAGGGCAAACAGCACATCCTTCAGGCCGGCGACTGCTTCAAATTCGAAAAGGGAGACATTCACTCCGTCCGCGCCGACAAAAAATTCAAAATGGCTTTATTTCTGCCGCTATAAAGCTAAATAACACCAAACAAAAACACTCAACAAATGACCCAAATCACCGGCAAATTCAAAATTTTTCTGAAAATTTGCCGACAATTCTCGTTGTTTTTACATTTGCGTAAAGTTTCGCATTGAAATTCAAACGAATAAATGTTACATTAATCTCCGCTGCGTGTCAATTCGACATTTTGTTAGCAAAAGGAGGTAAATGTGGGAAATAAAGCCCAGAAACTAAATCATAAGATAACGCTGTCTGTAATGAGCTTGTTCGTAATTGCAACATTTATAGTACTTGCACTAAATTCGCACATTACAAAGATGCACTTCACAAAAACAGTCGAAGAAGATTTAACAATTCTCAGTAGGCAGATAGCACACGAAGTTGAATCAGAGTTCAGGCTCACGAGCCAAATCGTGGAGGGACTTGCCGCAAATCCGGTTCTGTACGACAAATCGTGGTCGGACAAGGAAAGGATCAAATTTTTCACAAGCATGGCGAAAAAGTTTGATTTTAAGCTGTTTTTTCGCATCGGCACCGATGGTATCGGAAAAAACTTAACGCCCGAAGAAGAAATTTTTGATCTCAGCAACGCCGAATACTTTAAGCGAAGTATGAATGGCGAAACCATCGTCAGCAGCGTCGAAACCGACAAATTAGACGGAACGCCTATATTCTTTGTCTCGACACCATACTACGATGAAAACGGCAAACTGCTCGGAGTGCTTGCAGGTATAAAAAATGCCAGTTTTTTCAACGATATTTCCGCTGATTTCAAATATAAAGAAACAGGCGAAATGTACGTTGTAGATGCAAACGCAAACATAGTCGGGCACAAAAATGCCGACCTCGTAAGCAAAGGGTTCAATCTGATAAAAAGCAGCGCGAGCTCCACGGGATTAAAAGAATTCTTCACAGAAAAAATAGCCACCGGCGGAAGCGCTGTCGGGCGTTATAATTACGAAGGAACCGACAAAGCGGCGGCGTTTGCGGCGATCGGCAGCAGAGGACTCTCTGTAGTGGTCACAGTCAACAACGACGAAATAATGGCTCCGACGAACCAACTCACGACAGGGCTCGTCGCAATGTTTGGAATATTTATAATCTTTTTCGGATTTGTAGTATATTTCTCATCGTCGGCATTAGCAAAATCATTCCGCGACATACAGCACGATGTCGAGCAGCTGGCAAATTACAACCTGGCATATGTGACAGCCAAAGATTACAGCAAAAGACGCGATGAAGTGGGCATCACATACAGGGCAGTGGCGGCGCTCCGAAACAGCTTGGTGGAAATCGTAAAAAATATTTCATCTCACTCGCAAAACACTGCTGCGACTGCTCAGGAGCTTACTGCAACTGCAATGAACACCTCTGATTCGGCCACAGAAGTAGCGGACGCGGTATCGAGCATTGCAGACGGCGCCACAAATCAGGCAAACGAAACGGATGCCATGTACAAACAAATAGATAACAATTCCAAAACGCTCCGAAATGTGATCGGCACTCTCAACGAACTTTTCGCGGCAATAAATACAGTCGATGCAAAGAAAAACGAGGGTCAGACCGCTCTTGACGAATTAATTGCGATAACAAACGAAAGCAAGGAAAAA
This sequence comes from Acidaminobacteraceae bacterium, assembly GCA_041781135.1. Classification (GTDB taxonomy): domain Bacteria; phylum Bacillota; class Clostridia; order Peptostreptococcales; family Acidaminobacteraceae; genus JAUMXJ01. Next base: position 16,009 of record JBHAZV010000030.1, read on the forward strand.
GCGGGGTCTGTTTTCGGAGTGATTATGGAAACCAACAGCAGCGCAGAGCAGATTTCAAGCGCAAGCGAAATGATACAGTCGATTTCAGATCAAACAAACCTTTTGGCGCTGAACGCTGCAATCGAAGCTGCGCGGGCGGGTGATGCAGGACGCGGGTTCGCGGTGGTCGCCGAAGAAATACGCAAGCTTGCGGAACAGAGCGCGGGATTTTCGGGAGAAATCAAGAAAATCATTGAAACTCTCAAAGAAAAATCTGATTTTGCAGTATCGGAAATGCAGAGAGTTGGCACAATAGTCGCCGCGCAAACCGCCAAAACAGATGAAACCGGAGAGAAATTCAAGGAAATTGCAACTGCGGTAGAAAGAAGCAAAAGCATTGTTGAAGAAGTGAGCGCTGCTTCAAGGGAAATGGAAATTCAAAATCTTGCGATCGCAAAAGGCATTGATAATTTGGCAAAAATAGCTGAAAATAACGCAGCCTCGGCACAGCAGGCAGCCGCATCCGTAGATACGCAGGTGCAGTCCATAAAGGATATTTCCGACGCAAGCGAAGGGCTCGCAGGGATTGCGCTCAAACTGCAGGAAGAGGTTTCGGGCTTCAGGATGTAGTGTGCGCTCGTATATTTCGCAGCGCCTGTCCGCAAAGAGCACTTTTCCTCGAAGGCATAAAAATGACTTCTCGGCAGCGCCTCGACCAAAGGCGCTGCTTTTTCTTTTGGATACAGACTCCACAATTTGGCAAATCATCAATTAAGCACGCATTATTAAAAGCAGGGATTGACGGGCAAAGCCGGCTCAAACACGAACATTCGTTTGCATTTTGACAAAATTTTTGCTATATTTAGCGCAATGATAACTGACAGCATTATCGGCGAAATTACTGATTTTACGAGCGACGGAAAGGGTGTACTGCGTTCGGACAGCGTTGTATGCTTTGCAGAAGGCGGAGTGATTGGCGACATTGTCAAAGTTGCTGTCACAAAGCGTGCAAAAAATTACTGTGAAGGTGTTGTAAAAGAAATCCTTTCCGAGTCAAAATTCAGGATAGAACCCGACTGTTCCGCATTCGGCAAGTGCGGCGGCTGCGATTTCAGAAATTTTGATTATAATGCGCAGCTGAATTGGAAAAAATCATTTGTAGAAAAAACACTCAGAAAAATCGGAAATGTAGAATCTGCACCAAATCGGACAATAAATGGAAATGACAACAGCAGCGGCAACTATGAATCCAACGCCGACAGCATTGTAGAGCAGGTCATTGCCTCTGAAAACGAGAATCAGTACAGAAATCATTTTCAAATACCGATAAGAAGCGAAAAAGGTAAGCTAAAATATGGATTTTTTGCCAAAAAATCCAATGAAGTGGTGCCGCTCGACAACTGTCCTATGATGCAGCAGGAAGTGCGAGATATGCTTGCAGAGCTTGCACTGCATCTCCAAAACTCCAAAATTCCCGTAATTTCTGAAACTGCGTTTCAGGGAAATTCAGCAGACAGGAATCCAGTAAAAGCACATGCAGACAACTCGCATCAAAAGCATCTGAAACTCAAAGGATTAAGGCACATTGGAGTGCGCATATCCCCTGACAACGAAATTATACTAATACTGGTATCAAATTCTAAAATCCCGCATGAAAAGGTGTCAGAGTTTGTTCGTGCGGCAACGACCTCTGGATTTACTGCCAAACACAACATAATCTCCATATACGAAAACACCGGCGATGCCGAGCC
>JBHAZV010000031.1:0-17053 GCA_041781135.1 Acidaminobacteraceae bacterium
CCCGATGCGCCGCCGTTCTCCGATTGACCCTCGCCCGAACCGCAGCCCGCCATCGCAAACATTGCGATCACAAGTATACAAACAAAAACTATACCTAAAACATACCTTCTCTTCATAAAATCCCCCTTGCTTTATCCGCTCCCGGCAATTCTATGATTATATTAACACAAATCAAACATTAATAACTTGACTTCCTAAATTGTCAAGTTTTGCCAGCAGCTCGAATCCCAATGTTTCTGCAAAACAAAAAAACATCCATTCAAGGATGTTTTTTCGTAAGGGATTCGGATACCCTTGGTGGCGCATCCGAAGGGACTCGAACCCCTAACACCCGCCTTAGAAGGGCGGTGCTCTATCCAGTTGAGCTACGGACGCATTGGAGCAGAAGACGGGATTTGAACCCGCGGCCCTCGCCTTGGCAAGGCGATGCTCTACCACTGAGCCACTTCTGCATACTTGGTGGAGGGGGAAGGATTCGAACCTTCGAAGTCGTCGACAACGGATTTACAGTCCGGCCCCTTTGGCCACTCGGGAACCCCTCCATAGCAAAAATGGAGCCGGCGATGGGACTCGAACCCGCGACCTACTGATTACAAGTCAGTTGCTCTACCAATTGAGCTACGCCGGCATATTGGCGATCTGGATGGGACTCGAACCCACGACCTCTAGCGTGACAGGCTAGCGTTCTAACCAGCTGAACTACCAGACCAATGGTGGGAGTAACAGGGCTCGAACCTATGACCCCCTGCTTGTAAGGCAGATGCTCTACCAACTGAGCTATACTCCCATAATGGTGACCCCTAGGAGAATCGAACTCCTGTTACCGCCGTGAAAGGGCGATGTCTTAACCGCTTGACCAAGGGGCCGTATTGAATTTTCAAAGTCCGTGCACATTATCCGAACCCCGCCTCCGGGGGACTCGCCGGGAAACTGCACCGAAGAATCAGTGGCTCCAAGGGAGGGATTCGAACCCTCAACCTATCGGTTAACAGCCGAGTGCTCCACCGTTGAGCTACCTTGGAATAAATGCGTTTTTAGACTACGCTCAATATACTAATACATAACACAAAGTATGTCAAGCACTTTTTTCAACTTTTTTCAGTTTTTTTCGGTTTCTCTCAAGCCATTGATATTGCAAAGTTTATACGCCTAAATATATGCCTGCTCCTGTGCGGAATACATAAATGAACGATAATCGGCGTGCCTGATCGGATCGAATTTGCTCGCACCGACCAGCAGCCTCGCAACATTGGGATCATTTATTGCGGACACCTTGTTCCTGTACTCCTTAATAAAATCTTCCTTCTGCTGTATTGCCCTGTATTCTTCGCAATTTTCAAGCACAAACAGCAGCGTGTTCTGCCTGAGTTTAATAATCACCGCGCCGTCTAAAGTGTTTCGAGCGACGCCTAAAACAACATCCATTATTTGACTTCCGCGCCTGCTTCCGTACTTTTTCACAAACTCATCATAGTAAGGAAATTCCGCATATATAAGACTCAACGGCTTTTTGCTGATTTTAGCGTTTGCAACCAGTTCAACAATTGTTTTCCAGTTTCGCTGACCCATCTCTCTCGTGTACAGTATTCTATGCTTATTCATCGTAAACATCAACCACACGAACACTCCGATTACAAAAATCAGCTGGATTATCTGCAAGACGGCAATTCCTGCGCCTTCTATGAGCGCAACCTTCGTTCCGGTGACAATTTGAAGTCTGAGATATACAAATAACACAAGAAACAGCAAGCTGTTAAGGACGTAAAGACTGCTCTGAATATCCTTAATATACTCAAAATACTTAACAAGCGCCCTAAGCGCCCTGTGAACAAGATAAATAAGCAGACAAGCCACAATCGCAAGCACGGCTACATACAGCAAATTATCCGTTTTGAACGCCATTCTGTAATCGACAATCTGCCTGTTTACATAAATCAGCAGATTTGTAGAAAACATCGCGGAAATATAGTGTATTGCAAACATAATAAAAATATATATCGCAGTCGCATAATATTTTACCTTAAATACCGAAACATAAACAGCCGCTATTATTGTATAGTACACAATCGCGTTCAGCGGATCGGACACATGCACAAATGTATTCACAAGCATTAGCACCACAAAAGTAAACGCGAGCTTCGCTATATTGCGCTGCCCAAGCCCCGAAAACGCGCTGAACATATAGAGATAAACTCCCGAACCCACTATGCTGGAAAATACGCTTGCCATAATTACCTCACATTTTTGCCTTTCTTTTCATTTGCAAGCCTCAGCATCTCTTCAGAATGCTGAAGCGCCATATCGCTCTGTTCCTTGCCGCCGACGAGCCGGGCAATCTCAAACTTTCTGCCGTTGGCATCCAACGCACGAACATCAGTCACAGTCCGCTTATCGTCGCTGCTCTTCTCTATAAGTATATGATTATCCGCAAAAACTGCAATCTGCGGCAGATGTGTAATACATACAAGCTGAACGCTCTGCGAAAGCGCCGAAAGCTTTTCTCCGACAACAGATGCCGTTATGCCGCTGATACCCGCATCCACTTCGTCGAAGAGCATTGTCCCTTTTCCGCCTATTATAACTTGAATCGCGAGCATTATTCGGGAAAGCTCGCCGCCGGATACTACTTTTTTTATACTTCGGAGCTCTCTGCCAACCGCAGTCGCAATTTTTATGTCCACTTCATCGGAACCCGAAAGCGAAGGGGAAGACTCCGAAAACTCGATTTCGAGCGCCGCCTCCGGCATATTTAGTTCCGCAAGCTGTCTGCATATTTCTTTTTCGAGCTTCTTTGCCGCGGTTTTTCTATGCGCGCTCAGCTCCGCCGCCGCAGCAGCATATTCTTTTCTTGCCGAATCTGCGCTGCACCGGGCTTTTTCAAGAGAAAATTCAAGATTATCGATAATATCTATCTCTTTTCTTAAAATTTCCGCCGAGAGGAGCACCGACGAAATACTGCCGCCATGCTTGTGCTTAAGGCCGTTGACCTTATCGAGCCGTTTTTCTATCTCGTAAATACGCTGATCGTCAAAATCCATATTTTCTGCAAATTTCGAAGTTGCTCTCGAAAAATCAGATATTGCATTTTCAAGCTGCACAGCATGCTCATAAAGTCCGCCCGCCTCCGGCGAAAGATGCGAAACCTTCCGCAGTGCGCGGGCAACTTCTGAAATTCCCTGAGCTGCAGATGATTCGCCATCGTTGAGCCAGACGCCCGCAAGCGTGACGGCATCTTTGATACTCTCTGCAGACATCAGATATTCATATTCACGCTCCAGCTCCTCGTCTTCGCCGTCGACGAGCCTTACGGCATCTATCTCTTCGAGCTGAAATCGCATAAATTCGAGTTTGCTCACGCTGTCGTTAGACTTTGCTCGAAGCTCATTCAAATGCGCTTCGGCAGCTCTGAACTCTCTATAAAGTCCTCCGATTTTTTCCTTGACATCACAGCAGGAATAACTGTCAATAATTCCTAATTGATAATCGCTGCTAAAGAGCTCAAGCTGCTCATTTTGTCCGTGTATTCTAAAAAGAAGCTCTGAAAACTTCCTAAGAGTCTGTGCAGGCACCTGCTGACGATTCACTCTAGCAACGGAACGTCCGTCGCTGCGGATTTCCCGCGTCAAAATCAGGGTATCGCCTGCATCGAGATCTATGCCTTGTTCCTTTGCCAGTCCGGCTACCTGTTCAAAACAAGCGGAGGGATCGAACACAGCATTTATAATCGCCCGATCTGCGCCGGGATAAACATCGCCGCCGCTCGACTTCTTGCCAAGCAAAAGCTCGAGCGCTCCAACCAGCATTGACTTGCCCGCGCCTGTTTCGCCGGTAAGCACATTAAGACCGGATGTGAACTCTATTGATGCATCTTCAATAAGTATATAATCCTTAATGCTCAGTTCTAAAAGCATAACCCTCCCAAAACATTATATCAAAAACACACGGACATTAACAGTCATGCAGATTGCCATTGCAAACGCAATGTCTTGCAAAAATGCCTGCAGCGTGTTGCGCAAAAGCTCCGCGCTCAGTGATTTAAGCAAACAATATGCCAAGCACCGCAAATATTGCAAGATAGGCTCCGATGCTCAACTTTGCTGAAAATGTAAGCAAAAGCGCCAAAGAAAACATCAGCAGCTTAACCGGCACAAAACCTACGCTTACACCAAACAAAATATATATTGCGTATATCATAAGCGCAAGCACCGCCGCCTTCATTGCTTCCATCACCGCTTTGACCGCGCCGGACTCCCTGTGCAGAGATAAAAAATTTGATAATGCAACAGAAAGAACGAATCCGGGCAAGACTATGACAATCGACGCAATGACGCCTCCCGCCACCCACGCCTCCTCATACCCTGCAAATGTCGCCATATTAATTGCAATTGGCCCGGGAGTAGACTGCGAAATAGCAATAAAATCCGAAAACTGCGCCTCTGTAAACCATTGATTTTTTGTAACAATTTCCAGAAAAAGAGGTATCATAGCCATACCGCCTCCGAAGGTGAATAATCCTAAGACAAAAAATTCAGCGACGACTGTCCACATACTTCCACCTCAAAAAACCTGCAAATGCCGCACAAGCCATTATAACCGGCGCGGGAATAATATGAAACACCGTTAAAACCAACGCACACACAAACACATAAAGAGCGAAATGCCTTTTTATGGAGCTGCGCCAAAGCTCGTACGCGCTTCTGACTAAAAGCGCCAAAACGCCTATCCTGACTCCTGCAAACGCTTTGGCAATCGCTTCAACTCCCTCAAGGCGTTCAAAAATCATTGCTATAATGGTGATTATTATAATGGACGGCGTTATTACGCCAATAACGCCCGCAACAGCTCCAAGAATTCCGCGCTTCTGGTAGCCGAGTATAGCAGAGGTATTGGCCGCTATAACTCCCGGAAGCGCCTGAGCAACAGCAAAAGCCTCGGTAATCTGGCTCATGGAATAAATTGCGCTTAGAGCTTTCTGCGCCACCGGTATCATCGCATACGCCCCGCCTATGGTAAAAAGTCCAACATTAAAAAACGCTCCATATAGCACAGCGAGTCCAATTCGTTCCGCATTTTTAGCGCTGCAGAGCGCATCATTTTCGCCGCTATGGCTTACGCCGTTACAGTGCAATTCGCCGTCGTATCGCGCACCGTTTTCTCCATCCTGCAGCATACCTGTATCTCCCGAAGATAAATGTACGGCTGCACTTTCAATTTTTCTGTTCATTTACAAAATATGTTAAATACTCAATATTTCCGCTGCCTCCGCTGACCGGCGATTCAATTACGCCTACAAAACCAAGTCCGGCCGATTTTGCAGCCGACACAACTTTGTTTACAGCCTGCTTTCGCTCCGAATCACTCTTTACTACCCCATTTTTCAGTCTGCGGCGCGATTCTGATTCAAACTGCGGTTTTACGAGCAAAATAATGTCCGCACCCGGAGCAGCAAGTTCTTTAATCGCTCCGACAATCTTTGTCGCCGAAATAAACGAAACATCGCATGTTATAAAGTCGGCTCCGCTGTTTTTAGAATACTTCTCTGAATTTTTCGCTATAAGTTCAATAAAATCGAGATTCCTTATACTTCGTACATCAGTTTTTTCAAGTGATACAACTCGTCTATCCGCTTTCAGGCGATCCGCAAGCTGATTTTGTCCCACGTCCACGGCAAAGACCAAATCCGCACCGTGTTCAATAAGCACCTGTGTAAAACCTCCGGTAGAAGCGCCTATATCAAGGCACACCCCGCGCGGCTGCAGTCCCCAGTACTCCAGCGCTCTGCGCAGCTTCAACGCACCTCTGCCAACGCTGTCCGCCAAATTTTCATACTCCTCAAGAATTTCGATTTTGTCCGACGCGCAAACCTCATATCCTGATTTTGTACGAAGCTCTCCGTTTACAACCACAGCACCCGCTTTTATCAGCTGTTGCGCCTTGCTCCTTGTGGCAGCGAGTCCTCTTTCTACCAGTTCGAGGTCCAGCCTACTCTGCGCCATTGACTCCACCGGTATTCAAAATACTCGCAATCTCTGCGGCTATTTTATCTGCGGAAAGCCCGTAAAGTTCATATAAATCTTCAACATTGCCATGTGTTACAAAATTGTCAAATCCGTTTTTTTTCACAACAGCACCCCTGGCGGCTGCACTCTCAACCAAATCTCCAAAACCACCCTTTATGATATGATCCTCAATAGTGAAAATCCTATCCAAATCCGCGATGTATTTCGACACCGAATCGGAAAAGGGCTGAATCTGGACAATACAAAGCACCTCAATATCGATGTGATGCCTGCTCGACAGTATATCCGCAGCCTTGTCCGCCACCGCAGCCGCACGGCCGGTAGTAATAATCGCACTCCTGTGCGCTGTGCGGCGCGTAATAACCGGCTTGTCGAGCGGGCGTCCAATCTTTTCACATATACATCTCAGCGCAATTTCAGGTCCGCGAGGATAACGTATAGCCACCGGCACATCTGCAGCGTATGCCGCTTCCATCGCATCGTAAAGCTGCTCATAAGTCGCGACAGAATATATCAGGATTCCCGGTATATGCGAAAGATATGATATATCGAAAATACCCTGATGCGTCTCGCCGTCTGCGCCTACAAGACCGGCCCTGTCAATACACAGCACTACCGGCGCGCGCTGGATACACACATCATGCAGCACCTGATCATAAGCTCTCTGTAGAAATGTCGAATAAATTGCAACAAACGGCTTCAATCCTCCCAAAGCCATTCCGGCAGCAAGAGTTACCGCGTGCTGTTCTGCGATTCCGACATCAAATATCCTGCCCGGAAACTTCTTTTCAAATGGTGCAAGCCCCGTTCCATCAATCATTGCAGCAGATATCGCCACAATATTGCCGCGCTCCGAAGCCATATCGGAGAGCTTCATGCCGAACGCCGAAGAAAAATCACGTATCTCAGACTGCGGTTTAACGACGCCGACAAGCGGATCAAATCTTCCTACGCCGTGATATAACGCAGGCTCACGCTCGGCAGGGGCATACCCCTTTCCCTTTACCGTACGAACGTGCAGTACAGCGGGTCCCTCGTAATCACGCAGTTTTTCAAATGCCCGTTCAAGCTTGGAAATATTATGACCGTCCACACGCCCCAGGTACTTAATGCCAAACTCCTCGAACATCTGACCGCTGCCGATAAAAAAAGTTCGAAACGCCTTCTTGACAGAGCTGATTCCGCGCGAAAGCGGGACTCCGATCAGCGGGATTCCGGCTAAAATATTCTTTGCACTCTTTTTAATCTTGGTATAACCCGTGCTCGCTCTTAAGGAATTTATAAATCCGCCCACATTCTTTGAAATGGACATCTCATTATCGTTAAATATTATTTTAACATTTTCTTTTGTGTGCCCTAAATGATTCAGCGCCTCGTACGCCATACCTCCTGTGAGCGCGCCGTCGCCAATCACGGCAATTGTTGTATACTTTGAATCGCCAAGCATACGGTTTGCAGCAGCAAAACCAATCGCGGCCGATACCGAAGTCGAACTATGCCCAGTATCAAAACAGTCGTACTTAGACTCCGCGCGTTTTGGAAATCCGCTTAATCCACCGGTCGTCCGAATTGTGTTCATTTCATTCTTCCGACCGGTCAACATCTTATGAACATAGCTCTGGTGACCCACATCCCATACTATATTGGCATTATCCGAAAAAACAGAATACAGAGCAATCGTCAGTTCGACAACTCCTAAATTAGATGCCAAGTGTCCGCCCGTACTCGAAACAGTCCTCAACAATTCGGAACGAATTTCATCGGCGAGACGCTCTTTTTCGTCAGCCGACAGCGCGGATAAATCGCGCGGCGAATCTACTCTGTTAAGCACTTTTAAGTCCATATGATCGTTATCGCCCGCTAAAAGATCCATATGTTGAGCGCCGCAGAAACACACAGCCCCAAAATCGAGCCGACAAATACTTCAAGCGGTTCGTGCCCGATAAGTTCCTTAAAGAGTTTTTGATTCATTCCGTTTTTTATAAGCTCGTCAAACTGCTGATTTAATAATCTCGCATGATGACCCACACTTCGCCTGACATTGCTTGCGTCATGCATCACAATAATCGCAAAAATCACTGCAAGCGCAAAGATCGTGGAAGAAAAGCCTTCGATATACCCCGTTGCAAAGGCGAGACCACAGACAGTAGACGCATGTGACGACGGCATGCCGCCCGAACCGTGAAAGCGTTCAAAACTGAATCGCCCTTCCAGATAAAAAAATATCAAGACCTTTAGCGTCTGCGCCACAAACCAACATATAACTGCGGTAACCAATACCCTGTTTGCAAATAAAGCTGATACTCCCACTATTTCTTTCTTCCTATCAATTTGTTTATTTCAATCCCAACCGCATCGAGTCCCAAGTATTGAGTTGCAGTCAATGCCTGTTTTTGCAATTCGCGCAGGTACTCGGATGTTCGCTCGACACCGAAGATTGCCGGCAGCGTTATTTTTCTTAAACTTCTGTCACGGCCCGTGCTCTTTCCGGAAATTTCCTTATCAGAATATATATCTATGAGATCGTCTGTGATCTGAAAAATCAAACCTATATTTTCGCCAAGCTGCTCAGCCGCAGCAACCGCATGTCTATCAGCGCCGGAAAGAACAGCGCCTGCTACAATAGATGCAGATATCATTTTAGACGTCTTCAAAATATTGATATTTTTAATGCGCTCAAAATCATTGCCTGTCTGCTCGTAAAATTCGTCACCTTCGTCATCTTCGATATTTTTTATATCATAAGCCTGTCCAAGCACCATCCCCGACGCTCCGGATGCCCGCGCAATTGCAGAAGCGGCCTGCAAAGTTTCGTTGCAGAGGTCTGTGCTGACAGCTTTTATACATATTTCGTATGCCAGATTCAAAAGTGCATCGCCCGCAAGAATTGCAAGCGGTTCGCCAAACACCCGATGCGCCGTCGGCTTGCCTCTTCTAAAGTCATCGTCATCCATGCTTGGCAAATCATCGTGTATCAGAGAATACGTATGAATACATTCTATTGCGCACGCAAACAAATCCACAGACATCCGCCGCTTCGGCGAAACGGCAGACCTGCACATATCGCCAAATGTGTTTATCATCAGCATCGGTCTGAAGCGTTTTCCGCCCGCAAAAAGCGAATACGCCATCGCCTCATTAAGCTCGCTCGGCTGAACAAACTCATCAAACACATTCCTCAGCTTTTTTTCAAACAAAACCTTGTCAAACATCCTTGACCTTCTTGCTTATACTATCTATTGTCAGTTTTGATTTCTCGAGTTCTGATCTCAATTCATCCATAAGCGCCTGCGCTTTCTCGTAAAGCTCGACAACACTTGAAAGCGGAAGTTCAGAATTGGACAATTCCTCATTAATTTTTTTAAGCTCTTCCAATTTTTCTTCGTATGTCTTCATTTGATACCTCCACTACATCTGCGCTTATATTGCCGTCCTTAGTCATAATTTCGATTCTTTCGCCAGGCTTGACCGCGGCAGCGGTAACGACCCTGCTGTTCGAATATACAAGAGCATAGCCTCTTTCAAGTATCTTAAAAGGCGACGCCGCTTCGACACGCAGCCCCAAATTTTCAAGGAGCGACTGCTTTCGCTCAAAAATCCTGTAGACAGAATCGGATAACCCCGACGCCAAAGCTTCTAAAACTCTTTCTTTAGCGCGTAGCCTTTCTTCGGGACTCACAAGCTTTATCTTCAAAAATTCGCGTTCGACACCTGCAAGAAAACGATGCGCTTTTTCTGAAATTTCATTCCACTCTGCAACCGCAAAAGCAAAATACATCGCGCGCGATGAACGGACAGCGACCTCAATCGCCGCATCTGTCGGAGTAATACAGTGCTTGTCGGCGCATCGCTCAGCTATGGAAAGATCGCGTTCATGCCCTATTGCACATATTACTGGAATGCGAGAATCGTGAATTGCTTCGAAGCAGGCAAGATCGTTGAAAACAGCCAAATCTTCCTTGCCGCCGCCTCCTCTTGTAAGAACAATAACATCCGCCTCATCCGGCGAACTATTTATGCTGTTTAGGGCTTCCGCAATCTGCAAGGCCGCTTCCTGCCCCTGCACCCTTACATCGTATATGCATACGACCGCAACAGAACCCCTGTTTTCAAGAGTCTTACATACGTCGCCGACAGCTGCTCCTTCTTCAGAGGTGACAAGAGCCACTTTTTTAATTATTGCAGGAATATTCTTTTTGTTCCGCGGGTCAAAATAACCTTTTTTTTCTAATTCTGCAACTAATTTCTCTAATTTTTCTTTTTCTAAACCGTCGCCGACTCTGCTGATTTTATTTGCAATAAGCTGATACTTGCCTTTGCCGGTCCATACCGCAACCCTGCCGACCACTTCTACCTGGTCGCCCTGTTTAATATCGCTTACGCTCCAATAAACGCACGAAAGTTCTGCGTTTGCGTCCTTCAAGGTAAACCAAGTACTGCTCTTGCCCTGACGACTATAAACCGTTACACCGACTACCTCTCCGACTACATTTACCGTATGGAGCAAGGGGCTGCTTTCAACAGCCATCTTAACAAGATTGTTTAACTCGGTGACGCTGAGTATTCTCGCCAAGGCACGCTCCTTCAATCGACATAGTTGGCGAGCAGCCCGTTAATAAACTGCGGCGATTTTTCCTCGCCGTAAATTTTTGCAAGCTCCACCGCTTCATCAACACTGACTTTTGCCGGAATATCGTCAAGATAAAGAATCTCGGTGATTGCAACTCTGAGTATAGCCAAATCCGCCAGTGCGATTCTGCTGAATTTCCACCCGCGCAAATTACTCTTAATTGCCTCGTCAACACTTTCTTTTTTCGCAACAAAATGACAAAACAATTCTTCAAGATACGGCATATCAAGAGAATCCGAACCCACAGCTCCATAATGCTTCTGATTCAGTTCTTCGCTGTCATCTTCGTCACACTGCTCCACATAACGAGAAAGTAGCTTCGCATAATCTGAAGTATCACGTAATTCAAGCTGATACATAATCTGCGTCGCTACATCTCGAGTAAATTTTCGTTGTTTTTTCATTACTTAATTTTGAAGTTTATCGCCTGTACATTAACATTTACGCTGTACACATTTGCGGCGGTCATGCTCTCCACCGCTTCCTTTACAGCGCACTGAACCCGTGCTGCAATGGCGTACATATCTGTTCCAAAATCGACAATGATATCTATATCAATATCAATTCCGTGCTCTGCAATCGCCACACTAACCCCTTTGCCGACGTTCTTAATGCCGAAAAATTCAAACATTTCCTCGGAAAAAGAGCCATGAAGCTCAGCTACTCCCTTTACTTCACTTGCGGCAATTGAAGCGATTACTCCGATAACTTCTTCGGAAATATGCACCGCGCCTGAATCAAAGACACCTAACTCCGCCATACTCTATTCTGCCGAGCAGCCGCATTCACAATGTTCGTCATCGTGATCATCACAATCGCAGCAATCTTCGCAATCACAGCAATCATCATAATCATCGAAATCTTCGAGTTCAAACTCTTCCTCGATAAAATCTTCGAGTGCTTCTAAGTCATCATCTACAGAAGCGATATATTCGTCAAGTTCATCAAGGGAATCATTGATCTCGTCAACTTCGTCGTACACGTACTCAAACTCTTCAGCAACAGACTCCAAAGCCTCGATTATGCTGTAAAGAATCTTTCCTTCCTTTGATTCTCCGTCCAGCTTAAGACCTTCTGCAAGTCCTTTGATGTAAGCTATTTTTTCATTTAACATATTTGTTCCTCCTGTATATTTTTCGCGCCGTTATGCCCTTGAAAGGTACTCACCGGAACGCGTATCTATTTTTATTTTATCGCCTTCGTTGACAAAAAGCGGAACCTGAATCTCGGCACCAGTTTCTACCTTTACCCTCTTTGTCGCATTGGTAGCCGTATTGCCTTTGACGCTCGGTTCAGATTCTACAACTTCAAGCACGACAAAATTCGGCGGCTCAACCATAAATACATTGCCCTTATAAAACTTAAGAGTCGCTTTATCGTTTTCTCTGAGATATAGCACCGCATCTTCAACCTGTTCTTTTTGAAGCGGAATCTGGTCGTATGTTTCTCCATCCATAAAATAGTAGAAGTCACCTTCATTGTAGAGATACTCCATCTCCTTGGTTTCGATGTGCGCCTTTTCAAATTTTTCGGACGGATTGAATGTCTGCTCTCTGATAATGCCGGAAATCAAGCTCTTGTAAGTTGTCCTTACAAATGCTGCACCTTTGCCGGGTTTAACATGCTGAAAATCAACGATTACATATGGTTCCCCATCCATCTCGAACGTAATTCCCTTTCTGAAATCACTTGCTGTTATCATATTGCCTCCTCCGCAATTATATCATATATTGTCCTGCTCCGAAAGCTGGCTTTTGTGCTTTTTATAGAAATCATATTTTGGCGGAATAGATTCAATTGTATGCACGCTCGGATTTTCCATATACGCTTCTATTGGCTCAAATACATATTCCCATGACCAAAGCTTCTCATTCAAATTCATCATTTTTCTGATATTTTCGGCAGATATCGGAGTTATTGGATGCAGCAGAAGCGCCGCGACCTTTGAAGCGTAGAAGCAATCGGCAAGTGCCTGCCTATACCCCTCGGCACTTTCTGCGCCTGCCGAATTCTTTGCCCAATGTTTACTGATTTTTCTAATAAAATCATCAACAGCATAAATGACAAGATGAAACTCTTTGCGAGCCATATTCTTTTCGTATTCGAGCGCAGCTTTTTCAACTATAGCGCGAATTTCATCAGACGGAGCAACCGCAGGGATTTTAGCATCGAAAAACCTCTGAGACGTATAAAAACATGACCTCAGTATTCTGTTAAAAACATTCGTAAGAAGGTTTCCGTCTTTAAGCACAGGATCCTCTGCGCTCGCACTTTCATCATCACCTGCTGCAAACGCTTTCGGATTAAATGATGCTGATTTTTTGGAAAGACCAAGACTCAAAAAATGCATCCTAAGCTGATCCACAGTGTATTTTTCGAGCAATTCTATTGCCATCGGAGGTTTTACTGCACCTGATGACGAAGCCTTGCTTCCCATATATTGTAAATGAGCATTAGAGACAAGCATCGGATAATCGCCGCCCTCAAGGTACCGGTCGTCGTCTGGCATGATTCCAAGATACGCCATCTTTAGACCCATTTCAGCAATACCGTAAAAATACACATTATCTTCCCCAATAACCTGATACTGCTCAGCTTCTTCAGAGAGCCACCATTTACGCCAATCCTGTTCTTTTTCCGGAGCATTGAGAAGGTGTGTCTTTGTAAAAGAAACAGGCGCCCAAAGCGATTCCGGCCAAACCCAGAAAGTGAGCCCCTTCAAATCCTCGGTGTCCGGGACCGGAACTCCCCATTCGACATTTCCGGTGAGTCTAAATGGAACCAATGTCTTGCCTGTTCTGAATTTTACGCCAAAGGCAGCGAGTTCCGCTCTCGCTTTGTCGCGTTGTTCAAGATTGTCATATTCATAGACTACGCTGCTTGACTTGCCATCGTCTGCAATTCTCAAAGCGCTGACTCCACCCTGAGGCAGGTTCTCGTGATCCTTTCGATTTACATATATGCACGGTTTTTTCAAAAATTCCTTTATGGATGAATACACGTTCTCGCGAATCCGTTTTTCTTTTTTTAATTTTTCGATCATATCCGCGAGTTTTTCGATATATTCATCAAGTATAAAGTACCAATTTGTAACATTGCGAAGCTCCGGCGTCTTTCCTGATAGTATTGAAACCGGCTCAATCAGCTCTTCAGGAAGATACTGATGTCCCATATCACATTCATCTGCATATCCCTTTTCCGAACGGCAGCCTTCAACAGGACATTTTCCAACTACCTGTCTGCCGTTAAGATATACGTTTTTATCAGAATCGAAAAATTGCAGAGTGCCCATTTTTCTCAAAACGCCGTTTTTATAAAGAATCTCAAACAATTCCTTCGAAACCTCTGCGTGGATTCTGCCGCTTTCTCCAAAAGCTGACGCCGCAAAAAGGCTTGGCTCAATCTGATAAGCCGCAAGCACCTCCTTTTGAAGCTTGCAAAAACCTTCGACATATTCAGATATCGTTACAGGATTTTCCAAAGAGGCGGCGTATTTTTCATAACTGGCAACTATCGGCGAGCCGTAACAATCTGTTCCTGAAACAAACACCACATTCTCGCGCCCAATCCTGTCCTGAAGAAATCTATATAGTGTATCAGCATGCACAAATACCCCGCCTATATGTCCAAAATGCATGGACTTGTTGCCATAAGGCATTCCGGCCGTTATAACTGCCCTTTTAGGAAACTTAGGTCTCATTTTTTCTCCTTTCTTTTGAAAATACGCAAAACCTTCTTGATAATTCCCTCTTTTTTTGGTGCTGCAACGCCTGCCGCCGCAATCACTTTAGTATCTTCGGCAAAGTTTTTGGCGGATTTGCTCATAGAGCTATCGACAAATTCTCGCTCCGCTTTTTCGGCTCGCATTGCACCGCCGCGCGCCGAAAATTTCGCTCCGTCAGCTTGTTTGCCGTTATATACCATTCCTTCAAAACGTGCGGAATCACCGACGCGTTTTTTCCTGCCTTTCTTTTTGCCGGCGCCTTGCCCAGCAGCCCGCTTGCTGTCGCCGTTTGCTTTCTGTTCGTCGGCAACTATTATCGCCTTGCCCTCGCGAGGTCTGCCCGGATCATAATCATCAATTTCTCTGAAGCCTACCCCGTAAACATTGTTTGATTCACCGGATTTTGAGCCACGTTTTTTATTAGCCTTACCGATACTTTGCGAGGATTCCGGCAGCGGCAATTCCTCTATCATTACTCCGGCGTGCTCCTCTATTGTATACAATTGAAACAGTTCTCCATCCGAAACAAACGACAGCGCCAATCCTCTCTTGCCAGCCCTTCCTGTCCTGCCTATTCTATGAATATAAGAGTCTTTTTCTATCGGCAGATTATAGTTTATAACCAATTCGAGATCTTCAATATGCAGCCCGCGCGCTGCGACGTCCGTAGCAACAAGCACTCTGAATTCGCCATTCTTAAATTGATTCAGAAACTTAAGACGCAATGTCTGCGAATTAGCTCCATGAATTGATTTTGCAGTTATTCCGCGCCCGCACAAAAAATCTGTAACCCTGTCTACTTCGAACCTTGTGTTGCAAAAAACTATGCAGCTTGCGGGGTTATAGTGCCGCAAAACATCGTAAAGACGCGTACGCTTTTCGTTTTTTGCGACGAGGTAATGATACTGTGTCACTTCCTCTACCGTCTTTACATCAGAACTTAGCTCTATTATTACCGGATCATTCAGATATTTTGTACTGAGCGCCTTGATTTCATCCGGAATAGTTGCTGAAAAAAGATATGTAGTCCGCTGTTTGGATGTGCGGCCAATAATCTTATCCACCTGTGAAATGAAACCCATATCGAGCATTCTGTCCGCTTCATCTAAAACGACAATATCAAACTCCGCAGGATCGAAACTCCCCTGCTCCATGTGATCCAGCACCCTGCCCGGTGTACCGACAAGAATATCGAAGCCCTTTTCAAACTTGGCAAATTCAACATTCATGCTGTGCTTGCCGTAAACTACAACACTTTTTATTTTTTCATATTTGCCAATCTTTGAAATCTCCGCCTCGACCTGTACCGCCAATTCGCGCGTCGGGGAAAGCACAAGGCAGCGCTTTGCGCCGCCGTTCCTGATCAACTGTACTGACGGAATGCCAAACGACGCAGTCTTGCCGGAACCGGTTCTCGAAAGAACTATCAAATCCCGCTTCTCAAGCGCTGGACCAATTGTCATGCTCTGAACCGGAGTAGGACTTTCGTAGCCCATCTCCGCAAGCCCTCGCACAATGCTGCCCGAAAGCTCAAAATCTGAAAAATGCCGGTATTGCTCGTTCCGCTCGACAACTTGTTCCTCGACAAATTGTTCTACTGTATCTTTTTCTTGTATATTGCTGCTCATATCCCTCTGTAATCTCTCCGATGCAAAAACAAGACAACTTTTACACCGCTTAGCTATTTAATCAAAGTTACACGACTTTGTCAATCCAACGCAATTGCGCTTGCATTTGCATTTATTAAGCCCAAGCGGATCCCATACATACACCGCGCCAACAGGAGACACTTCATTTCATGGATTATTATACCATCTCTTCGAAAATATGTCAATATAAATTTTGTCTAAAAACCTTTGACAAATCTTATCAACAACAACCTTTCATTATTATACTTTACTTGCAAATGAGTTATAGCACACATTTTGATAAGCCGTACAAATAAACAGTTCTTTTTACTTCAGTTCTATACGATTTTATCGCCATATCTTCGTTTGACGATGAGAATTTGATTTTAGACAACAAAAAACTTGATATATTTGATACAAGGGGAAATACCCATTTTTATCGTCCCTTAAATGCTTAATAATTCTTCTATAGGTTCAGACCGCTTCAAATTCTTATCATTAAACCTTTCCCAAACTGCGGCGATTAGTTACATTTAGTTTTTTGGGATTAGATTATGGTACACACGAGAGTTAGACACAATCGCAGCGCAAAAAACCACTCTTTGCGAACGAATTCCACAGCCCCGATGGTACTGGCAAAATTTTACTTTTTGTCACACAGCAGCTTGGCTATCAGCATCCCGAAACACAACAACACAAAAAATATAAACTTCACCAATCCATTTATCATCTCTCCGAGCGACATCTTACCGTTACTGCCATTGCTATTACCTGCGTTCATTTCACACCTCCCACCTTTATTTATCCGATGTCAGCCTAAATCTCAATAAACTTTTCGATCTTCTAACACCATTAGTCGGTCTGCAAGGACTTCTGACATATCACGAAAAAACGATTTTCGCCTATTTTGCATCCGGTCGCCAATCGTGCTTCTTAAAACACTTACCCTTTCTTCTACATTAACTTTCTCCCCGCGAGTGCGGGGAACACTATAAGTATCTGTCAGCAACTGATCGCGTAAAGGGATCATCCCCGCGGATGCGGGGAACAC
>JBHAZV010000032.1:0-48282 GCA_041781135.1 Acidaminobacteraceae bacterium
ACCGTCTTCCGAACTGCCGAGAGTCTGAAGATCCATAGGTTCTACTTCAAAATTAAGCCCCGCTTCTGCGCACGACTTTTCTATAACGTCCTTAGTGAGCGGATATTCTGGAATCTGCGTGCAGGCTGTCAGGAGAATAATCATACATAAAAGCACCGCCGCTTTACTCAAACATCTGGTGCAAGTCATATCCGTTCGATTGTGCGTATTCATATTAACCTCCTGTTTGAATTAGCGTCCTGACTTATCAACAGTATAGTAGCATAATTTAAAATTAAATTCAAGATATATGCTACAATGTGCTGTATAAGCTGAATATGCGGTATAGAACACATAATCTTTCGTGTTGATTTGTTAGACAGCTTCCCTTTTTAGCTTACGGCTCAAAGTGGTTCGATTATTGGCATTAACATTATACAGAATCACAGAGAGCCTTATTATTTCATTATATATTACAACACGCCGAAATATTTTGATTTGACAAATGTATCCGATACTTGAACCGCTATCAAAGCTTCAAAGGGATTAAATTTTACAGTTTGTTAAACACACATTCGCTCGTATGAATTATAATATTAAGGCAATATAAAGTAGCGGAGGTGCCGATGAAGAAGATATTTGTCGTGGATGACGACCCGAATATCAGAGAGCTTATCCAGCTTTACCTTGAAAAAGAAAACAACGATGTAGAGGTTTTCGAAGGCGGAGAGGCAGTTGTCAAGCGCGTTAAAAACGTGGTTCCGGATATTATTCTGCTCGACCTTATGATGCCCGGTATGGACGGTTATGACACTCTAAAGGAAATTAAGAAAATTGCCGATGTTCCTTGCATTATGGTCACAGCTAAGGACGAAACTACCGACAAGGTAATAGGTCTTGAGCTGGGGGCGGACGACTATATCTCCAAGCCATTCGATGGAAAGGAACTTGTGGCAAGGGTTAAGGCTGTTTTGCGCAGAACGAAGAATTCCGAACCTGCTGAGCAGGGCTCAAAGGTTGAGGTAGATAATCTTTCAATAAATCTCGATAATTATGTCGTCACATACAATGGGAAGGATTATGAACTTCCTCCAAAGGAGATAGAGCTTCTTCATTTCTTGGCTTCCAACCCCGACAGAGTTTTTACAAGGGAGCAGCTTCTTGACAAGATATGGGGGTATGATTTCTTTGGCGAAACAAGGACTGTCGATGTACATATAAAGAGACTCCGTGAAAAATTTGATAATCCCGATGATTCCTGGGAAATCAAGACGGTTTGGGGTGTTGGTTACAAGTTCAAGATAGACAAGAAGCAGTAGCGCGTAATGAAGAGCATATTTCACAGATTCGCCACTATTTATCTGTTGGTTTTTTTGGTGGCGTATGCGTGTATAATTGTCGGTGTTCGCTTTTATCTCGAACAGTACTTTATAAGGCAGACCCACAGCGAGGTGTTGGCGCGGGTCAACGCTCTTGAGGTGGCAGCGGATCAGAACGGACTCGATTTGCCGCGGTTTTTCGAGCAGATAGAAATGCTTGAGGACTTTTCTGAGGGTGCAACAATATGGATTGTTGATGAAGACGGCAATGCAAGAGTTTCCGACTTGGCGTTTGTCCATCACGGAGATGACGGGATACGCGACAGTTACAGGCGAGTGTTGGACGGCGAGATTGTCACAAGCTATTCGAGCGACAAAATGGTGCTTAGGACAGGCGTTCCGATCAGATTTGGAGACAAAGTGTTTGCAATATTTACGGACACGTCTATGGAACTGCACGAACGTGCGATATTCAATGTTCTTGTGCTGGTGTTTCTGGCTATAATTGTGTCCCTGCTGATAGCGCTGGCATTTTTGTATTCGGTTACGAGTAAGATTTCGGGCGAAGTGCGGCTTATAACGGCTGCCGCCGCAGAAATATCTTCGGGTGAGTACGATGGAAAAATCATTACTGACAGTTCCTGGGAGCTCGGAGATTTGGCGGTCGCTTTTAATAAAATGGCGGACGACATCGCAAAGCTGGATACTGCGCGAAAAAACTTCGTGACGAGTTTTTCTCATGATATACGCACTCCGCTGACTACAATCAAGGGATATACTACAGGAATACTCGATGGGACGATAGACAGGGAAAAGCAGGATAAATATCTTAATATAGTCGTGTCTGAGTGCGACCGAATGTTAAAAATGTCCAACAGTCTGCTGGATCTTTCGAAGATAGAGTCGGGAGAACTCGTATTTGCAAAGACGGACTTCGATTTGAATTCGCTTATTCTCGGCGTGCTCGATTCTTTTGAGCAGAAGGTCAAGGAAAAGCAGGTTAAGGTGGAGCTCGACCTTTCGAATGATGATGTGCTTGCTCATGGCGATTTTTCGGCGATACAGAGGGTGGTTTACAATCTGCTGGACAATGCTACAAAATTTGTAAATCCTACGGGAAAAATCACAATAAAGACAGAGCTCAAGGACGACAAATACTATATCGGAATAGGAAATACAGGACATGTGCTCACAAGTACGCAGCTCGTACAGATTTGGAATAGATTCGAGAAGCTGGATTCGTCGCGTGGGCTTGAAAATAAGTCTTCGGGGCTTGGGCTGCCAATTGTCAAGGAGATTATGAAGGCTCATGGCGAACGCATAGATGTGTACTCAAACGAGGAGATCGGTGTGGTATTTATATTCACTCTCTCCGCGCAGATTTTCAAAAGGAAAAATGATGGAAAAGCATAAATCGGCATTAGAACTGCTGTTTTCGGAAGTGGCAGGCGAAGCTAAGTATTGCAGCGAAAAGATGAGGACGCTCAGTGTGGATGTGTATCACGATGAGCAAAGGTATGTTATATATGCGGAAATACCCGGTGTAGACTGCTCCGACATAGATATAGATTATGAGGGGGGGTATCTTAAGATTTCCGGTATGAAGCACAGGCGCGTCGGCGAGGGGCTCAGTCCGCTGCGTGTAGAGAGGTGTTACGGCGAACACAAACGCTCGTTTGCTGTAGATGGAATCGATCCGACAAGTATAAAGGCCGAGTATATCGACGGAGTCCTGATACTCGAAATGAAAAAGGTGGAAGGCGCGCGCAAGTAGCGCTTTGCATAGATAAATTAATATTAGGGGCGGAAACGCCGAAAGGAGAGCAATTATGAAAAAGTATGAATGTAAGGCATGTGGGTATATCTACGATCCTCAGTTTGGTGATCCGGATGGAGGAATCGCGCCGGGTACACCATTTGAGGATATTCCTGAAGATTGGGTTTGCCCGGCTTGCGGCGTAGGCAAGGATGATTTTGAGCCTATCGGTTAGGAGGAAAAATGAAGAGATTAGATGTTTATAAATGCAATCGCTGCGGCAATATCGTAGAAGTGCTGAATGTGGGCGGCGGAGCGATGTCGTGTTGCGGAGAACCGATGCAGCTTATCGAAGAAAAAACTGCGGATAAAGCTACCGAGAAGCATGTTCCGGTTGTAGAAAAGACAGAGAAGGGTTATAAGATTACGGTCGGTTCGACGCTCCATCCTATGACAGAGGAGCATCTTATTCAGTGGATAGAGCTTGTCACAGAAGGAGGCACCCAGGTACAGTTCCTAAACGCGGGCGCCGCACCTGTCGCAGAGTTTGAAACAACCGAAAAACCTCTGTTTGCGAGAGAGTACTGCAATCTTCATTCGCTCTGGAAGGCTGAAATTTAATCAGCACTCACAAACTAAAAGACCACATCGGCAGTGCCTGTGCGGTCTTTTTTTGTTTTGTTTTTGTCTTGACTGAATTTAGGTTTTATGGAGTTGTTGTCTCTGATTGATTTTGACTAACTTTGACTGATAGCCTGACGATTTGTCAGCAGCCGAGGTAGAGCAGTACGAGTTCCGAAGAAGCAAACAGTGCGGTTTCGTGGGTGCGCTCCATACCGTGGGAAGCCTGTATTCCCGGTCCTATGAGCGCCGCGCGGATATTGTTGCCCGCCCGCATCGCTGCTGAGGCATCTGAACCATACATAGGGTAAATATCGACGGCGTGAGGCAGATTATGCTGTTCTGCAAGCTTAATGAGGTTATTTGTCATTTCGTAGTCGTATGGCCCCGATGAGTCCATAGCACATATCGATATATCCTTTTCGGTGCAGGACAGATCAAGCCCGATACAACCCATATCTACGGCGAGCATCTCTTCTATTTCTGCGGGTATGTAGCTTGCTCCGTGTCCTACTTCTTCGAAGTTTGTGATTGTCACAATCAGATTGTCTTTTGGCTTTAGTTTGTTGTCCGACATATATTTAAGAGCTGCAAGCACGAGGGCGACGGAAGCTTTGTCATCTAAAAAGCGCGATTTTACAAATCCGCCTGCCCTTTCGAATTTGACATCGATTGCGACATAGTCTCCCGGAGCGATTCCGAGTTTTTGTGTGTCGTCCTTTGAATGTACGTCGGCGTCAAGTCGTATGTACATATTGTCGGTGTCGCGTTTTCGATCTCCGGCATCTTTGTAAACATGCGCCGATGGCGATTTTGACAGGAAAGTTCCGCGGAACTGTTCGCCGGTTTTTCGGGATATGATTGTGCAGTACTCTGCATCAAGGGTTGCGGCAATAGGACCGCCTACTTTTTTGAAGAGCAGGTTGCCGTCTGAGTCTATGCTGCTGACCATTGCGCCGAGTGTGTCTGCGTGCGTCGATATGCATACGGTGCGCTCGGATTTTCCCGGAACATTGATTATCAGACCACCTTTTCTGTTGTATGAACTGTTGTAGCCCATTGCGGTAGCTTCGGCGGCAATTGCTTCCATTACATTTTTTGTGTAGCCGCTGGGGCTTGGTATTTTAAGGATTTTTTCGAGAATTTTCAGCAGGTATTCACCGTCTGCCCGGTACGAAGTTTTTTGGGTGCTCATATTTTCTCCTTTCACATTTTCTCCTTCTTAATTGTTGTGCAAGATTGAAAATTGCAAGATTTTTATTTGCACAATGATTTTAGTAGTCGCCTCTTTCACGGCGAAATTCGTCCATTATTTCAAAAATTTTGTCGAAATCTTCTGCGCTTATTTTGCCCGGAATATAACCCATCGCTTCTAATTCCTCCGTCAGGAATACTATGGTTGGAAAGCCCGTGATGCCGTATTTTGCTGCAACTGCGCCCTCTGGGTCAACATAGAAGTTTAAGTTGTGTTCACTTTTTTCGGCAAAGCTTTTGACGGTTTCGGAATCTTCGCCGCTGTTGAGCATTACTATTTCGACATCTTCCTTTTTAGAGAGCTCTGCGAGTATTGGCATTTCCTCTATGCAGTAATTGCACCATGTTGCCCAGAATACAACTATTGTATAGCGCTTGGCGATATCCGACAGTTTAACTGTCGAACCATCTGTCTTTTCTAAGGTGAGGTCGTCGAAGAAAGATCTTGCCTGTTCGGATGTGGACGATGCTTCGGATGTTGCGCCGGATGCCGATGATTCTGCGCCTGCTTCGGATGTTGTTTCAGAGCCGGCGGATGAAGTAGCGGTTTGAGATGTGCCGGCTTCAGAACCAGACGAAACGCCCGACGAAGTATCAGGTGCGGTGGTACCGGAATTTGATTTTGTTGTGTCGGCGCTCTGACCGCAGCCGGTGAGCACAGTGGCGATGACCGCAATTGTCAGTGCGATAGCCATTAATTTTTTCATATTTTTCCTTTTGTTGAGATGTATTTCGCATTTTGAATGCAGAGCGAGCGGATGCGCCGCAGCGCACAAATGCGATACCTATATTACATCACAGCGGTATGAACGGTTATATGAACTTAAAGTGAAAGTTTTTGGAGAAAGTCTTATTCGTTTTGACCGCAGCATTTTTTGTATTTTTTCCCGCTGCCGCATGGGCACGGGTCGTTTCTGCCGGCAGTTTTCTGAGATTTTGCAGTTATGCTGTCTACATATTCTTTTTTGATTTCTCGGCGCTTTTCCTGGGTCAGCACGGCATCCCATTCCTCAAGAGAGCTCAGCCAGGTGGCTTTGACTTTTAACATATTCAGGTAGAGTGCAGGCAGGATCACCGTGAAGTCGACATCGCTTTCCTCTGTGTAATCGTCCAAGGTCAGCGGCGTTTCGAGGCTTTCGTTAATTCCGTCAAACACGCCGACAGCCTCTACATTATCGAAGCCGTAGCCGTCCATCAGTTGTTTGATGCTGCGTTTTGCGGATATTTTTTCCGGATTGCCCGCCGCCTCTTTTAATAAATCCTGATAGAAATTCTTCTCTCTTGCGAGGTATTCATTCCATTCCTGTTCTGTGACTGTTTGTGATGACAGGCGTTTGTTCCATTGTTCAAAAAGTGTCATAAGAGCTCCTTGTATTTAGTTAAATTTCTGTAACATTTAACTCTTCAGTTGAATTTTTAGAAGAGTTTTTTGAAGTTCTCCTGAGCTTCTATCAGGCAGTGTGTAATTTCCGGCTCGAAAGAACTGTGCCCCGCAATAGGGAATTCTATCGTTGCGTTTTTCAGGCGCAGGTAGAGCTCGTACGCTCCGCTTGGTCTGCAGTCGACATCATACCTGCCGTGTACTATGTATATCGGTATATCGGCTATTTTATCGGCGTTGTCGATGAGGTAGTTTTCGGGCATAAAGCAGTTGTTTACAAAGTAGTGGCATTCAAGCACGGCGAGCGAGATGTCATCGTCGGTGATGTCCTCGCCGAGTGTGCGGGGGTGCAGCGCCACCACTGACCCTTCGAAGTCTGCAAATGCCTTGCCGAATTTGCGGCGCTCAGAGGTATCAGACGATGTGAGATGTGCATAGTAATTTCGGATGTTATCTTCGCATTTGTCTTTGCCGAGCATATCTGTAAACTGTTTGTACGCTTCCGGGAAAAACATTCCTGCACCGCCCTGATACAGCCATTTAATGTCTTCGTCTCTGCCCAGGAAAATTCCGCGAAGTATCAATCCGGTGACTTTATCGGGGTGATTTTCTGCATAGTACAGCGCGAGGGTTGTTCCCCACGAACCGCCGTGTACCAGCCATTTTTCTATGCCGAGAGTTTCCCTGATTTTTTCGATGTCGTCCGCAAGGTGACGGATTGTGTTATTTCGCAGCTCTACAAATGGTTTGCTTCTACCGCAGCCTCTTTGATCCATGCAGATTATTCTGTAAAAATCGGGGTCGAGAAATCTGCGCGAGGTTTCGCCGCAGCCGCTGCCCGGGCCTCCGTGCACAAATATTACAGGCGCGCCGTCGGGTTTGCCGCTTTCTTCGACGTAGATTTCATGATACTCATCTACCTTCAGCATATGAGTTTTATATGGCGTTATTTCCGGAAAAAGTGTTTTTAACATCGTATCTCCTGTGTTTATTTTGCTCTGATTACTATCATAGCACAGTTTTGGCTGTTTTGCTCGAAAGCGCAATTAACATTTTGAGGATTGAAGATGGAGGGAGTATGTAATAAAATTTAGTTGGGAGTATAGAGACCGAAGGGGGAGGCGTTTGAAGATTGTACAAAATTATTGAAAGCACCGAAAATTTGAACAGGGATCTTTGGATGGAAATAGATCTCGGAGCTATCGCGCACAATATGCGCGTGGTTCGCAAGATTGCCTGCTCGCCGCTGATATCGGCCGTTGTAAAGGCGGATGGCTATGGACATGGCGCTGTAGCGGTTGCTCAAACATTGCTCGACAATGGAGCGGACAGATTTTCGGTTGCAACTCCCGATGAGGCATTTGAGCTGCGCGAGCATTTTGAAGATATACCTATACTTATACTAAGCGAGGTCGATGCGCATTTGGCGCCCGAGCTCGCTCGTAAAAATATCGCGGTGACTGTTGCAAGCGCTGATAAGCTTCGCGCTGTTTGCTGCGAGCTTCGTGGCTCGGCTTCGCCGCTTTTAGTGCATATAAAGGTCGACACCGGCATGGGCAGGATAGGCTTTGAGCCTTCTGACAGCGCCGCGGATGAGATTTCAGAGGTGCTTCGCACACTAAATCAGGAGAGTGCCATATATATAGAGGGGGTTTTTTCTCATTTTGCAAAGGCTGATGATGAAGACCTTACATTTTCGCATATTCAGGCACGGCGTTTTTTGGATTTTGTCGATGCTCTGAAAATGCGCGGGATAGAGCCTGAAATAAAGCATATGGCTAATTCTGCCGCTATAATAAATTTGCCCGAATATCATTTCGACATGGTTCGCGCAGGGATATTGCTTTTTGGTACAACGCCGACAGGAGAGCGCTTTGAAAGGTATCTCGACGGCGAGATCGTGCAGCTTAGGCCGGCTCTTTCAGTGAAATCGAGGGCAACGTTTGTAAAAAAACTCGACAAAGAGAGCGGTATCGGATATTGTCACGCGTATATTGCCGAACCCGGAGAGGTGATAATTACAGTGCCTGCGGGATATGCCGACGGGGTTTCGAGGACACTTAGCGGAAAGCTGGAGGTGCTTGTCGGCGGCAGACGCTGCAGGCAGGTAGGCAATATATGCATGGATCAGATGATGGTTAAGGGCTTTGATGGAGCAAAGGCCGGCGACGAGATAATACTTGTGGGAAGCTGCGGAAGCGACGCTGTGACTGTAGAAGAAATTGCGCAAAAAATGGGCACTCTGAATTATGAAGTTATGTGTATGTTCAGCAAACGCATACCAAGGGTGTATCTCAAGTAATGGAGCTTATGAAGCTCAGAGAACGCCGATGCGGGTCAGGGGCGCAAAAGCAAACCCGAGGCTGAAGCCTGAATGCGTCGGCGGAGAAAAATACAGTATGTACGGGTGTGTATTAATATAAAATATGGATATATTTGACAGAGAAAACATTTTGGGAACGGGCATAACGCTTGCGTCTCCGTTCGAGGTGGAGGATTTTTGCGAGAGTATTTTTCGCGGGGCGGGGTGCGCTGCGAATGCAGATATTGCTGCGGGAGAGCGCGCGGTTCCGGGAAATATCGATCCGGCAAATGCTGTGCTGCGGCTTGGAATGCCCGGGCAGCGCGATTACTTCGGCTTCGGCGCATGTGTCAAGATATATACGCCAAATCCCGAAATTATAATGAAAGCAGAGAGGGATTCCGATTACAGGGCTGCGCTGAACCGCGGAAGCTTGGTTGTTCCGGATGGAATCGGTGTGGTGCTTGCGTCTAAGTTCAGGCGCGGCAGAGTACGTGAGCGCATTACCGGGATAGGGCTGCTGGAGCGGTTGCTCGGATTTGCCGAAAAATACGGCAGGAGCGTGTTTCTGCTCGGCGCAAGCCCCGGGGTTGCCGATGCGGCGGCGGCAAAGATGCTCGAAAAATTTCCTAAACTGGTTTTTGCCGGCAAACGTCACGGATATTTTACTGTTGATGAAGAGCGGGCAGTAGCAGAAGAGATCGCGGCTGCAAACCCGTTTCTTCTTGTTGCGGCGCTCGGAGCGCCTAAGCAGGAATTTTTTATAGACAGGTATGCGGATATTATTGGCGCAACGGCAGCAATTGGCGTCGGCGGGGCGCTTGATGTCTGGGCTGGCAATGTTCGCCGCGCGCCCGCATTTATATCCAAGATAGGCTTGGAATGGCTCTACAGAGCGCTCTCACAGCCTTCAAGGATACCTCGGCTCGCGGTGATCCCGAAGTTTATTTTGAAGTCGGCGTTTACTCGCAAGTAGCGCATATTTTGAAGCGGTTTTTGTGAAATTCTATTATGCCCTCGGCGCTCATTTTGCTGAGTTCTTTGGAGAGCGCAGTGCGGTCTACATTCAGGTAATCCGCCATTTGCTGTCTGTCGAATGGTATTTCGAAATTCCTGTTTTGCCTGGCTAATGATACCGAGTTTAGATATGCCATAACCCGCCCCCTAACTGTCTTTGGAGATGTGTGAAGCGCCCGGCGGGCGAGCAGCAGATTTTTTTGCACGGAGACTGCGAGCAGGTTTTTTACAAATTTGGTCGCCCAGTCTTCGCTGGTTTTGATTTTTGAGAGCCCGTCTATGCGCAGAAAGAGTATTTTGCAGTCGTCGTTGGCGCGAACGTCTACCAGCAGCGGTTCTGATGGCATCAGCGCATATGTCTCTGCAAAGAAGCCCGGCGCGGTTACAAGCGAGAGAATTGTTTTGTTTCCCCAGGCGTCGTTGCTTTCTATGGTTATGCTGCCGCTCAGCAGTATTCCGATTTCGAGCGTAGAAGCACCCGCATGCAGCACCGCTCTGCCTTTTTTGTATTTTTGAGCGTGCGCCTCTAATTTTTGCAGCGCTGTTTCAATCTCGTTTTGGTGCATATCCTTAAATAGAACGATATCTTTAAGAGTTTCGACGTTCAATTGTTCCCTTGCCATACATACTCCTTTATGAATTTGTGTTTAGTGCGTTTGTGGTTAAAACAACATACTTTCGCTATAAATATACTATAATCGTGACATAAATACAAATTGTAACGCCGGGAGGGGAAATGATCAGACAGATAATCAGGATAGATGAGGATAAGTGTGACGGCTGTGGGCTTTGTGCAATTGCGTGCCATGAGGGGGCGATCGAAATTATAGACGGCAAAGCGCGGCTGACTCGCGAGCATTTCTGCGATGGGCTCGGAGATTGTTTGCCGAGCTGTCCTACGGGAGCTATAACTTTTGAACTGCGAGAGGCGCCGGCATATGACGAAGCTGCTGTGCTTGCGAGTCAGCGGGATGCAAAATACGGCGGTGCAGAGAATATGGCTGATAGCGCAGGTAATAGCGCTGGTAATAGCGCAGGTAATAGCACGAGTGTGGGTAGTGGCGTTTTCGGCGCAATTTCTTCGGCGGATGCAGGTGCAAAGGGCATGCAGCGCCACGGAGGATGCCCCGGCTCTGCGGCTGTAAAATTAGGAGGATGTCCCGGCTCTGCGGCCGTTCAGCTTGGCGGCTCCAAGGCACGCGGCGAAAATGCCGGGTTTGCTCCGGTGGCAGAAATCTCCGCTTCAGCCGCATCGCAGCTTTGCAACTGGCCGGTTCAGATAAAGCTGGCACCTGTCAACGCGCCATACTTTGATGGAGCTAAATTGCTTGTCGCAGCTGATTGCACAGCATTTGCGTATGCGAATATGCACGCCGAGTTTATGAGGGGAAGGGTCACATTGATAGGATGCCCTAAGTTAGATGCTGTAGATTATTCGGAAAAATTAGCGGAGATACTCAGGCTAAATGATATAAAATCATTCACAATCGTGCGAATGGAAGTGCCTTGCTGCGGCGGCATACAGGCTGCGGCCGAAAGGGCGCTCAGAGAGAGCGGGAAATTTATACCTTGGCAGGTTGTCACCATCAGTCGCGACGGAAAAATATTAGACAGATAGCGGCTGTGCTCGGACGGCGGCAGTTCAAAACCGCGGCGCTTCAAAATATTTGATAATTTTGTAACATCATTTTGTGAAAGCGAGTGTGCAAAAAATGTTAAAATGCTTCCGGAGCGCCGCATGAGACTTGCATTTTTGGAAAACAGCATAGATACACTTATTGCAAACGCCGCAATTATAACGGTGTTTGTCTGTTTTATTTCATATATGAGCAGTGTGGAGCGCAGCGGGAGCAGTTCGCGCTTTCTGAAGGTTTTAAGCGGGCTTGAGTCTGCATCGAGGGCGCTTATCATATGTGCGTGGATAGTCTTGATTATCGGTATTTATCTTTATCGCGACAAAATTTCTGTCGATGCTGTGATGCGCTACACGCCAGAGAATCCATGGCTTGCCGCGTTTGTCATGATGTTTGCGTTTGCATTTAAGAGCATAAGCATGGTCCTTTTTGTGGGTGTACTCTACGCGGCAAACGGCATAATGTTTCCGCTGTATATTGCCATTCCGCTGAATATAGCGGGCAGCGCCGTAATGCTTTCAGTTCCTTACTTTATAGGCAGGGCGCGCGGCGCGGCGTTAATGCGGCGAATATCCGAAAAATATCCGAAGATAGGTGAGATGAAGCAGTTTCATCAGGGCAATGATTTTATATTTTCCTTTGTCCTGCGCCTGCTTGGAATGCTGCCCGCAGATCTGCTCAGCATGTACATGGGGGCTATAGAATTAAATTATCCGAAGTACCTGCTTGGCGCGGTGCTCGGAATGATTCCGCCCTCTGTTTCCTTTGCAGTAATGGGTATGAGCATAACAAATGTCGGCTCTCCGGAGTTTGCAATTGCGCTCGCAATAGAAGCGGCGTGCGTTGTGACTTCTGTCAGTCTTGGAGCATATTACACAAGGAAAATTTTAGCAGAAAAGCGTCGGTGATGAAATAGATTTAATTGCAGAGCATTGTCAATTCTTTTGACAGAGAACAAACAGGTAATCCGAAACATGTTACATCGAGATAACTGTGGAATTTTTTTAATTAGTTCGTCTGATACTATAGGTTCTTTTATGAGTCGTAAAGTAAACCCTGTTTCGAGTAAGGGATTTATAATATCACTGAATGCCCTATGATATTTTATTACATTTGATTATTATGATGTGTAAGAATGTTCTTTTTTAGAGATAGAATAGTATCGGATTAAAGAGGGTGCGATGATGTTGCGTGCAGGAGATGAGGCATGAACAGGAAAAATCCGGTTTTAGAAATATAGCAAAATACCCGCTATTGGTTGTTAGCCGATAGTGGGTATTTGTTTATCGCGTGGATATGCTCGTTTAATAGTAAAAATGATTATGCGATACTATTGCGGTGAGCGCTTTCCGGCCGTTATTCTATCACCGTGCCTGTTTTGCCTTCGATGCCGGCTTTCGCACATTCGAGTGAAGTTATCAGCGAGCGGCGGCCTTTCTTGGAAGATGCAAATGCCATTGCTGCCTGCACCTTTGGAAGCATACTGCCCGGCGCAAAATGACCTTCTCCGATGTACTGCTTAGCTTCGTCAAGGCTGAGGGTTGAGAGCCATTTTTCTTCGGGTTTGCCGAAGTTGATGGCAACTTTTTCGACAGCGGTCAGTATGATGAGGTAGTCTGCATCCAGCAGTTCCGCCAATTTAGCCGAAGCAAAATCTTTGTCGATTACAGCAGGTACGCCGCGGTAGCCATTTCCTTCTGTATATACAGGGATTCCGCCTCCACCGACTGTTATCACAAGATGTCCTGCGCTTACCAAAGTGCGGACGGTTTCGATTTCGACGACATCAACGGGAAGCGGCGATGCCACAACTCTTCTGTAACCTCTGCCTGCGTCCTCTTTGAATACAAAACCCTTTTCCTCCTGGATTTTTTTGGCGTCGGCTTCAGAATAGAACGCGCCGATAGGTTTTGTAGGATTTTTGAACGCCGGGTCGTTCTTGTCGACTACTACCTGAGTTATTATTGTAGCCGCCGGCTTATTGATCTTTCTCTTGCAGAGCTCCTCCTGAAGCGCATTCTGGAGGTGGTAGCCGATATAACCCTGGCTCATTGCACCGCATTCAGGGAAAGGCATAAAGGATGTGCCCGCCCCGCCTTCCGATGCAAAAGACATCGCTAAATTTATCATGCCTACTTGCGGTCCGTTGCCGTGCGCAACGACTACTTCGTGGCCTGCTTCTACCAGATCTACAATAGGCACCGCAGTTTTTCTGACGAGCTCAAGCTGTTCTTCCGGGCTGTTGCCGAGAGCATTTCCGCCGAGCGCTACTACAATTTTCTTTTTATCTGTGCTCATTATTTTCTCCTAAAAATTGTTATACCGTTGCATTAAATCAAAACATCGTCCCCCGGCAGAGCGGGGGACAAGAAGATTTTATCTATTTCTATGCGTGAAACGGATTAGAGATTGCCAATTGTAGCAACCATTACAGCTTTGATTGTGTGCATTCTGTTTTCTGCTTCATCCATAACAACGGAATTTCTGCTTCTGAATACTTCGTCGGTTACTTCCATCTCTGCAAGACCATATTTCTGGAAGATTTCTTCTCCGACTTCTGTTTCTCTGTCGTGGAAAGAAGGCAGGCAGTGCATAAAGAGACAGTCAGGATTATCTGTCTTTTTCATCATTTCCATATTGACCTGGTAAGGCTTGAGCATCTTGATTCTTTCTTCGAAGAGCGCTTCTTCGCCCATAGATACCCACACATCGGTGTAAATGACGTCCGCGCCGTGAACATCGTTGATCTTGTCTGTGAGCTCGATCTTGCCGCCAGTTTCCTTAGCGAGCTGCTTCATTTCTTTGACAAGCTCTTCTTCAGGCCAGAGAGATTCTGGAGCGAGAGCGACAAAGTGCATGCCGAGCTTTGCTGCGCCTATCATAAGCGAGTTGCCCATATTGTTGCGGGCATCACCCACGTACACAAGCTTGACCTTGTTTAGAGGCTTGTGTACATGCTCCATTATTGTGAGGAAGTCCGCAAGTATCTGAGTTGGATGGTACTTATCTGTAAGGCCGTTCCAAACCGGTACGCCCGCGAATTTTGCGAGTTCTTCTACAGTTTCCTGCTTGAATCCTCTGAACTCAATACCGTCATAGAATCTTCCGAGCACTTTCGCTGTATCTTCTATGCTTTCTTTTTTGCCCATCTGGCTGTTTGTGAGGAAAGTTACGCTTGCGCCTTCGTCAAATGCAGCAACTTCAAATGCGCAACGGGTTCTTGTAGAAGTTTTTTCGAAAATGAGGCAGATGTTCTTTCTTTCGAGCAAATCGCCTTTGATTCCCGCTCTTTTCTTTTCTTTAAGATTGAGGGAAAGGTCGAGCAAGTACCTGATTTCTTCAGGTGTAAAATCTCTGAGTGTCAATAAATGTCTGCCTCTTAAATTGATTGGCATAAATCCTCCTTAGCTTATAGCTTATTATTTATCTTATATTATATTTGCTTCTCTATTACAAGAGCAAAAATTTTATTTGTTAAGCGCTTCTCTGACCAGCGGCATGGACATACATCTTGGGCCGCCTCTGCCGCGCGATAATTCGGAAGAGCGTATTTCGTGTAGCTTTATTCCTCTTTCTCGCAGCAGCTTGTTTGTGACATAGTTCCTGTCGTAAACTACCACTTCGCCCGGCGCTACCGCAAGTGTATTTGAACCGTCGTTCCATTGCTCGCGCTCTGCATCTATTATTGAGCCGCCCCCGCAGCGAATAAGCTCTACATTGCTTATGCCAAGGTGTCTGCCAAGTATTGTTTCTATTGAATCAGTTTCCTTGTGTATGACATAGTCGCCGTCGTCTGAAATTTTTTCGAGGGTGAATATGGTGAGCGGGCCTTCGATTCCCGGATGTATTGTGAATTTATTTTTATCTATCATTGTAAATACTGTATCAAGATGCATAAATGCCCTTGAATGAGGTATTGCGAATGCAATTATTTTTTCGAAAGGTTCATTTGACGAGAATATTTTTTTTGCAAAGACTTCTATTGCGTCAGCATCGGTTCTAAGTGATATTCCTATTGCTATTACTTTATCGCTGAGCGTGAGTATGTCTCCGCCTTCTATTGAATACTTAAAGCCTCTCTCGTACCATTTGCTGACCTGGGCACTGGAGAATCGAGGATGATGATTAAATACATATTTTCCGAATAGAGTTTCTCTGTTTCTTGTAACTGTGCGCATGCGGTTGATTGCAACGCCGCCGCCGGAAACGGACATTGGGTCGCGTGTAAAGTAGAGATTCGGCATCGGGTCGACTATTAGCGGATTACCATCCGAAAGCATTGCAAAAAGGGATTTTTTGGAGCTTGCAGGCAGTTCTTCTTTTCTGATTCCTGCGACTAACTTGCCAAAAAGTTCGCTGCCGCTGAAGTTTTCCAAGTAATTTCTGACGGCGTCCACCTGATATTCCGAACGCAAATCGGCCTCTGATACATATTCGTCTAAAAACTGCGCCTTGATTTTGCTGTCCTTCAGCACTTCGCTGACGAGGTCGCCGAGGTAGACTACTTCTGTGCCGACGCTGCGCAGAACATCAGCAAACTCGTCGTGTTCTCTCTGAGCTAACAAAAGATCCGGAATGTCGTCAAATAAAAGTCGTTGCAGCAGGCTTGGTGAAAGGTTGTTCAGTTCCTCTCCTGGCCGGTGTAAAAGCACTGTTTTAAGCTTGGAGATTTCTGAATAAACATTTAAGCTCATAAGCTCTCCTTTTTGTTTGAATTTGCCGGCAAATGCCGACACAACGCTACTCTATCATTTTGCACGTTTTTTGTCAAACAGTTCAGTTGCAATAAATGCAGTTATAGGAATTGCTGCGACGAGTCCGATGGTGGCCGTGAGCGCGCGGGTAATCTCTACGACTATAACTTCCCAGTTCATAAAGTTGATTGAAGCGATGCTATTGGCTTTAAGCAGCAGTATGATGTTCAGAGATGTGCCGGCGTACGCTAAAATAAGAGTATTTGTCATGGTTGCCATCGCGTCCTTTCCGACATTTGCCCCCGCCTTGAACAGTGCCAGCTTTGATATGCCCGGACTGCTTTCGCTTATTTCGTTGACGGTGGAAGCGATAGTCATTCCGATATCCATGCATGCTCCCATGGAGGCTATCAGTATTCCGGCAAATAGCAGACCTTTGAACTCAAATTGTATTTGCTGAGGTATGAAAAGGAGATTGCGCGCGTGTTCGTCGCTGATGCCGGAGATGCGCATGATATTTGAAAACAGCAGGAACAGCAGGCCGGCGATAATAATTCCTACAGTAGTTCCTACTATCGCCGCAAGGGTTTTGCGCGTGAAGCCCGAAATTATCAGGAAGGATACGGATATTACAAACATACAGACAAGGATTGACAGTATTACTGGGTCGTGTCCGCTCAATATTCCGGGGATAAATACAAAAAAAAGCGCGAGTCCGGTTATTACAAGCGAAGCTATGGCTTTTACACCTTTAAGCCCGCCGACGAGAATCAGAACTCCAAAAAATACCAGGACTAAAAATAAAAGAGCGCCTTCTCTGTTTATATCAGCCACATAGGCTTTTGAGATTGCGCCGTACTTGTCTTTTTCAATGAGAAGAATTACATTTGTTCCGGGTGTGAGAGGGTCGAGGGCGTATTTGTTGCTGTAAAAAGCGTTTCGCTCGAATATCGCTTCGACCACCTGCCCTTTGTAGACACCTTCGGAGACTGTAGCTTCTACTGTCTGTGTGCCGCGTTCATTTGAGCCTTTGTCTGCGGTGACGGTGGCTCGTACCTTTTCGGATGAAGGTGCGTTTGCACGCACTGATGTGTTTGTCGTCTGTGTGGTTGATTCGGTTGTTTTTTCGCCGAATACGGAGAGCAGTGGGGTAAGCATTCCCAAGATTAACAGGACCGCAAGCAGCCATGCGATGATTTTTTTGATGGTTTCCTGCCTTTTGGCGCGGCGCTCTTTGTTTGAGTTCATTTTGTTCATGATTTTAATTTAGCACAATATGTTTCGACATTCAACACTAAAGAATTTACAGCGTATTTACTCGATGCCTCGCCACGCTTAGGCGAATAGGCTTCGCTCAGCTCATTTACTATATACGAACAGAATTATAATGACATAGTATATGTCAATTTGATGCGGCTGTAAAATAAAAGCAGAGGCATTGCAGCCTCTGCGTACACTATTTAAGCGTTTAGCCCCTAAAATATCAGATGAGCGACAGGTACTACTATCAGTATTGAAATAATAGTTCTTTCAAGGAATATTACAAAGAGTTCCCAGAGATTTACAGGGAGTTTCGATGAAAGTATAAGCCCGCCCACTTCGTCGAGGAAGAGAACCTGTGTTATTGATATGACAGCTACGACAAACCTTGTGATATCGCTTGGATTTTCTGCGATGAGAATTGCAGGAGTGAACATATCTGTGAATCCGACTACCATTGTGCCGGCGGCAGCCTCAGCCTCAGGAAGCCCCAGGAGATTGAACAGCGGAACGAATGGCGTACCGAGCCACTGGAAGATAGGTGTGTAGTTGGCGAGTACCAAAGCGATTGTTCCGATAGCCATAACTGTAGGGAGCACGCCGAACCACATGCCGAAGCAGTTTTTAGCGCCGTTCTTCAGGAATGTTCCGATTCCTTGATCTTTAGCAACTCTTTCGAGAGCGAGGTGCATGCCGTATTGATGAGAGCTTTTGAATTCAGACGGAATTGTATCAGGCATAGCCTTGCCTTCTACAAGGTAGGTTTCAGGCTTGCTTCTGAGAGGGTAGAGTCTTGGGCAAACGATTGCGCAGACTATCCCTACAAAGCAGATGAGCAGGTAGTATATTCCAAAGTATTGAGTGAGACCGACTTCGCTGAGTACAACCAAGCTGAAAGTGATCGATACTGCCGAGAATGTCGTTGCGATTATGGACGCTTCTTTGGCGTTGTAATAACCGCCTTCATATTGGTTATTTGTGAGCATGACTCCGAGAGTACCGTCGCCTATCCATGAAGTTATGCAGTCGACGGCCGCGCGTCCCGGAACTTTGAATACAGGACGCATAACCTTTGTGAGCATCGCGCCTACATATTCGAGCAGGCCGAAGTCAAGAAGCAAAGGAAGAAGGAAGCTTGCTATCAGGAAGATGATTACAAGTCCGTTTACTAAGCTGAAAGCGAGACCGCCTTGGTCGGCGCCTGCGATCGCTCCGATAACTGTGTTGTCCGTACTTAGCGCTTTGATTTCGGCAAGATATGTGATCCACACAGCTGCGCAGCCTATTACACGCACGGTAGTCCAGATTGGACCACAGTCAAATGCTTCTTTCATCAGCTTGCTGTTTGTGATAAACTTCGGTTTTGCAAGAGAGATAAGTGACAATACTGCGGATAAAGTGATTATGCCGAGGCACAGGTATGGGATGTAGTCGCCGATTACTGCTGTAATCTTGTCCGCAAGGATTTTGACCAGGATAGTCCACGAATCTTCAAAGTACACCGGTATCATAAACAATACGATACCGAGAATAGATGGTACGAGGAACTTAGCCTTTAGTGCAGCTCTTTTTTCCATGTATTTTCTCCTTCGAATTTTTGTTCATATATTGAACATACTGAATTCATACTACAGCAGTATGTGCGCCGCTGTCAAGGAAAAATGTGAAACGCGTTCGAAAAAGAGTGCTTGGATTATTGAAAAATGGACAAAAGCGCCGAAAGCTTATCGAATACAAGAAGCAGTCCGAAAATTATCATAACTACAGCGCCGGCTTTTGAAATAGCGGCAGAGTGCTTGGAAATTGAAGTTATGTGTTTTTCGAAAATTTCTATAAAAACGTATGAGAGCAGGAATGGGATCGCCACGCCGAGCGAGTAAATAAAAAGCAGAAAAATGCCTTCGTACAGCTTGCTTGTAACTGCCGCGGTCATTGCAAGTATCGATCCGAGTATCGGTCCGAGGCACGGTGTCCAGCCGAACCCAAACGCCATACCCATTCCAAATGCTGAAGCGCTGCGCATTCTTCTGTAATCTTTTGTAAGCGCGTTTATTCGCACGACGCCGAGCATTGTCAGCCCGAAGAGCACGATAAAGACACCTGCGAGCCTTGATATTACGCCGCGATACTGAATCAGAAACTTTCCCACGGACGATGCGGCAAGTCCGAAAAGCATAAATACCGCAGTGAATCCGAGCACAAACATAATTGATTTTTTCAGACCGCGCATAAATTTGGCGCGCTGCGCAGAGCGTTGGTTCCCGGCTTTGTTTGCGTTGTCGGGAAGAGCGTCAGATGCGGCTTTGATGGTGTCGGCGTCTTCGGATGGGGCGCTGTCGGAGGAATCCTCGGTCTTTAGGTACATAATGTATACAGGGATTAAAGGAAGCAGGCACGGCGAAAGAAAAGACAGCAGACCTGCAAAAAAAGCCTCTGTGATCCCCGGAGTTTTTGAAATTTCAGTCAGTAAGTTTGGCATACCGTCAGTATATCATCTGCGACGGTATAGTCAGGATTCTTTTGAATTTATTTACATATTGTTGCAAAACAAACGGCGTCAAGATCTGCCCGCCGCCGGATGTCCACCTGATTATTTGCAAATTAGGCGGGGTAGAATGTTTGAGTTTTTGCGCAAATAAAGGTATAATCTTAGCATGATAAAGTTTATTAAAGTCAGCCTAAGGTACCGAGAGGGCGTCCAGGCGCTTGATAATATAAATCTGCATATCCGGCCGGGAGAAATGGTGTTTCTGATAGGGCAGAGCGGCGCGGGAAAGTCCAGCCTTATTAAGGCTTTGCAGAAAGAAGTCAGCGTAGATAAGGGCTCCATATTTGTGGATAACGAAAATATTACGAAAATGCATCGCAGGCGTGTGCCCATGCTGAGGCGCAAGGTCGGAATGGTTTTTCAGGATTACAGACTCCTCGAGAACAGGACAGTTTTTGAAAATGTCGCATATGCAATGGAGATCACCGGGGCGAGCCGAAAGCAGATCAAGGCAAACGTGCCTATCGCTCTGCGCCTCGTAGGGCTTGAAGAAAAGGCGGATTATTATCCTTCCAAGCTTTCGGGCGGCGAGGCGCAGAGGGTTTCTATCGCAAGGGCGATGGTGAATAAGCCGGAGATACTTATTGCGGATGAACCGACAGGGAATCTTGATCCGGATACCGCCAAGGATATAATGAAAATACTTTTAGCTCTCAATAAGCGTGGAACAACAATAGTTGTGGTCACGCACGACGAGGGCATTGTTAGAATGTGCAGGGGCAGGATTATCGAAATGCGCTCCGGTAAAATAGTCGCCGATACAGGCAGAGTGGAGGTCGTATGAGACCGATAAAATCAATCGGTGAAGCTTTTGTGAATATGTGGAGAAATAGAGCGACCACATTTTTCGCCTTGATTTCAGTTACGGCATCGCTTTTGATTCTGGGGTTGATGTTTACGCTTATAATAAATATCAATTCGGTGGCGATGTCTACAAAGGATCAGTTCGATACCATCGTTGCATATGTGGAGGAGACGCCTACGGATCAGGATATATCCAAGCTTGTTTCGCAGATCCTGACAGTTGAAGGCGTCAGAGATATTCGCTATGAATCCAAGGAAGAGGCTATGCGAAACCTTAAAAAGCGCTGGGGAGAACAGGCATACTTGCTCGACGGCTTCGAGGAGAATCCATTGCCGCGTTCCATAATAATTTATCTCTCGGATATAGCGTATTCGGAGCGCGTCGCCAAGGCTGTTTCCGCGTATGGCGGCATCGAGGAGGTTCGCTCGTACCAAGATATTGTAAACCAGCTTATGCTTATAACGTCAGCTATTCGAAGAACCGGCTCGGTGATTATTTTTATACTTATAGGCGTTTCGATAATTCTTATAAACAATGCGATAAGTATGGCTGTGGCTTCGCGCAGCAAGGAGATTTCTATTATGAAATTTGTTGGAGCGACCGACTGGTACATACGCTGGCCGTTTTTTATGGAGGGGATGCTTATAGGGCTGATAGGCGCGGGGCTTGCATACGTTGTAGTCTATTATCTATATAGTTATGTATTTAATTTGGTTCAGGAGAGGTTTTTTGTTATATTTTCGGTGTACTTTGTGAATCCGGAATTTATGAAGGACGATATAATCTATTTGTTCGTCGTGATCGGCGTGTCTGTGGGTGCGCTTGGTTCCCTGCTTTCTACCAGAAAACCGCTCAATTCATAAACTGTCGTCGGAGGAGGTTCTACATCATTATGGCAATGAAGAAAATAAAATCTTTGATAAAAAAAAGCAGCACATCTGCCGTCGTCGTCTTTGCCTGTGCGGCGATTATAATATTTGCGGCTTCGGCAATGTTTGCGACCATAGACGAAGAAATCGAGGCAAAAGAGCGTGAACGCGAAGAACTCATAAGGAGAATTGAGGAACTTAATGCAAGTATGAATCTCAATCATGAGATCAGCAATGAGATCAACAGGCGAATCAGCGAGACAAATGCAGCAATCGCAGCGCTCGATGCCGAAATTGAACTTATAACCGGTGACATCGCAGATACAGAACTTGAAATAGAAAAAAAGACGGAGGAGGTCGCCGAATACGAGCGAAAACTGAAGGAGAAGCAGGAGCTGCTGAACAAAAGACTGAGGGTTATGTACAAGGCGGGCACTGTCGGTTATCTTGAGGTGCTGTTTGGGGCGGACTCTATGCAGGAACTGCTTTCCAGGGCAGACGTGCTGCAAAAGATAGTGATGTCGGATCAAAATATGATCAGCGATTTGGAGGAGCATAAGCGGATCACGGAGATTAAGAAAAATGAACTTGATTACGAAAAAAAACAGCTTGTTTACCTGCTGGATCAGAGAATAGAGAAAAAGGAAAAGCAAAGGGAGCTGCTTGATGATTTGTATGCGTACGCGCTCGAAGCAAAGCAGGACAGGGAGGCGCTTGAGGAACAATATGCAATGCGCATGGCGGAGCAGGCAGAAATAGAGAGAGTGCTCGAACAGCTCGAAATGAGCAAAATGGCGTATGTCGGCGGCAGTATGGTTTGGCCGGTGCCGAGTTCGTTTGTAGTATCTTCTCCGTACGGCTATAGACCTGAGCTTGTCGCGCTTGGTGCTCCGGCATTTCATCAAGGGGTCGATATACCGGGCGATTACGATGCTTCCGTGCTTGCGGCTCAGTCCGGCATAGTCATGACGGCTACATATGGAGAGAGTTACGGCAGAATGATAGTCGTCGACCATGGCGGAGGGATTGCCACTCTGTATGCACATCTGAATTCGATATATGTCGAGGTAGGGCAGGAGGTAACTGTGGGTGAAGTAATAGGAGGCGTAGGAAATACCGGTTTTTCATTTGGTCCGCACCTGCATTTTGAAGTCAGGATCAACGGCGATCATACAGATCCGATGGAATACATAGGCGGCTATCTGGAATAGTTCCCGACGCCGCCTGCGTACTGCGCATATTGTATTATGCGGATAATAAAGCAAATAAAGGTTTTCGGATTATTTTACCCGGAAGCCTTTTTCTGTGAGCTTGTGTTTGAGCAGTTCGATATCTGCTCCGACCACTCTGATCGAGACCTCGTCGACATTTGGAACTTCGGTTTCAAGTTTGATGACGTTTGTGATATTGCCGCCGTGTTTTGAAATGATTTCGCTGATTCTGGAGAGAACTCCGCTTATTCCGTCGGTGATAACGATGAGTTTTGGGTCTTCGATGCCGAATGCGTTTACAAGTATTGCAAACAGAGCTTGCTGTGTGACAATTCCTGCAAAATGCCCGTTCGTATCCTCTACAGGAAGGAATCTCAGCTTATTTTTTGAGAATCTGAGGGCTGCTTCTTCGATTGGCTGCGCCGGGTTGAGTGCATCGATTTTTGAGTTCAGGAGAAATGTGCTGACTTTTCGCCCAAGGAATGAGTCAATGTCTGCGTTTCCACAGTTGTGTTCCTCGAAAAACTTTTCATAAATGAATTGCTTGGAGAGGAAGCCAAGAAATTTATTGTTTTCTACCACTGGAAGCGATAGAAATTCTCCCTTGTCAATTTTTGAAATTGCGTCTTTTGCGGTATCTTCAGGGTTCAGCAGTACGAGCTGATCCGCTGCCCGCATTATCGATTTGATTTGCATACAGCCTCCAAATATTTTTTTATGGTAAGATTCTATCACATTTGTTGATTATTGTTTATACAGATATTTGTTGGAAACTGTTTATTTAATTTTTCATTGGGATATAATATAATTCGAGGCTTATATGGAAAAGAAAGGATTTAGTATTGGTTTAATTGGTAAAAAACTCCTTGTAACAATGGTGCTGATGTGTCTTATACCGCTTGCGATTGCGGGGTTTATCACCAATAACGAAGCAAAGTCGAAGCTTACTGAAAAGCTTGTAATGCTCAGTTCGCAGTCTTTGTCGCTCGTTAGCGACGGCATAGACGAATATTTTGGCGGACTTAAACAGGTCATGTCTATTGCGGCGGATAACAATCATGTGAAGAACACCTACACTTCCGGTCACGAAAAGCAGATGATGGATTTCCTGGATTCGATCACAAAGATTCGAGACGATATACAGTATATCTATCTCGGGCGCTCTGATAAAGCAATGAAGATATATCCCTATGTGGAGCTTCCTGCGGATTATGACCCCACTTCTCGCGATTGGTATCAGAACGCTGCGGCAAATCCGGACGCCGCTGTAATTACAGGACCGTATGTGGATGTGGCTACTGGCGACATTATTATAACTGTTTCAAGAGCGGTATTTTTAGGCGATAATATGGTCGGGGTTTTGGCGGCCGACTGTTCTCTGCAGTCTGTTTCCGAAAAAATTTCTGACAGAAGCATCGGCAGCACAGGATATATTTTTGCTGCGACTGTCGATGGCTTAATAATAGCGCATCCTGATAAATCCCTTATTGGAACTAATATTCAGGACAGGTATGGTTTTTGGGAAGAGACGCGATCTAAACGCGATGGTTTTTTGAGATATAAGTACGATGGCGACGATGCGTTCGGAGCTTTTTCCACCAATGATAATACCGGTTGGTTTATCTGTACTTCATTTAAGGAGAGGGAGCTCGATGATGACACGAGCTCGATCAGAAATGCTACCCTTGTGGTGTCGTTTGTTGTGACATTTGTGGCGGCTGTTATAGCAATGTTTATTGGAAAGAAATACAGCTCGCATATTTCACGCGTCCAGAAGGGGTTTGCGCATGTGGCTGACGGCGATTTGACAGTCAGGATAAAGACGCGCGGGCGCGACGAATTTGCACAGCTTGGAGAATCGTTCAACTCCATGCTCGAGCGAATATCTGCGCTGCTTTCGAGCGTTGTCGCTTCTGCCGAAACTGTTATGCATACGTCGACGCGGCTTGCGGAGCAGTCTTTTGATGTAAATCGTGCGGTATCCGACGTTGCTCATTCTGTGGACGATGTTT
This sequence comes from Acidaminobacteraceae bacterium, assembly GCA_041781135.1. Taxonomy (GTDB): domain Bacteria; phylum Bacillota; class Clostridia; order Peptostreptococcales; family Acidaminobacteraceae; genus JAUMXJ01. Next base: position 24,663 of record JBHAZV010000032.1, read on the forward strand.
CGCGGGGTTCTGTTTCGCAGGCTGAGGATGCGATGGTCGGACTTCAGGAGATGGAGAATATGTCGGCACAGCTGGATGGCATAGCGCTGCGTTCCAATGAAATGAACGAGATTTCAAATTTTGCAAAAGATCTCAGCAGGCAGGGCTTCGAGATAATAGACGGTCTGACTGAAAAGTCGGAAAGGACAATGGCGGCGACAAGCGAGGTCAGCGCGGCTGTTGACGATATGTACAAGAGTTCGCTGCAAATCAGCAATATATCTGACGCTCTTGCATCGATAACCTCACAGACAAATTTACTTTCGCTTAATGCTGGTATAGAGGCTGCAAGGGCGGGAGATGCCGGCAGAGGCTTCGGAGTTGTCGCCAATGAGATCAGAAAGCTTGCGGAGGAGTCGAGGGCTTCCACAGAAGAAATCAAATTGATTATCGACGGGATCCAGAGCAAGGCGTCTTCGGTTGCAAGTTCAATCAAGACAACTCGCGAAACTGTTGCGGAGCAGGATAGAGCGGTAGTCGATACGCGCGAGATATTCGACCGGATACTCGAAGCCATCGAGAAGCTTTCCGCCAAAGTGGCAGAGGTAGTTGCTGCGGTAGAATCGACAAATAAAAACAAGCTTTCGCTTCTTGGGGTTATCCAGGGCGTATCATCCGTATCTGAGGAAGGAGCCGCTGCAGTGCAGGAGGTGACTGCATCAACCGAGGAGATAAGCGCAAATATGGACGAATTTACCCGTTATGCCGAGGAATTGAAACAGCTTGCAGAGAATCTCGGCGCGGAGGTCAGAAAGTTCAGGGTCTGATTTGAACCGGTTTGTGTTATAATTATTTAACAACATGGAGGGATAATTATGAGCAAAGTTAATCAGAATCGACGGTTTATTTTGAATCTAACAAACACAGCAAAGCTTTTCGTGTTGATGCTTGTGCTGTGCACGGGTGCTATTTTGAGCAATCCGGTATATGCTTCGGATGCTATTCGGGTGACGCTCGACGGAAAGGAACTTAGTTTTGATGTAGATCCAATTATAGAAAACGGCAGGACGCTTGTGCCGGTAAGGGCCATATTTGAGGCGTGCGGCGCCGATGTCGAGTGGGTGCAGGCTACAAGCACCATCAATGCAAGCAAGGGCGACAGCTTCATAAAGATGATACTCGGAAAACCGCGTATGTTTGTGGACGGAAAGATTATCTATCTGGACGCGGCTCCGAAGGTGGTTGCGGGCAGGACGCTTGTGCCTCTGCGCGCTGTCAGCGAGGCGCTGGGGCTTGATGTCAAGTGGGTCGGAGCTGTTAGAACTGTCGAGCTTTCGAGCAGCGATATCGACAGCGATGATCTTGCAAATAAAAAACAGGGTACGTATATTGTTACAAGCAATAGGGACGATAATGCCGAAATCGAGATTTTGGGCAATATTCTCAATGTTGATTTCGAGACTGGCGACGGGAATTTTGATTATATGAGCGTACGTTTGTGCGCTGGAAATGAGCCGTCTCAAAATTTTCCTCTTGTTGAGGACAGGCGCGTGGATTATATAGCGGATGGAATAGAAGCGTCGTTTGAACTTGGGGGCTACAAGTATTACGATGTGAATATCATTGGCTGGGCGCTGACCGCAGAAGGCAGCTATAAAGGTACATATTTGCTTGAACCTTCCAGACTTATCATAGAAAAAAACGGCGGCGGGTACGGATTTAGGAATTCAGAGTACGACAAATCGGCACAGACGCTTATGGGGATAGGAAATCCCGGAAGTCATCTCGATCTCGGTCACTTAAGTGCAGCGGAGCTTGCAAAGATCAAGGAGCTTTCTGATAGTATATGCAGAGGGGCTTCAAGTGAATATCAAAAAGCAAGGCTTATTCATGACTGGATTGCTAAAAATATTTACTATGATTACGACAATATGGGTTCAGAAAATCTGGCTTATGATTCGCCTGATGTACTTGAAGCAAAAAAGACGGTTTGTGGCGGATTTTCAAATTTGTATAGAGATATGCTGCGTTCGCAGAATATCCCTTGCACAGTAGTAATCGGATTAATAAAACGTAATAGCTTCGAGGAATTTGATGCGGTACGGCGCGACCATGGCTGGAATGCGGCGTTTGTCGACGGGCGATGGATTTTTGTCGATGTAACATGGGATACCCAAAATTCGGTCGAGAATGGGGTTTTTAAGGCAGGACAAACTCGAAGTGAGTATTTTGACATTGATTTCGAGTATTTTACTCACGACCACAGGTTTGACGAAATCGAGCATGAAGCATGGCGCTACGGCAAAAACTGATGAACCGGTATCGGGCTAATTGCAGATGTAATGGTTATGTATCTATTCTGACGATGTCGGTAAGCGCTCTGTTGCGGTATATTAAATCCTTGCGGATTGTAAAGCCCGTTTTTTCCCAGAAATTATTGCCGGTTTCGTTTTTATCAAATACGACCAATGCAGCTTTAGTTATTCCGGCTTTTTGCAAAGCAGACAGGGCGGTCTCTACGAGCTTGCTGCCGACGCCTTGGTTTCTATATTTCGGGTTGACTGCGGTGTGGTAGATATATCCTCTTCTGCCGTCGTTTCCGACTATGATAACCCCGGCGATAGCGGCATTGATTTCGGCGACAAAGCAGGTGTCGGGATTCCTTTTAAGGAATCTGTCGATGCCTTCTTTTGAGTCGTCGAGATTATTAAGTCCCATGCCTTTGCAGGACATCCAGAGTTCATATACATTTTCGTAATCGTCGATAGTCATTATGCGAATATTCATACGGTGCTCCAACTTTCATAATTTTGCAGTTTGGAGTATTGTAGCAGCTTTGGGAGCGCAGAACAAGCATTAAACGGAAGAATAAGGGCAGGACGGTCGGCAAAGTAGGTCAGGCAAATTAAGTAGTTAAATCGAATCGGTGCAGGAAAAACACAGCAGGGCATTTTGCTTATACACACTTATTTTGAGGCCGCCAACAATTTACATTTTGGGCAATGATTCAAAGTGGGTGTCTTGGTATAGTTACTATGGAGAGCTTGTGCGATAAATGGAGGGGGAACGATAATGATAAGATTTCCTGAAATACTTGCGCCTGTTGGCGGTGAATCTCAGCTGCGGGCTGCGGTATTGGCTGGCGCGGATGCTGTCTACCTTGCGGGGCAGTCTTTTGGCGCACGCAGCTCTGCAAAGAATTTCGACAGGAAGGCTCTTGCGGAGGCGGTGCGATATGCGCATATACATGGAGTTTCTGTTTATGTAACAGTAAATACCTTGATTCTGGATGAAGAAATGGCCGAAGCTGTGGATTTTGTCGATTATTTGTACGAAATTGGCGCAGATGCGGTGATTGTTCAGGATATAGGGCTTGCAGGCATAATCAGGGAGCGCCATCCTGATCTGCCGCTGCACGCGAGCACACAGATGACTTTTCATAATGTCGAGGGTGTGCGGTATGCCAAGGAAATGGGGTTTTCCAGGGTAGTGCTGCCGCGCGAAATGGAGATTAGCGAAATTCGCGATATAGCCGCGGCGGTGGATATCGAGCTTGAGGTTTTTATACACGGCGCGTTGTGCGTATCGTATTCCGGGATGTGCCTGATGAGCTCGTACATCGGCGGCAGAAGCGGAAACAGGGGGAGCTGTGCGCAGCCGTGCAGAAAGAAGTACGATCTTTTTTCGACGGATGACGCGCGGACGTTTGATGTAAGCGGTGTGCGCGTACTCAGTCCCAAGGATCTTTCCACGGCAGAATATTTAGATGAATTGAAACTTATTCCCAAAATTTCTCTTAAAATCGAAGGAAGACTTAAAGATTACGATTATGTTTATAATGTGGTCGCGGCGTACCGAGGGCTTCTGGACGGCGCTGTTTCTGGCGATGAAGCGAGTGCAATGCTTGAAAGGAGCTATAATCGGGGATATACGAAGGGCTTTGTCTTTTCGGAGGACTCGGTGGATTGGCATGCAGGTCTGCACACCGGAAACAGGGGTGTGCCGCTTGGAACGGTAGTATCCTCGAAGCCGACTTTTGCAGATTTGCGGGAAAATGCCGAATCTGCACGACGCGAGCGTTCGGCAGGGTTGGACGGAAATGGATATGAGCATTCAGCAAAATCTGTTGCTTTTTGTGAAAAATCGTCTGCTGAAACAGAATATTACAGCAAGGACGGAAGGCGCTATGTTGTCGTATTGCGTCTTGCTGATTCGCTCTGTGTCGGCGATGAAATACAGTACAAAATGGGCGATGGGCGTACGGTCGGGGCGCGGGCAGAATGGATAATGCTTGGCGGCAAGCGTGTAGAAAGTGCCCCTGTCGGTTCTGTGGTAAGCGTGCCGTTTGGGTGTCTGCTCCGCGCGGGCGACGCGCTGGACAAGACATATAGTGTGGAGCACATTGCTTCTGTCGATGCCGCTATGAATGTGCAGCCAAAGCGTTGGAGCGTCGCCCTCCGCGCAGCGATGCGGCCGGGTGAAGCGGTGCAGATTGAAGCGGAACTCCGCCCGCTCGGCGGCTCTTGCGGCGGCTCTTGCGGCGGTAAGTTTGGCGCTGCGGTTCCCTTTACTCCTGCGGCGTTTGCAGCCGCCACTGCCGCTCCCGCCTCCTCGCACTCAGCCGCTCCCGCCGCCTCGCCGCCGCTTCACACTATTTCGCTGCGCGGTCCGACCGTTCAGGTCGCTGCTGGTCGTGGAACTGATGCATCACGCGTAGTAGAACAGTTGTCGAAGTTCGGCGGATCGCCATTTGAACTGGATGTGTCGCTGTCGCATTTTGACATAGCGCAGGGCATATTTTTGCCGATTTCGGATATCAATGCCCTTAGGAGGCAGATCATCGACATTTTTACAGAATATCTGGTAAACAGGTATCCAAGCAGAGCGGAAAGGATTGCTCTGCTACCAAAATTTTCTATCGAATGCGCGCTCGCAAAAGCCGCGACGTACGCTGAGCGGAAGCCTTCCAATGCGGCAACGCCCGGTGCGTGCTCTGTATTGCCCGGCACAGAGCATGGCAGCAGTTTTATGCTTGCAAAGACTGCCGGGTATTCAGTACCACCTGCCGCTGAGCCGACTGACGGCAGTTTTGTTCCGGACATCAAATCAACTGAACGTTTTCCCTCGTACGGGGAACAGTCAGGCGGCTCACTTTCGGATTTCGGTTCTTCCGTCGCGGAGTGTCATAGCTTAAATTGCGGAAAATCAGATTTTTCCAATGCCGAGTGGCTCAGGCTGCCGGCGCTTATTCCCGGAGAGCGATGGCAGTATTATCAGAGTTTGGTAGACCGCGCGCAGCGCGTGGAGATTGGGCATTTGTCTCAGTTAAATTTCAGCGGTCTCTCTGGCAAGGAGGTCCGCGCAGCTTATACCATAAATGCCTTTAATAGCTTTTCCGTAAAATTTCTGCGTGACCGCGGAGTCGGAGAGATAGAAATATCGCCGGAGATACAAAAATCCTGGCTTCAGTCGCTTTCGGACATTGTCGATGTTTCCGACCGAAGTCTTGTGCTTATGAGGATGAAGTATTGTCCTGTTGGAGCGTATTTTGGAGGCGGAAGACGCTGCGGTCTCTGTCAAAAATATAGTTTTGCACTTCGCGATGAATTTGGAATAGAGTACCCGCTGCGCCTCGATAGCAGCGCATGTTCTGCTGAGCTGTTATCGCCGTACGGCAAAAAGGGGAAAAAGTTATCTTTTTAGGAGGATCGCTGCTATGATAAAAATTTTAAGTACAAGGTTAGCATATTTTGCGGTATTTTTTGTGTTGATGTTTATTCTTGCAGGCTGCGGCGAATTAAACGGCAGCGCTTCGGGAGATGCCGCTCTCTTAGGAAGCGAGAATGATTTAGAAGTTCAGTCGTCACATACATTTACGTTATCGGGTTCGGGAATCAGTGCATCCGGCGAAATTAGTTCCACGGAAAGTAGCACGGAAAAGACTTTTATAGAATTTTCAAAGGGCATATTGATTACAAACGAAGTTTCGGGCGCAGATCCAAAGGCGCTCTATGCCGCCCGCAACTATGTTCCCGTAATGACGACAAACTATCGCGGCGACCAGATGACAAATTATTTTGACAGGGCACAGCTTATCGAGTATATCGACACATATGGCGGCGGGCCGATTCTATATTATGAGGACTTGGTTTGGCGCATGGATCCGGTGTTTGTAAAGCCGTTTTACCATGCCGAACCATTTGATTATTGTGGACTTGCAGTAGTCGGCGATTTCCCCGAAAGATTTTCGGATCTGTCCGAAAATCGGTCATCGGAGAGTTCTGGTCATGACGAAAGGGATTATGTATTTTATTTAATAGACACAGAGGGTTCCTGCGTTGCCGGTCCATTTGATGAACTTTACAGAACCGGCGAAATGTTTGTTGCATTTTCGGAGTCAAAATGTCTGCTTCTGGATTCGAACGGCGCTGTTTATGATGATATTACCGAAAAAATCATTGTAGACGGCGAGGTTAGCTTCGAAATTTTCGAGGGAGTAATATACAGTAAAACCACAGAGTTTGCATACGATACAATTGCTAAGAGAGAAATAGATTACGAGTATTTTTTCGATATTTTAACAACGAATTATATCTCAGCGGGCAGAGACGCTTCAGCTTCAGATGTCGGCGTTCAAGATTCGGATTACTATAAAACAGTCGAAAAAATTTATGTCGGTGGCGGTTCGAGTGATGAGAGCGTGCATCTCTCGTACCCTTTAGGCGGCGGATATTTTGCTCACACCCTTGTGGGAAGCCTCAGCGTCGACGCGTTTCGCAAGAGTGCAGGCAATTATCATTTTGCAGATACATTCCCAAAGGAAATTGCGAGCTGCACCGATGGAGTTTACAAGAGCCTGACTGAACCCCAATACTACTACATCGAGAGGGCTTACGGAAATGTATTTTATGTGTTCGATGGCGATGAGTACTATTTTTACGATGTATCTGCGGGGAAACGGGCTTTGCCGCATTCGCGTCTGAAAGGCTCGCAAATCATATATTCATACGATGGTCTGCTCATCGCCCGTAATTTTGGATTTAACAGCGCATTTATTACTGACCGCAGCTTTGTTGAGTTCTCTACGGCGATGTACGTCGGTCATGCGGCGGTAGTCTATCCGATCGAGCGAAGCTATTATTTTTGGATGTATATATATCCACAGATAGAATATCCCGACAAGTCGGTACAGGACAAGATCAATGAAGCGCTGACACCGGCGCGTTTGCCGGAGTCTTATGATATCAGCGAGATGACAGACGGCGGGATTTTTCAGAGTGTGCTCATAAGCTCTTTTGATATAGCGGAGCATAGTGACTATCTCACTGTAATAAAGTATGACAGCGAGTTTTTCTTTTCGGACAGGGAATCAGGTTTTGACGCCGAAGTAGAGGTATTTGATCTGCGGACGGGGGAAGGCGCTAAGCTGAGCGATTGGATAATGACCGACGAGGAATCATTGCGGCGTCTGGAGGTCGTTTTGATCGATGCCGTCGAGCTGCAGCGCGTTTTTGACGGTTATGAGGCAATAGTTGAGTATAGTGTTGACAATGCTCTTGATGGGAAAATTTTTCCGTCGGAGGACGGCTTCAAGGTTGTGTTCGTTCCCGTTGAAAACAAGGCATACGAGGTAATCGAGGTGATCGTTCCGTATGAGGATCTGCGAGGAATAATGCTTGAAGATGCCTATCGCAGACTTACAGAGTAAAGATACATATAGACATATACGAGATTAATCAGTATAATTGCGCTGATATAACAAAAGGGGGAGGAGCTTTTTTCGGGCAGGGTTCGCGCATTGACGGCGCGAATCTGGAAAACATTATCCGGAGAGGCGAAAGAAGATATGAAGGAAAGTTATGTAGACATAATCAAGCTGCGCCGTGCGATTTTTGCGGAAGTTGCAAGAATTGCCTACGAGGATGAGGATCTCGGCAAATTGGAGCACTCTGTTTACAGAATACTTCCCGGCGAGGTCGGGAATTATCGCGACAGCGTGTTTAAGGAGCGCGCAATAGTCGGGCAAAGGCTCAGAATGGCGCTTGGGCTTAACCACCACAAGGCAAACGAGATGAAGAGCATTACAGAGGGCATCGAGGATATCGACGTAGATGCGATGTTTTACGAAAAACCGCTCGTAGATGTGATTTCGTTTGCGTGCGAGGCGTGCAAGACTAATTCTTTTGTTGTTACAGACCAGTGCAGAAAGTGTTATGCTCACCCATGTACCAATGTTTGTCCTGTAGGCGCTGTTTCGCTCGGTCCGGACCGCACCATAATAGATCAGAGCAAGTGCGTGCGCTGCGGAAGATGCAAAAATACATGTCCTTATTCGGCGATAATCCAATTTGACCGCCCCTGCTCAAGCGTTTGCGGTGTAAAGGCTATAGGCAGCGATGAATTTGGCAGGGCAAAGATCAACCACGAAAAATGCGTTTCGTGCGGCAGATGCATTACGCAGTGTCCGTTTGGCGCAATAGCGGACAAAACTCAGATATACCAGCTTGTTAAGGCAATAAAAAAGGGCGACAAGGTCTATGCGATGCTCGCGCCTTCGTTTGTGGCACAGTTTGGAACAAAGGTCAAGCCGATGCAAATAGTGGAAGGGCTCACAAAGCTCGGTTTTAAGGGCGTTATCGAGGTTGCGCTCGGCGCAGACTTTACCACCCTGCATGAATCGCGCGAGTTTGTTGAAAAAGTTCCGCACGAGATCCCTTTTATGGCGACGAGCTGCTGTGCATCGTGGTCGATGATGGTAGAAAAACTCTTTCCTGAACAGTATGAGTTTATTTCGCACTCCCCATCCCCGATGATCGAATCGGCAAAATATCATAAGCGCATAGAACCTGATGCAAGGGTTGTTTTTATTGGACCGTGCGTGTCCAAAAAGGTCGAGGCGCTTCGTGAAAATGTAAAGGGTTATGTCGATTTTGTAATAACCTTCGAGGAACTGATGGGAATGTTTGTAGCGCAGAACATCGACCTCGAAACACTTGAGATGAGCCGCGCGATAGAGGACGATGCTTCGTCTACGGGAAGAGGCTATGCAGTTGCAGGAGGCGTGGCGGAGGCTGTTAAGGACGCAATACTACGTATAGATCCTACGAGAGAGGTTTTGATAGAGAGCGCTCAGACTCTGCATGATTGTGTGACATTGATGAATTTAGCCAAAGCCGGCAAGAAGAATGGCTACCTTATAGAGGGCATGGCTTGTCCGGGAGGCTGTGTCGGCGGTCCGGGAACTATCACTTCGCTCACAAAGGTCAAGCGCGAAGTAGGTAAGTTTATGTCGGAGAGTAAGTATGAATCTCCGTTTGAAAATGAATATATAGAAAAAACGCTCCGTGAAAAGGAATTTGATGTCGAGGCGTAGAGCGGCACAATAAAAAACAGCAAAATAAAATTCGATAAAAGACCGACAGTCGGGAGTCCGGAATTTTGACGGATTCCCGATGATTCTTATTTATATGTGTTTTTTGCCGATTTTATATGTGTTTTTTGCAGATGTGCCGTATTTGTCTATGCGAAGGGTTTAACTCATATACCTTTTAGGCACTGTATTTGTACATTTACAATATTTGTTGTATATAGTAAATGTACCTGCTGCCTTGCATAGTAGTTTTTATATATGAATGCCGTCGATTTTTAAGTTCCGTGCGAGATATTGCAATTTTCCTGCGGTGCGCTGTTTGGGGTTTGGGTATCGTAGACTTCCCTTCTGTGTTCTTCTTTATGTATATACATATTTTTGTCGGCTTCCTGCAGAATATCGCTGAGTGCAGCGCTGCCATTTGAACTCGCAACGCCTATGCTGCATGTTATCGCGTGTCCGCACACATTGAGTTTTTCTTCGATTTGTGCCTGCAGTCTTTCGATGAGCGCCTTGGCTTCGGCTATATTCGTAAAGGGCAGCAGCAGTGCAAATTCGTCTCCGCCGAGTCTTACGAATATATCATTGCTTCTGATGCTTGCCGAGACTATATTTGAAAATAATTTCAGCACGACGTCGCCTTGTTCGTGACCATAGTTATCGTTTATGAATTTCATTCTGTTTACATCAAAGAACACAACTGAATACGGCGCATTTTTTCGGCGGCAGAGCTCGATTACTTTTGAACCTTCCTCGTACAGGTAACCGCGGTTCTTTATTCCGGTCAGAAAATCTGTGTAGCTGATTCTAACTGCCTGCTCTTTTAATACAAATGAATATTTTTGATAATCGTCGACATTGTATGAGTAAATTCCGAGTATCAGGTTCATAAATGTTGTGAAAATGAACGACGGCAGGAATGCGGGTGAAGTGAATCTGGAGGTGAAAAGTATTGTGCTGCCGAAAAAGGAAACATAAAGCAGAGCGGCTATTGCAAATTTCGTCTTCCAGACATTTGGTAGGATAAATATTATACTTGAAAGGGTAGTTATTCCCATCGCCTGCACCAGCATATTCGGATGTTTATGAGTAATTGCGACCAGCAGCGCTACCTTGACAGCTAAAATTTCGCCTATTGAGACGATCGTAAAGAATAGTTTGTGGTTTGATATAAAAAAGACTGCAGTTGCAGCCGCAATAAGATATGCCGAAATTGCAAGTCTGTACCAGAACAACAAGCGGGGAAACTGTACCATTGGCTGCTCGAATAAAAGCAGCAGCAGATTTCCTACTGCGCATATTATGAAAAATAACTGAATCCCACCCTTATGATATTTGAAAAGGTTTTCGTGGTATTCATGGTACAAATCCGCTGTTTTCAAACAAAAACCTCGTTTTTTTTTTTTTTTTTGGACATCATTATTATACCATTTTGTTCAATATTCAGCAAGAGTAAGACTTTCATATTTCGTAAATTTGGCAAATTGCAAGTGTGCCAAATGAGTCTTGCGTCCTATGGCATATTTTGTGGCGTTGCTCTATAATCTGTCTGCAATATTGCAATGGAGGTAAATTTTGGCAAAGAAGTACAAGAGAAGTATAGCGCACATGCTTGTGTCGTTTGTGAGCGCACCATTTGCAGGCTTTGCGTTGGCAATGCTGGCATCGTATTTTTTGAAAGATGTCGCGGATTATGTTTATTACGCAATTGGCGGCGCGGTATGCTTGTTGATATGGTTCATAACGCTTTTTTCGGAGAATATCAGCTTTGAGATAGAGGGCACAAAGCTTAGGTATTATAAAGGTTCCAAGCTGCTTAAAGAGTATGAACTCGAAGGGGCGGAAATCGGATATAATATTAAGCAGAGCAGATCGACAGACAGGGTTAATCTCTATATAAACGGCGATACTATAGATTGCGCTCCGCTCGGAATCGGCAAGTTCGAAAGTATGTATGCGGATCTGGAGGATATTGCAGGTCCAAAGGTTCAAAAAGTAGTAGTAAATTCCCAGACGAAGTAAATAAAAATTACAAAAATTTTAGGAGGACATATGCCAGATACATCGGGAATGGTAATGATTTACATAGCTGCAGTTGCTGTTATTACAGTAATAGGAATTTTTGTTTCGCTGTCTCAAAAGAAGAAGCAGGCGAACATAGCGGAGCTGTACTTGGAAAATTATCCTGACTCAGCAAAACTGATGATTTCCAATAAAGGTTTTGTAGTGAGCAAGAGTATTTCAGTTATTAGCGTAAACGGGGAAACACCTGCGTATTTTACAGAAAAGACGACTCCCGGGGTGTACATCAGACCGGGGACATCCACGCTTGTGGTTGATTTTTCTTCTACGCGTCCGGGTGTGCTCCATAAGAGCGTTACAAAATCTACCGGCGCAGTCACTATCGAGGTCGAGCTTGCGCCGCGCGGAGAGTACACGCTGAGCTTCGATGAAAAGAACCGAGAGTTCCGGGTTGATTCAAATAATTAGCTATTTGAATCGCAGCAGCTCGATATAGAGGTTGCCATCGCGGATTTCCACGCTTGCGTGGTCGGTCATCATTGAAAGCAGAGTGACTTCGTCTTCGGTGTCATTTTCTCCCATTATTTGCCAGTAATATTCTTCTATTGCCGGCTGCCTTGGTTTGTTAAAGGCGCTGTTCAGGTAGTTTGCCCGCTCGTCGTCTACATTTGTGTTGTAGTCGACGAGTTTTATTATAGATCGATCCTCCAATATTTCGACGCTGAACTCCACTTTATTTGTTTCGGAATTTAGAAACATTGTGGTGAGCTCATCAACTAATTTCGCTATTTTTTTTGTCTCGTGACGCATACGTCCTCCGAATGCTTTTGGTTTTGAATAAATATAACTTGTGATATAATTTGCGGTTTTGCTATGGTTTTCTTGTCTTTTTGCGGCTCGGCTGTCGTCGCATAGCGTCTATCAGAGGCAGCAGCATGCCTGCGACAAGTCCGCCTGCAAAGCCGTTGTTGTAGAGGTTTACTCCTCCTTGTACAATACCGATGTTTACTACGACTGCCAAGTGTAGCATGCCTGCAGACATTCCCACAAGCGGTCCGTACGTTCCGGATATTGGAGCAATCGTCGTCGAGAGCAGCACTGCGAGCATGATCGGAGTTGACGACAGATTGAATTCATAAAAGCTTGCGGCAATTATTACGCCGAACATTACTGGCAGAGAGTTGTAAGGGTGTTTGCCGAATGCCGAAAAACCTACGACCGTGAAAATTCCTGCAATTATCGGGCCGTTCACTGTTCCGCCTCCGATTAGTACGATTGTGGTCGCTAATATGCCCATGACACCCATGTTGAACAATGTGCAGTCAAAGCCGCGCAGAACAGTGAAATCAGTGATTGAACGACCTTTGTGGACAAAGATTTTTCTGTATTCCCCGAATATGTTTTTGTTTAATCTATAGCCGTAAGCCATCAGAAACAGCATCATGGCATATATGGAAGCGATTACGGCAATGGAATTTTCGGTGCTCAGCAGCGATACAGTCTCGACGCTTATGTCAAAACTGCGCAGCACCGATGTCAATATTGTGCCGATTACTCCGGATGTGAAGCCGACATTGTAAAGGTTGAAGCCGTCGTGAAATTTGAGCATATTTGACGAAAGTGGCATCACTATGAATCCTATTGCAGTACCTATCAGCAGCGCTATGAATTGAGAAAGGCCGTGGTTAATAAAGAGATTGCTGTTTGCGATATAGCTTACAAGAGGCGAGAGCGCCGTAGAGAACATTGCAATGTGGAATACATTGCGAAATGGGATATCCTGATTTTTTGCGTAGAGGTATGCGCCGAGATACAGCGGCATTATGTTCAGAATATTTTTTCCGAAAAAAGCAAAGCCGAGACAGGTGAAAAACGACGCAAGCAAAAGCCCGCCTGCCGGCAGCCTGAGCTTGTAGAGCATGAACAGGTTAAAAAACGATACAAACGATGCGTTGAGAAGCGTTGCGCCTATGCCGCCCACAGCAAAATAGTCTGTTATCAGCAAGGATTTGGAGTTCATTATTGCGTTTATGTTTTCGCTGATATGTTTGAAAATTCCTGTAATGCTGCCTGCCTCAAATACGGAAAGCACTACGCCGAGTACGGTGAACGCGATCGGGAACACAAGCAGCAGCGTGAGGATTTTTTTTGTGTTTTCGTCGAGTATCAGGGTATTTTTCGCCTTTAGAGATTCTGCGATATTCGTAGTAGATTCCATCAGCCCTCCAATTGGTTGATTTGAATAATTATAATCCAAAAACTTCCAGAAGTCAAGCCGCCGCGCACAAATACAAACCTATATGCAATTGACAAAATTTGATATAATGTCGCTATGAAAATAGTAATCGTTGGAAACGGGAAGGTCGGTCATACACTCTCCGGGATGCTGTCTGCAGAGGGGCACGACGTCGTTGTAATAGATTCCGATGCGGAGCGTTTCAAAAATATCGACGCAGATTTCGACCTCATGTACATTCAGGGCAGCGGTCTGAGTTACGACGTGCATGTCCAGGCAGGCACTGCAGATGCGGATGTCGTTATCGCGGTGACTTCATCGGACGAGGTCAATATACTCTGCTGTTTGATTGCCAAGAAAATAGGCGCAAAAAAGACGATTGCAAGGGTCAGGGATCCGGAACTCGAAAAACAGCTTCATTACCTAAAGGATGAAATTGGTCTTACCCAAGGCGTTAATCCTGAAAAATATACCGCAAACGAGATTACGCGAATACTGCATAATCCGAATGCGCTCAAAATAGATTCATTTGCGGGCGGTCGAATCGAGATGGTGGAACTCAAGGTGACGGACGAATGTCCGATTGCCGGCCGTAAAATCAAAGATTTCAAGATACCAAACCTGACTAATTTTATGATATGCGCCGTGGACAGAAAGGGAGAGGTATTTATTCCGAACGGCGATTTTGAGGTGCACGCCGGCGATAAGATACATGTGTCTGTCGAGACCGAGAAGCTTAGTATGCTTTTCCGCGGGTTCAAAATGACAACAAAGCCGCTCAGAAATATAATGATAGTCGGCGGCGGAAAGATTTCGTACTACTTAGTCAAGCAGCTCATAGAAAATCATATGGAAGTCACCATTATAGAAAAAAATGAGGAGAGATGCAGATTTCTTGCGAGCAAATTCAGCAAGGCTCGCATTATCCACGGCGACGCCTCCGAGGAGAGCACGCTTGCAAGCGTAGATTTTAAGGCGCAGGACGCTTTCGTCGCTTTGACGAACATCGATGAAGAAAATCTCGTGATGTCATTGTATGCGCGATGCCAGCAGTGCCGCAAGGTTATAACCAAGGTAAACCGCCTCTCGTATCTCGAAGCCTTTCGCGAAACAAATATAGATACGGTTATAAGTCCGAAAATGCTTATTTCCGAGGAAATACTTAAAATTGTGCGCGCTATTGCGGCAAAAGGCGAGGGCGGGGTGCGCGCGCTTTATAAAATATCAGGGCTCGTCACAGAGGATGTAACCGCGGAAGCGCTCGAATTTGAGGTTACGGACGATACCGAATATCTCAATGTGCCGCTCGCGGATGTTCCGATCAAAAGTAATATACTTATTGCATGCATCAGTCGCAAGAGCCGCACAATCATACCAAAGGGCGGCGACTGTATTCGCAAGGGTGACACGGTAGTGCTTGTTACAAAGGACAGAATACTTCGCTCCATAAACGATATTTTTGCATAGGCGGACCAAATGAATTACAGATACATCGTGCAGACGCTGGGAAAGACTGCGCTGATCGAAGCGGCAGCGCTGCTGAGCGCGCTTTTTGTGGCTATATACTACAACGAAGATTCAGCTCCGGCGTTTATTTACAGCATCTTAATACTTTTGTGCATCGGAGCGCCGATGGCGAGAGTCAGAACTGTCGAAAAAGTGGTACGCCCGATAGATGGCTTTGTCGTTGTATCGCTCTGCTGGATTTCGCTCTCGCTGCTCGGCGCGCTACCATTTGTGTTTTCCGGTGCGATACCTTCGTTTACTGATGCGGTGTTTGAAACGGCTTCGGGGCTCACAACCACAGGGGCGAGTATACTCCGGAATGTCGAAGAGCTGGGCAGGGGCGAACTTTACTGGCGCAGCCTTACAAACTGGATCGGCGGGATGGGCGTTATAGTGCTACTTATGACGCTTACAAGTCGCGGCGGCAAGGGGGCGCTTCATGTACTCAGAGCCGAGGTTCCGGGACCCACCGTAGACAAAATCCTGCCTAAAATGCGCGAGACGGCGCTTATGCTCTACAAGATGTATATAGTGCTTTCGGTGCTCGAATTTTCCGCTTTGTGGATTGCTGGGCTTGGAGTTTACGAAAGCCTCGTTTTGACATTTGCAAATGCCGGAACCGGCGGTTTTGCGGTAAAGACTTTGAGCGTGGGTGCGTACGGTCCTGTCGTACAATGGATTGTAGGCATTTTTATGGTGCTGTTCAGCCTAAATTTCAGTGTGTACTTTTTTATGGCACTGGGAAAATTCAAAAAGGCGTTTGCGATAGAAGAAGTTCGGGCAATAATCGGAATAGTCGCGGTTTCTGTCGCACTGATAACTCTGAACATAGCTCCGATGTATGCAAATGCTTTTGATGCGATGCGCGATGCTTTTTTTCAGACGGGCACTATCATAAGTACATCGGGATTTGCCACTGCGGACTTCAATCTGTGGCCGATTTTTTCGAAATCGATGATAATAATTCTCATGTTTATCGGCGGATGCTCGGGCTCTACGGCGGGTGGGCTGAAAGTTTCGCGTTTGCTCATCTTGTTTAAGGCGATAAAAGTCAGGGTGATGAAGTTAGTTAACAGCCAATCGTACAAGGTCGTGACCCTTGATGGAAATCTGGTTGATAATGTCGTAGTTCATAATACTCTTGTGTATTTTGTAATATACATGTTTCTGCAGATAGTTTCATTTTTGCTGCTTTCTATAGAAAATCATGATATTTTGACGACTTCCACTGCAGTGATTTCCTGTTTTAATAATATTGGTCCGGGGCTCGGCGAAGTCGGGCCGATGGGAAATTACGCATTTTTTTCTGACCCGGGCAAATGGCTGCTGATACTTAATATGCTGCTCGGCAGACTCGAAATATATCCGCTTATAGTGTTTTTTGGCTATACTGCCCACGGGTTAAAGAAGAAATTGTGAGAGGTGTCTATGAAACCGATAATTGGTATTTCGTGCAATACTTTGTTTTTTGAGAGGGGGCAGGTGGATCCTGCGGCGGCTGCAAAAGGTCAGGACTTTTTTGGACTTGCCGTCGACTATGTGCGAATGATAGAAAAGGCGGGCGGAACGGCTGTGGTGCTGCCGTCTACAAGCGATTTGAAAGGCGCGGAGGCTGTTTGGGCGAAGCTCGATGGTATTCTTATATCCGGCGGCAACGATATTGATCCCAGGCTTTATTCGTGCCGCATAAAAAAGGACTGCGGAAACATTGATGTACTGCGCGACAGCTACGAATCTGCCGCTATAAGGTACGCGCTGAAATACGGCAAACCGCTGCTCTGCATTTGCAGAGGCATGCAGCTGCTCAATGCGGTGCTTGGAGGGACGCTTCATCAGGATTTGCTTTCTGTCGGTTTTGAGCAGCATTCTGTCAGAGTGCTGCGCAGAGGCGATGCTGCGCATACTGTAAATATTGTGGGCGGTTCGGCGCTTGCCGGCATTGTGGGCGCAATGGAACTCGGAGTAAATTCGTTTCATCACCAGTCGGTGGACAGGCTCTCGGATGTGCTGCGAGCGGTTGCGATCTCCGAGGACGGCGTCATAGAGGCTGCCGAACTTTCGGATGGAGGCGATTCGTTTATGCTTGCGGTTCAGTGGCACCCGGAGATGATGTTGGCGGAGGGAGCTGCAGTTGCGGAGTACGCGGAAGCCCAGCTCAAAATAGCGGAGGCATTCGTTAGGGCGTGTTCGTTCTGTCCGGCTTAATGCTTTAGTTTTTTTGTCTTATAGCAATTTTTTGTGTTATTATAATATAATCAATACATTGGAGGTGTATTATGAAAAATTTATTTGAAACGCTGAAAGCTCGCGGCTATGTCTACCAGCTGACGCACGAGGACGAGATCAGGGGGCTTCTGAATTCGGATGAGCCTTTCACTTTTTATCTCGGCATCGATCCGACTGCTGACAGCCTGCATATAGGACATTTCTTTGCGCTGATGGTTTTCCGCTACCTCCAAGACGCCGGGAACAAAGGCATTCTTTTGGTGGGGGGAGCTACCGGTATGGTTGGCGATCCTTCCGGAAAGACAGATATGCGCCAGATGATGTCCAAGGAGCAGGTGGCTCATAATGTCGCCGAAGTTACGGAAATAGCGAAGCGCTTTATCAATACTTCAGGAGAAAATCCGGCGATTATTGTCAATAATGCCGAATGGATGGATGGCTACGACTATATATCATTCCTAAGAGATGTGGGTATACACTTTAATGTCAACACGATGCTTCAGGCGGAGGCTTATGCCAAGCGAATCGATGAAGGCGGTCTCACATTTATGGAAATGGGCTACATGCTTATGCAGGCGTACGATTTTGTGCATCTTAACCGCAAATATGGCTGTACTCTGCAGATTGGCGGTTCGGATCAGTGGGGCAATATTGTTGCGGGCGTCAACTTAGGCAGAAAATTGGATTTTGCGGCAGGTACAGCGCGTCAGACATTCTTCGGAATGACAAATCCGCTTCTTATGACAGCCGACGGCAAAAAGATGGGCAAGACCGAAAAGGGTGCGCTCTGGGTAGCCAAGGACAGGACGAGCACATACGATTTCTATCAGTATTTCTACAATGTCGGCGACGGAGATGTCGTGACTTTGCTGAAGCTGTTTACAAAGCTGCCGCTGGATGAAATAGACGAGCTTGTTTTTGCTGATATTGTGGCTGCTAAAAAGCGCATGGCGTTTGAAATAACCAAGCTTGTACATGGCGAGGAAGAGGCGCAAAGCGCCGCCGAAGCCGCTAAGGCGATGTTTTCCGGCGGCGTAAGCGAGGATGCCCCTCTTGCGGAGCTCGAACTTAAACAGCTTTGCGAGGATTCGAGCTCGGGAGAAGTTCCGGTCGCTTCCCTTCTTGCGGCAAGCGGCATGGCTTCTTCAAAATCGGAGGCGCGCAGGCTTATAAGCCAGGGCGGCGTCCAGATAAACGGCGAAAAAATCGAAAGTCCTGACAGCGTTGTAGGCGTAGCTGCAGGCGTCGAATTAGTGGCAAGGGTTGGCAAGAAAAAATACATGCGCATATTGATAAAATAGAAAAGTGAAATCTTAAGGAGATAATATGGGTGTAAAATTAGTAACAGATTCAAGCTGCGACCTGCTTATTCCATTTGTAGAGGAAAACAAGGATATATTTTTTATACTTCCGTGCTATATAGACCTCGGCGGAAAGCAGCTGGTAGACGATTTTGGAGTTTCATACGACATCAAGGAGTTTTACAGGGAAATTCGCAGCGGTGTAAGACCGCGCACCTCGATGGTCACTCCGAACAGGTTTGAAGAACTCTATACAAAGCTTGTAAGCGAAGGCGACGAGGTGGTGTACGTAGGTTTTTCCCAGCCACTCAGCGGCGTCCATAATTCCTCTACATTGGCAGCTGCGAATGTAATGGCGGCATATCCCGGCTCAAAGATATATGTCGTCGACACGGCATCAGCATCTATAGGTCTCGGCATATGCGTAAAGGAGGCTGTCAAAATGGTGCGCGAGGGCAAGAGCGGCGAAGAGATTGCAAAGCATCTTGAAAACATAAAGATGCGCATAAATCACTGGTTTGGTGTGGATAATCTCAAATTTTTGAAAGATGGAGGCCGCATAACTCCGGCGGTTGCAATGCTTGGCACTGTACTCGATATAAAGCCAACTCTAACAATAAACCGGGAGGGCAAGATAGTGCCGGCGGGCAAGGTACGCGGTCGCAAAAAATCGATACAATTGCTTGCGGACAAAGCAATAACCAAGTACGACAGAAATTACGGTTCTGTAATAGCTATAGGACATGGCGATTGTGAGGAAGATGCAAAAGAGCTACAGAGGCTTATTAAAGAGCAAATACCGGAGGCGGAGTTTTATATGACGATACTTCCGATAACCATAGCTACCCATGTCGGACCGGGAACACTTGCGGTTGCGTTTGTAGGCGAAGAACGCGAGGCTTGTTACTAAAATTCACATACGGCAGGCGGCCGGACTGATGTCCGGTTGCCTTTTTTCAAATATCGGATTATACTATAATCAAGTGAACAAGGGGGTTGATTTGAACAAGTTAATTTCAATCAAGGAAGCGGTTAGCAAAATAAAGGATGGAAGCGTGCTTCTGTTCGGTGGTTTCCTCGGATGCGGCAGTCCTCATAAAGTTATAGATGAGCTTATAAGTACCGGGGTAAAGGATCTCACCATAGTATGCAATGATACGGCGTTTGTCGATTATGGCGTGGGCAGGCTCGTAGTCAGCGGACAGCTGAAAAAGGTCATAGTCTCGCATATGGGTACAAACAAGGAAACAGGCAGACAGATGAACGAGGGCATAATCGAAGTCGAGCTCGTCCCTCAGGGTACGCTTGCAGAAAGAGTAAGAGCTGGCGGAGCGGGGCTTGGCGGCGTTCTTACTCCTATCGGAATTGGAACTCCTGTCGAAGAGGGCAAACAGAAAGTCACCGTCGATGGCAAGGAATACCTGCTCGAAAAACCGATTAAGGGCGATTTTGCACTTTTGTTCGGCTCAAAGGTAGATAAAAAGGGCAATATTTTCTATAATGCTGCTACCCGAAATTTCAATCCGCTTATGGCGACAGCGGCAGATGTAGTAATTGTAGAGGCAGAACAGCTTGTCGAGGTTGGCGATATAGCGCCTGAGCATGTCGTCACACCGCATATTTTTGTCGATTACATTGTACAGTAGGAGGAAATGATGGACGTAAAAGAAATTATTGCAAGACGTGTTGCAAAAGAACTTAAAGACGGCGATGTCGTCAATTTGGGCATTGGTCTTCCTACTCTCATTCCCAATTATTTAGATGAGGGCATAGACGTAACTTTCCAGTCGGAAAATGGATTTATTGGAATTGGACTCGCTCCTGAAGCCGGAAAGGAAAACAAAGACCTTGTCAACGCGGGCGGGCTGCCGGCAACGGTTGTTCCGGGCGCTGTGTTTTTCGATTCTTCTATGTCGTTTACAATTATCAGGGGTGGTCATCTCGATGCGACTGTGCTCGGTGCGCTCCAGGTGGATGCAGAGGGCAATCTTGCAAACTGGATGATTCCGGGCAAGCTCGTTCCGGGAATGGGCGGAGCAATGGATCTCGTAGGTGGAGCAAAGAGGGTTATCGTTGCAATGACGCATACTGCAAAGGGTGATATAAAAATATTAAATAAATGCAATCTTCCTCTTACGGCGGCAAAGAAGGTAAATCTTATTGTGACCGAACTCGGCGTTATGGAGATAACTGACAAGGGCATTGTGGTTACAGAACTTGCACCTGGCGTTACCATGGAGGATATTCAGGCTGTAACAGAACCTAAGCTCATAGCTGCGGAAAATATCAAACCGATGTATTAGTCGGGGCGCGGCATATCATGGAATTTTGCCCCGGTTATGCCGGGGCTTTGTTTTAATCGTCTGAGAAGACTCGCCGCAGTGTTTTATCGCGTAGTACGGCATGTATGTTTCGGTGTATGTGATTTCGTTGGATGTGCGGTTGCTCGGGACTGTGGTGTGCTGCCGCGAATATTCGGCGCGGCGCGGCGATTTGGAGGTGAGATGGCTTATCGTGTAGGAATAGGTTTTGATGTTCATCGCCTTGTCAGAGGCAGAAAACTAATTATCGGCGGAGTTGAGATAGATTACGAAAGGGGGCTCGAAGGTCATTCTGACGCCGATGTGCTCGCTCACGCTGTCATGGATGCGCTGCTTGGTGCTTCTGGGCTTGGCGATATCGGCGAGCTTTATCCTCCGCACGATGACAAGTACAAAGGAGCAGACTCCATGCAGCTGTTAGCAGATACAGCCGCTCGAATTGAACGTGCTGGCTATGCAATAGTAAATGTCGACGCGGTCGTCGCGGCAGAAGCGCCAAGGCTTGCACCGCATCGGGCGGAGATGGAAAGCAGACTCGCGAGTGCAATGCGTACAGTGCCGTCAAATGTCGGGGTTAAGTTTACTACTACCGAAGGACTTGGATTTGAGGGACGCGGCGAGGGTATAAGCGCGAGGGCGGTGGCTCTGATTATGACGGCTCCCGGCAATTTTGCGGTTTGTTAACGGACTGAACAGGACGGACTGAAAAGGAGGGTGTATGCGAAAATTGGAAACGGAAAATTACAAAAAATTCCAGCACAGGGAATGTGAGTTTTTTCCTTGTCACAAGGGTGTGCCCGAGGAGGATTTCAATTGCCTGTTTTGTTATTGCCCGCTCTATTTATTAAAGGATAAATGTGGCGGTAATTTCAGCTACGCCAACGGGATAAAGGATTGTAGCGGATGCACCAAGCCGCATGACAAAGATTCATACAATTACATAATGAGCAAAATAGGGCTTGTGATAGAGGGCGGCAAGCTTTAGGCTGCCG
This sequence comes from Acidaminobacteraceae bacterium, assembly GCA_041781135.1. GTDB lineage: Bacteria > Bacillota > Clostridia > Peptostreptococcales > Acidaminobacteraceae > JAUMXJ01. The sequence continues at coordinate 46,616 of JBHAZV010000032.1, forward strand.
GATTCATAGGAGAACTTGCAGTGGACACGAATATTACATTCAGGCTCTATGTGCCGATCGGCATGATGCTTCTTCTTGCGGTAATGCTGTATTTTCACAGATATAGTGCGCTTAAATATTTATATTTTGTAAATATATTATTTCTGCTCGTGGTTGTAATTTTCTATTTTGTTTGGCCAACTCCTCCCGTGGGGACCGTGCTTTCCGGACTGCTTATGGAGGCTATGCCGTATATTTTTCTTATCAGTATTGTAGGAGGATACGCTCTGTCGATTATATCTGCTTTAGTTTTTGTTAGGGAATGTGCACAGAGTCAACAATGGGCTAAAATTTTAATTCAAATCAGCGGATTGGCGCTTATTCCTCTCGGTATATGGTGGGGCTACCTCTTTATAAAAGGGGTTTTGTCTCTAAAGAGCGGTTAATGCCGAGTAAATTTAGTAGAAATGTATCAGCGAATTGCTAACTGAGAATCATTCTCGTTGACACATATTTTCCTTTGTGATAATCTTTATCAATAAGGCTGCATCTTCTGTAATTTGAAAGTTATTTGATGCAGTGATGGAGGATTATGGAAAAGAAAACAAAGGAATCGTTTTTTAAGGTCGTTGGGCGATATACAGGTTCAAAAGGCTATTTCTTGGTTTTATCGCTTATTTTGTCGGCAATTTCAGCTATATGCACAATTATGCCGATGTACTTCGTCTGGAGGATAATTCGTGCGCTGCTTTTGGGCGGAGCTGGACTCAGTATGTCGGTTTTAGGCTTTAATGTTGCGGCTGCGGTTTTGTTTGCGTTGGCTGCTATTGTTCTTTATTTTTTATCGGGAATTTTTTCTCATTTAATGGCGTTCGAGGTGGAGAGAAACATTGTTTTTAACTCTTTGCGCGCTGTAATGTCCAAGCCGCTCGGTTATTTCGGCAGGGTTGAGAGCGGCAGAATCAGGAAGGTTATTATGGACGGAGCCGCTGAAACTCACGGTTTTTTGGCACATCAGCTTCCGGATCTTTCGGGTACTCTTATCAGCCCTATTCTGATACTTGCGCTGTTTATGATGTTTGATTTCAGGCTTGGAATTGCAGCGCTTTGTCCGCTTGCGGTATCGATGATACTGATGACGCAGCTGACTTCCCCGGCTTCTATCGAGCTAAGGCGCAAATATTATGCGACGCTCGAAAGAATAAGCGCCGAGGCCGTAGAGTATGTGCGCAGCATTCCGGTTGTGAAGGTATTTGCGCAGTCGGTAGAGTCTTTCAGCAGATTTTACGCCGCCATTGTGGAGTATCACAGCTTTGCAATTAAAATAACAATGGGTTGGAAAAATATTATGCCGGCTCACGAGGCGCTTGCGCCTGCCACGGCGTTTTTTGTCGTGCCCGCCGCCTTGATTATAATCGCTTCGGGGGGCGATCCGGGCGCTGTGGTTGCAAATTCAATAATGTACATATTGGTCGGACCTACTCTCGGCGTGCTTATCCTGAGGAGCAGCTATGTATTTTCGTATTTTCATAAAGCTCTTATCAGCATTCAAAAAATTGAAGAAATGATTGATTTTCCGGAACTTGAATACAGTCCCGACGCCGAAATCGAAGCCGGATCAGAAGGAATTGAGTTCCGAAATGTCAGTTTTTCGTATGATAAAAATGAGGGAAGCGTTCTTGAAAATA
>JBHAZV010000033.1:0-14636 GCA_041781135.1 Acidaminobacteraceae bacterium
AGCTTGAGCAGCACAGCACGGACACCGCAGAGATTAAACAAAATCAAAAAGTGATGCTTAATCTGCTTGAAGACATAACTAAAAAAATATCGGAACGAGGAGGAGAAAATGAGTAAGGAACTTAAAAGAAAACTTACATCACGCAAGCTGTGGATGGCGGTAGTTGGCTTTGTAACGGCGCTGTTTATAGCGTTTAACGTTGCTGAGGGCGACATAGAAAAGGTTGCCAGTGTAATAATGGCGTTTGCTACGCTCATCAGCTACATAGTAGGTGAGGGTCTGGTGGACGCTGCATCAGCAAAAAACAAAGAAACGAGGTGGTAAAATGGAATACACAAACAGTCCGCTTGTGAGCTACACGAACATCTCGTCGCATAAACACTGCCCAAGAGCCTTTATGATTGATCGCATCACGCCGCACTGCATCGTAGGACAAACCTCAGCACGGTGGTGCGTTGATTACTTCGCCACGACAGATCGCGAGGTGTCGTCTAACTATGTTATCGGCAAAGACGGCGAAGTAGGGATGTCTGTGGAAGAAAGGGATCGTTCTTGGTGCTCGTCGTCTCCGGAGAACGACCACCGTGCGGTCACAATCGAATGCGCATCGGACAGGGAGCATCCATACACGATGAATGATAAGGTCTTTGAGACTCTCATCAATTTGTGCGTGGATATATGCAAGCGTAACGGAAAAAACAAAGTCGTATGGATCGATGACAAGGCTAAAGCACTCGCATATCAGCAAAAGCCGAATGAAATGCTTTTCACCGTTCACAGATGGTTCGCGGCGACAGCGTGTCCGGGCGATTGGCTCTATTCTCGTATGGGTAAACTTGCCGAAGAAGTGAATAAGCGTCTTGCTACATCGGTCGCTGCAACAAATCCTAAGCCTAAAAGTGATGATGTTGCTCCTTGGGCGAAAGAAGCGCATCGGTGGGTGGTAGAGAACGGCATCAGCGACGGCACAAGATCGTCCGACACTGTGACGCGTGAAGAAGCGTGGACAATGCTGTATAGACTATATAATGCGATAAAGGGGGCTTAATTGCCCTCTTTTTTGTTGTATGATTATAAAAATTGACCATGGTTTTGACCATGGGTCGGGTCAAGAAAAGGCAAAAATAGGCGTGAGATGGCAAAAACAAAAATCCCGCCAACCGTTCTGATTAGTGGGATTTCCTTGTTTTGCAGACATCTGCAAAAGCTTTATGGTGCGGATGAAGGGACTTGAACCCCCATGATATTGCTATCACATGGACCTGAACCATGCGCGTCTGCCGTTCCGCCACATCCGCACGACAAGAGTGATTATACACTAACTTTTTGCAACTATCAAGCATTTTGTCCAATTTTTATTATTAAGATGCACCGGAATTCATATTCGGAATTCATAGCCGAATTTTATAACCAAAAAATCCCCGCACTGGCAAGCGGGGATCTTTTGGTTTTTCAACAGGAGGTAACATTGAAATTGTTATAAACTTATTGGCATTTTGCTGTTATCTTGGTATACAACTTTTCCGTCGATAAGCGTCATCACGCATACCGCGTCGACATCTTGTGCAGGCGTGCCCTTAAACAGAGCGATATCCGCATCTTTCCCGACCTCTATAGAACCAATTCTATAGTCGAGTCCCGCGATTTTTGCGGCATTTATGGTAATCATTCTCAGCGCCCTTTCGTGCGGAGTGCCCATTCTGACCGCTTCGCCTGTCTGGCATACGAGCATTTCGGGAGCCATTATCGGTCCGTCAGTCATAATTGCGCACGGCACACCGCGCTTGTCAAGTTCGGCGAGACATTCAATATCTATTTTTCCGCATTCTCCCGGCAGCAGCATTATGCCTATCGGCCCATAGATTATTCCGACGAGATTTTTTGCTTCACATATCTCATCGTAAAAATCTGAGCTGCCCCACGCGTGGTCGATTGTATATTTTATGTCAAATTTTTCGGCGATCCTTATTACAGTCAACATATCATACTGCTCGCAGTGCACTTTTAGCGGGATTTCGCGTCTCAGTACCCTGCACAGATTTTCAAGCCCCATGTCGAAGTCGGGCGCGCCCGTGCCTTCGCTTTTATCGGCGTTGCAGAGGTCAGACGCCTTTTCTTTTTTCTTCATGTATTCCTGAGCCTTTATCAACTGACCCTCGATCAGGCTTGCAATTCCCATGCGCGTCATAGGTAGCTGATTTTTGGCTCCGTAAACTCCCTTTGGATTTCCTCCCATTGCCATCTTTAGAGCCACTGGATTTGCAATACACATTTTTTCCATTGTACCGCCGTCGTGCTTGAGCGCGCATACCATCCCTCCGACGACGTTGCCGCTGCCCGGTGTTATTACGGATGTGGTTATACCGGCTTTTATTGCATTTTCGAAATCTTTTGAAGTGCAATCTATTCCATAGTATGCTTCGACATACGGTGTGGCGCTGTTTGTCATTTCGTTGAGATCCTGTTCTTCTCTGTCAAAGCCGCCGATATGGCTGTGTGCGTCTATGAGTCCGGGCATAGCGAACAAACCATTGGCTTCTATGATCTCCGCATCGGAGGAGTATTTTAAATTTGAGCCTATTTCAGCAATTTTGCCGTCTTTTATCAGGATGTCGCCGTCGATGCAGCCGCGCCCCGGTTCGCTTTCTGCGGCGGTAAAAATACGTGCGTTTCTTATTACCAGCATGTTACTCCTCCTTCTTTTTTTGCTGTGTCCTCGCCATCAATGAACACCTTTACAGGTTTAGCCTCGAATGTGTCGAAAGGATTTGCCGTCCATATTGAAAAATCGGCGTCCTTGCCAACTTCGATAGAGCCGACCCTGCTATCTATTCCGAGAATTTTTGCCGGAACAGAAGTAACAGCGGCGAGTGCGCTGTCTGCAGAAAGTCCTCTGCGCCTCCAATAGAGTGCGTTCCAGAGAAGCGATTCCTTGCCTGATGTGCTTCCTTCGCCGCAGCATGTTATTGCCGCAAGTTTTCCGCTTTCGATGATTTTTATGATTTCTTCGGGCTCGGTTTTTGAGTTATAAGGAAAGTATGCTTCTGTTTGATCTCCGAGCAGGACTGAAAAATCGCGTTTTGCAGTTTCGCACAGCGCACTGTCGAGACCGTACGCTCCAGCAAGCGTCAGTTTGATATTTTTATATGGCGCAAGTGCGGAAAGAACCGCTTCGATCTGCGATTTTCCGCTGCAGCTCACGAATAGAGGGATTTCGCCTTCGATCACTTTTTTGAGTACACAGGACTTGGCATCGTAATCGTCTTTTTCCGGATTGTACCTTGCCGCTTTTTCAATTGCGCCGACAAGCATCGAAAATATCCCCATGCGAGTCATCGGCGCGACTTCGCGCTTTTTATAAGCTGATTTTACATTATTTGTAACCGAAGCCACGACCGCAGCAGATTCCCTAACAAGCATTTTGTACGGACTTCGCCCCAATGTCTTGAAAACAGCAGCCTGACCGCTTATTATATTCTTTGATGAAGGCGCTATGCATGCGCATGTGACTCCGTAATTGTAGACCTTCTGGAAATTCATGCCGTCGTGGTCAAATCCGTAGATTATGTTCATTTCCGGAGTAATCGGATCGCTTCCCTCGTGATTGTCGCCCTCTGTCCAACCGGGACCTACTGTTCCCCACGAGTTCATAGAATCTATAAATCCCGGCATTATGACGCAACCGTTCGCATCGAATACCTCGCCGTTTTCCTGTTCGACTAATTCGGCATTTTTCTCTATTTTGTGAAATTTCCCGTCTTTTACCACGATATCAGACTCGTAAACTCCTCCGATTCCATCGTGCACTACGCCGTTTTTGACAATAATCATAAAATCCTCTTTTCTTTTACCGCTTATGCCAAGCGGTTAATGCCAATATATAGTGATTAGTTCCTTGATAATATTGTATCTGTTTTTGGTTGAATAACACAACACGCTTCGTTGACTTATATAGAATGTTTTTCAATTCATAACAACTTTTGGTTGATGCGTCTGTTTACATCTTGCCGTTTTTCTTGGTTTTGCTTTTGTTTCTGAACAGCGGATTTTCTCTGTCTATGTGGCTCATATACCAAAGTTTGAAATTGTGTATTATCTCTGTAGCAAAATACAAGAAAGCAATGAATGCGTTGTTTAATTTTGGGCGAAAAATCGCTATTTTACCTGCATTTAATTCTATAGCTTCCTCCTCTGCCCAGCCAAAACGCTTAAGTTTTGAAAGGATTTCGCGCATTTTTGACTCGTTGATGTTTAGCGATGAGCACGCATGCTCCATCGAGAATGGTATTGATTTTCTTTTGTACAGAAAGAGCAGGGTTTCAAAAAAATCAGGATCCGAAAGCGTGGTAAACAGGTTTATAAATTCTTCCGACGACGCAAGTATTTGATCGTAGCCTTCATCCGGTTCCGGAAGAAGGAACATGCTTGGTTCATCCGCTCTTGCATTAAAATAGGAAATGCCTGATTCGAATGTAAGAAAGCATCGCGTGCAGGTGTTGTCGCTTGGGTTCTGTGTGCTTGTAAATGGAGTGTTTGTAATATTTGGCATACCCGAAATGCCCTTGAATATGGCCCAGCAGAGTTCACAAGCTCTGCGCATTCTGTCGTTTTTTGGAATAGACTGAAGCAGGTTGATCAAAAATGTATCGATGTCCATATTGTCGAGGTGTTTGTTCCCGAATAATTCATCGATGCTGATTCCAAAATAATTTGCTATAACAGGCAGCAGCGAAACGTCGGGAGTTCCGCCGCACTCCCATTTTGAGACCGCTTGAATGGACACTCCCACGGCGTTTGCAAGCTCGGATTGCGTCAGTGAACGTTCTGCTCTGAGTTGTTTTATCTTGCTTCCGAAATTATTCATTATACCTCCTGTTTAATGTGGATATAACCATTATACACCGATGGGGCTCGCAAGACAACCGGAGGTTGAATATAATAAAAAAACAATATACAAAATTCAACAGTCTCGCTCTGGAACTTGCGTCTTTCCGTACAATCCTTTGATATAATAGGATGACAGAACAAACAGGGGAGGGAGTTATGTCACGCTTTATTGTTAAACGTTTTTTGAGTGGCTTCTTGACTGTGCTTATGGTGTTTCTGATCAATTTCATCATTATTAAGGCGGCGCCCGGCGATCCGGTCAAGACGATAATGGGCAAGGAAAATGACGATCCTGCGCTCAGGGCTGCTTTGATGGAAAAGTATGGTCTAAACAAGTCGTTGCCCGAGCAGTTTATTCGGCAGTTTTCCAGCGCGATAACGGGCGATCTCGGAAAGTCTATCATATATAACAGATCTGTAAATGAAATGATAGGCGAAAGGCTTGGGGCGACAGTTTTGCTCGGACTTGTATCCGCTATACTTGCATTGCTCATAGGCACCGGTCTTGGGATATATTGCGCCAGACGCGAGGGTTCGATTTTGGACAGCCTGCTGTCCGGGGTATCCTATGCGCTTGATGCCATGCCATCTTTTTGGCTCGGTATGATGCTGATAATAGTCCTTGCGTCAAAGCTTGGAATCGTTCCGGCGCAGGGGATGTTCGACTCGCGTGCGGGGCATCAGGGGTTTGCCTACCTGCTCGACGTGGCGCATCATCTTGTGCTGCCGACTCTTACGCTTGTGCTGATAACCATGCCAGGTTATTTCAGAATTGCAAAAAGCTCTATTCAGCAGGTCACCAGCGAGGATTTTATTGTTACGCTCAGAGCGACCGGTATGAGCGAAAAAAAGATTTTCAGGAAATATATTTTTAAGAACGCTATACTTCCTACAGTCACGATGTTCGGTATTACTATCGCCTTTCTTGTAACCGGCGTGACCTTAATCGAAATAGTGTTCTCCTGGCCGGGAACAGGAAGGCTTACCATGACAGCCATAACTCAGCGCGACTATCCTACACTTATGGGCATTTATCTGGTTATGAGTGTTTCTGTCGCTGTAGTTATGGTAATAGTCGATATAGTGTATGCGATGCTGGATCCAAGGATTCGCTATGATGGTTAGGGGGGTCGAATGAAGTTTTTAAATAAATTCTGGGATGCATTCAAAGCGGACAAACAGCTCCGATTCGGAGTAACAGGCATTGCAGTGCTGCTGCTCATTATAGTATTTGCTAATCAGATAGCGGCAATAGATCCGCATTCATTTGAAAATGTCAGGCTTCAGCCGCCGGGTACCGGACAGCATCTGCTGGGAACAAATCACATGGGGCAGGATGTGTTTTCCATGCTCGTTCACGGCGTTTCAACTTCTTTGAAAGTGGCGGTTATATCGTCTTTTATTTCGGGTGCGATAGGCGTGCTCGTGGGCGGACTTGCGGGTTATATCGGCGGCAGGACGGATCTTGTGATTTCGGAGCTCATCAATATATTTCTGATGATACCGACATTTTTTCTCATAATGCTCATAATCGCACTTTTTGGCAACAACATTGTAAATGTTATGATAGTAATCGGTGTTACTACGTGGCCGAGCAATGCAAAGCTGATGAGAGCGCAGGCGCTGTCGCTCAGAGAGAGAACATTTGTCAAAAGCGCAATAGCGCTTGGAGAAACAAAGACTCAAATACTATTCAAGTACATACTTCCGAACGGTATATTCCCTGTGGTCGCAAACACCACGAGGGGTATGGCGGGAGCCATACTGACAGAGGCGGCGCTGTCGTTCCTGGGTCTTGGCGATCCGAATATCATCAGCTGGGGTCAGATGATCTATCAGGGCAAGGCGTATCTCACTACCGCTTGGTGGATTTCGGCATTTTCCGGCATTGCGATCATACTCACTGTAATAGTGTTCTACATGCTCGGCGACGGATTGAATCATGTACTCAATCCAAAGTACAACTATGGGAGGGGTAAGTAGATGAATAAAGTTCTTTCCATAAAAGATATGAATGTGACATATGTCAATAAATCAAAGCGAGTAATGGCAGTCAGAAACGCTTCTTTCGACATCTATGAAGGCGATTCGCTCGGACTTGTAGGCGAATCAGGAAGCGGAAAGAGTACACTTGCAATGGCGCTGCTTGGCCTGCTGCCTAAAAAACAGACGGAGATCAGCGGCGACGCAATTTTTCTTGAAAAGCATAATCTGATAGGAATAAGCGAAAAGGAGATGAATGAGCTTCGCTGGGTGCAGATTGCCGTTGTATTTCAGAAAGCTATGAACTCGCTCAGCCCGGTTCACAGGATTCGCACTGTCATAGAGGATATATACAGAGTTCATGAGCCTAATGCCAAAAAGGAAGAGATAAGAAGCATTACCGCGCGTCTGCTCAAGCTTGTCAATCTGCCGGAACGCGTTTACGATTTGTATCCTCACGAAATGAGCGGAGGTATGCTCCAGAGGGTAGCGATTGCAATGAGTTTATTGTATTCGCCTAAGCTGCTTATATTTGACGAAGCGACGACCGCGCTCGATGTTGTCACTCAGGGACAGATACTTGAAGAAATCGTCGAGATGGAAAAAGAACTCAAGACGACGAGGATTATGATAACTCACGATATGAGCGTTGTATCTACGAGCTGCAACAAAATTGCCGTTATGTACGCCGGAGAAGTGGTCGAGTTTGGACTTGTAAAAGATGTGATGGTTTCTCCGCGGCATCCATATACAAAAATGCTGCTGAAGGCGTTCCCGTCATTAAAGGGAGAAAACGAGAAAATGGAGTCTATACCGGGTTATCTCCCCGATTTATCCAAGAAAATCGAAGGCTGCGTATTTGCGCCGCGATGCAGCAAGGCAACCGAAAAATGCAAAAGAGAGAAGCCGGCTTTGGAGGCGATCGGGGAAAACGGCAGAGTTGCGTGCTTTTTTGCCGAGGGAGGTGAGAAATAGTGGCATATATCGACATAAAAAATATGACAAAGTGGTATCCTTACAAGTCCGGCAAGTTGTTTGAAAGTTTTGGGCAAAAGAAGCATGTTAAGGCTGTCGATGGCGTCGAACTCAGTATAGAAAAGGGAGAAATCCTTGGCGTTATCGGTGAATCGGGCTGCGGAAAGAGTACCCTTGGCAGAATGCTGACGCGTTTGGAAGAGCCTACACGCGGAGATGTGCTTATAAACGGAGTATCGACATCTAAACTGCTTGCGGACGATCCTAAAAAATTCAGAAGAATGGTCCAGATAGTGTTTCAAAACCCATTTGATACATTTACGCCGCGAGATACTATAAAAAAGATACTTTTGCGTCCGCTCAAGCATCACGGGATCGGATCAAATGAGAACGAAAGACTCCAGATAATACTTTCGGCTCTTGAAAGCGGCGGGCTCGTGCCGGCTGAGGACATTATACAGAGGTATCCTCACGAGCTTTCGGGAGGACAGCTTCAGAGGATCTCGATTATACGTTCGATGTTTCTCAAACCGCAGTTTATTATTGCCGATGAGCCGGTTTCCATGCTCGACGTATCTGTAAGAGCCGATATCATCAATATGCTTATCGACCTCGCGAGAAAAAATGATGCGGCAGTTGTTTTTATCAGTCACGATATCGCGCTTACGAGGTATACCTGCGACAGGATTGCTGTGATGTACCTCGGAAGGATAGTGGAATACGGGCTCGCAGATGAAGTTATTAAAAATCCGAAACATCCATACACGCAGGCGTTGATCTCTAATTGCGCGTCAATAGATCCTTTTGAGGAAAGGGAGCATATCAGAATAGAGGGCGAGCCGCCTACGCCTATCGATCCGGGTCCTGGCTGTTATTTTGCACCGAGATGCCCGAGGGCGACTGCTGCCTGTAGGGAAAAGTACCCTGAAAAGCATATTATCGGCGACACTCATTATGCTTATTGCGATTTGATCGCTAAGCAATGAAATAAAGGAGGAATTTATGAAAAGAATTATCTCGATACTGATGGTATTGGTGATGATGGCTACTTTGTTTGTAGGCTGTAACAACACGCCTGCGTCAACTACAACCACTGTGGCTGACTCAGGAAATGAACAGCCTACAACAACAGTTGCCGAAGGCGAAAAGATCAAAGAAGGCGGCGTTCTGATTATAAGAGAATCAGGCGACCCGATGTCTTTCTGCCCGGACACAGCTGCCGACGACAATGCATATGCAATCGTGCAGAATATGTACAACCGTCTTACAAAGCTTGACAGCAGCAAGAGTCCGATTCCGGATGCGGCAGAAAGATGGGAAGTTTCTGACGATGCTATGACGATTACTTTCTATCTTAAGCCTAACATGAAATGGCACGACGGCGAGGCGCTCGACGCCGAAGACGTCAAGTACACATTCGACTATATCAAGGAACATGAAACTTGCTACTTCAGTTCAGCAATGCAGATTGTAGATTCTATTGAGATTGTAGATCCTCTGACAGTGGTGTTCCATATGAATCAGCCGGATGTCAGTTTTGTAGCGAGGATCGGCTGGTATGCGACATTCATTCTTCCGGAGCACATTTACAATAATGGTCAGCCTTGGGAAGAAAACGAAGCGGCTAAGACAAAACCTGTCGGCTCAGGTCCGTTTATGTTTGAGTCTTACAAGCAGGGCGTCGAAACCGTGCTCGTAAAGAATCCGAACTATCATGACGGCGCTCCGCATCTCGATAAGCTGATTTTCAGCATTATACCTGACGATACTACTGCAATTCAGGCGCTTATAAATGGTGAAGTCGATACTATTGCAATGATCCCGGACGCTTTCTTAGATCAGCTTCTTGCGGATCCTAATTTCAGATGCGACAGAAATATCTATCCTTCACCTTGGAGATTCATCTTTAATCTTAAGGCTGAAAAAGTATCAGATCTGGCTGTCAGAAAGGCGATCGCTCTTTGTGTAGACAGAAATGACATTTCGAGCAAAGTAACAAATGGAATCATGCCTCCAGAATGGTGCGCATATCCTGCTGTTGTGGAATGGGCCGCAAATACTAAGGATGTATATCCTGATGTCAATATTGAAGAAGCGATCAAGGTGCTTGAAGAGGCGGGATATAAAAAGGATGCAGACGGTTTCTACGTGAGAGGAATTACTCTGGATGCGTTTGAAGGTCCGCTGGTAGATATGTCAAAGCTTCTTATAGCGAACTGCGCCAAGGCGGGTATCGAAATTGAACTTATAGTTTCAGAGTTCAATGCATGGGCTGAAAAAGTAGGACCTGGCGGAGATTGGATGATCGAAGCTCAGGGCGGATTTATGGGACCAGACCCTGCGGCGCTCGCAAGCAGGTATGGAACCGGTTCAAGTTCTAACTATGCAAGCTACGAAAACCCTGAATTTGATGAGCTTTGCAGACTTGGCGCAGCTGAAGGCGACATGGCAAAGCGTGCTGAATACTACAAGCAGGCTCAGGCGCTGCTCATCAGAGATCTGCCTGCAATAAACGTTGTTGGCTGGGCAGGATATGAAGCATCTCGATCAGACCTCAGAAATCTTCCGATAGACGGAGCGGGAAAATGGGGCTGGAATGAGTACACATTTACATACTACGTAGAAAAGTAGCAGCGTAAATATAATCGGCGCCCCAGGGCGCCGATTTTTAAGTGTGATCTGCGTGCGGCGATCCGCTCAGTTTACTGAGCAGCAAGCAGGATTCGTGCCTCGGTGCGTGAAATTAAGGAGGTTGTTTATATGAAAGGTGTTTTTCAAAGATTGCTCGAAGGAATACCCGATTACAAGGAATTTTTGACATTAGAAGAGTTAGATGCAAGTTCGAGGCGTCTTGCCGAAAGGTTCTCCGAGGTTGTCTCGGTGTTCAGTATTGGAGAGACAAAGGAGGGCAGGGATATAGTTTGTCTTAAGATAGGAAGCGGATCAAAAAATGCGCTTATGTTTGGCTGCCCTCATCCCAATGAACCGATCGGAACGATGATGCTCGAGTATTTTACTGAAAAGTTAGCGGCAGATAAAGAGCTGCGTGATGAACTCGATTATACATGGTATGTCGTAAAGGCATGGGATGCCGATGGTTTGAAAAAGAATGAAAGATGGCTGAAGGGGCCATATAATATAAAGAATTATTCGAGATATTTTTTCCGCCCTGCAGGGCATCAGCAGGTAGACTGGACTTTTCCGGTGGATTACAAGGAGCTGCATTTTCACGACTCCATTCCGGAGACTGTCGCTATGATGAAGCTCATAGACGAAATAAAACCGCATTTTATATATTCGCTTCATAACGCTGGATTCGGAGGGGTGTACTGGTATATTTCGGGTGCTTTGGATCCTCTTTATGGACAGATGCGAAATGCTGCCGAAAGAGTGGGTGTGCCGCTGAATTTAGGTGAATCGGAGGTGCCGTGGTGTGTAGAGCTCTCGCCGGCTGTTTTTCAGGCTCTCGGCATAGAGCAGGATTACGATTATCTGGAAAAATATGGAGAAAAAAATATTCCGGAAAAAATAAGCGCCGGGAATTGCAGCGAGAGCTATGCACGAGAAAAATATGGTTCTTTCACACTTTTGACGGAGCTTCCATATTTTTATGATGAGAGAATTATGGATCAGGGTGACAGCGGCAGGATTCGCAGGGATTGCGTACTCTCCAAAATAGAGATGTCCGAGAAACACGATAAACTGATTTGCTCGTATATCGCAAGGTTGGAAGATTATGTTGGCGTCGATAATCAGTACCTTATGGCGATTAAAGCATTTACAAGGGGAGCAGGTTATGAGAGCATAAAAAAAATGGCGCAGACAGAGCCTGAATATGGGCGTCTTGCGACAGTTGCCGAAGAATTCGACAGTTTTTTGCTTTCGAGGTTTTACAGTTTGCTCACTCTCGGCATGCTTATAGGAATGTGTGAGTACGAGCTTGACAAAGAAAATGTGACAGAGCAGGCGGCTGAGTTGTTTAGAGATGTTATAGCTGAAGCGGAAAAAATTCACGCTGATGAGACTGAATATCTTGAATCGCAGCTAAATTACGAGGTGGTTCCTATCAGAAAACTCGTCTCAATACAGCTTGAGTGCGGACTGCTCGTGTGCGATTATCTGAAAGATAAAGCTCCGATCGTTAATAAAAATAGAGTTTGAGACAGCAGAGGTGCAAATGAAAAATAATAATAAAGGCAGTGAAAAACTGAGGCGATACCTCGAAATGCCTGCCGAGAGGAGTCCGGTTTGGCTCGATGGCAGGACTGTGGCGTATATACGGCATGATAATTCTGGTGATCATATTTGGACTCTTGATATAGTAAGCGGCGAAAGAATCGTACTTACTGAAAGAGAAGTGCGTACGTTCAGTCTTAAGAGTCATTTGGGAAGCAGGAGCGTTGTTTTCGGGCAGGACAGCTCCGGCAGCGAATGTGAGCAGATATATATGCTGTCCGCGCAGAAAGAGCTCAGGCAGATTACGGATACTCATGATGTGCGCCATCTCATAGGCGGGGTATCTCCTGATGGTGATTATGTCGCCTATGCCTGCAATAAACGCTCTAAAAGAACGTTTGATATATGGAAAATGGATCTGAATACCGGAAAGGAGCGGCTTGTACAGCAGTTTGACGATAATTACAACTGGCCGTGTGACGCAGGTATGTCTCCTGACGGAAGATACATACTCTATAATAAGCTTAAAGGTAGTTCTGATAACGCGCTTTGGATAACAGATCTCGATAGCGGAGAATCACACAGGGTTCCGCGTGGCTGCGGTCAAATTTCGGTTGAAACAGAGCCGGTTTGGAAGAACGACTGCAGTGGGTTCTATCTTTTAAGCGACAGGGACAGCGATTTTGTGGGTGTGTGGTTTTACGATGTTGTGTCTGGCGATATGAAAAGCATCTATTCATATGAATGGGATGCCGAAAGAATGGCAATATCGAGAGACGACAGGTATCTTGCGGTTTTTGTAAACGAGGCGGGGTATACAAAGCTTCATGTTTACGATTTGAATAGTGGGGGGGTCGAGGTAGAAGTGCCGGATTATCCTGCCGGAGTGCTCAGTTTTTATCAGCAGCCTTCGTGGGCTCCCGACAGCTATAAGCTGCTGTTTTCTGCGGAGAGCGGCAGAAATCCGCTTGGAATATGGATGATGGATCTTGATGACGGGGTATGCCGCAGACTCAGCGAACAGCAGGTTTTGAGCGAGGATTTGGATGTGCTTGTAGAACCCGAATTGCATACATACCGTTCGTTTGACGGACTTGTTGTTCCGTACTGGCTTTATGTTCCAAATGGGGCGGAGAAGAAGAATCTGCCGGTGATTATAGAAATTCATGGTGGCCCTGAGGGACAGGAAGTACCGTCTTTTGAACCTTTTATACAGTATCTCGTCAGCGAGGGTATAGCCGTTGTCGCTCCAAATGTCAGGGGAAGTTCGGGTTACGGCAAAAAATATTCGCATCTTGATGATGTCGAAAAGAGGCTTGACAGTGTCAAAGATATTGAGAGTCTCGTCGAACACCTCATTTTGGAGGGAATTGCTGATGCCGGACGAATTGGGGTTTCGGGAACATCGTATGGAGGTTTTATGACACTTTCGTGTGCGGCGAGATATCCAAAGCTCTGGGCGTGCGCGGTCGATACCGTAGGTATGTACGATCTTGTGACTTTCCTTGAAAATACAGCTGATTATCGAAGACCGCACCGCGAGAGCGAGTACGGAACTTTGGCGCACCATCGTGAGTTGCTGCGCGAGGTATCTCCGGTTTCAAAAATAAAGGATATTGTCGCTCCGATTATGATAGTACAGGGCAAAAATGATCCGCGGGTGCCTGTTACAGAGGCGGAGCAGGCTGTAGAGGCGTTGACGCAGCTCGGCAGGACGGTGGAATATTTATGTTATGAGGATGAGGGTCACGGTATTGCCAAACTTAAAAACCGCCTTGACTGTTATCCTAAGGTGGCGAAATTTATAAAAAAATATTTATTGTAGCTGGGCATTTAGGCGTTTAACCGCTTCGAAAGTTTCGTCGCTTATAACGTGCTCTATTTTGCAGGCGTCGGTTGAGGCAATATCCTCGCTGACGCCTATTTTAGTGAGCAGCTCGGTGAGTATCGTGTGGCGTTCGTAAATTTTTGTTGCTTTTGCCATTCCATTTTTTGTCAGTTTTATACTTCCGTCTGGATCGACTGTTATAAAACCGCCGCTTTTTAGTATCCTGACGGCGCGGCTCACGCTTGGTTTGGAATAGCCCATGTATTCGCCTACATCGATTGAGCGCACCATTGGATTCTTGCTGGATAGTATGTAGATTGTTTCCAGGTACATTTCACCTGATTCCTGAAGATTCATAAATTCCTCCGCTTCTAATATAGCAGCAGATGTGCATTATTATCAATGAGACTGCATAACGAAAGCGAGATTAAAGCGCTTCCACTTCCTCAAGAGAAAGTCCTGTGAGTTTGGAAATCAGACCAAAATCTAAATTTTCCAGCTTCATCTGCGAGGCGATCCGAAGCTTGCTCTGCTGCTCGCCCCTTGCTTCGCCAAGCTTTATGCCTCTTGCTTCGCCGCGTTCTTCGCCTCTTGCTTCACCAAGTTTTATGCCGCGTTCTTCGCCTCTTGCTTCACCAAGTTTTATGCCGCGTTCTTCGCCTAATTTCATGCCTGCATCGTATGATTCGCGCGTCTTTACTCTTATGTCTGTCTCGTAATCGTATTCTCCGAAGAACATATTTCTTACCTCCCTGATATTCTCTCTGAGATATTCCTCCAATATCCC
>JBHAZV010000034.1:0-24704 GCA_041781135.1 Acidaminobacteraceae bacterium
AAGTGTGTATATACTGTTTTGTTATTATAACATCAGATTAACAAATGCCTTTGATTATATCACGAGCCCGTGGAAGTATACCGTTTCAGTGCATAGCGAAAAAATAAGCAGCAAGGCGCTACAAAGACGACCGAAACAAGCGGCAGCAGTGCATAGAGCACATTAGCCGACCTGCCTGAAATATACAAAAACGGATAATACTGATACAGCGCGACTGGAATAACATATGTAAAAAACTTCAGCACGCCGTCGCCATAAATCGAAAGTGGGTACTTACCGAATTCGGACGTGCCATGTGTAAAAATATTCATAATTTCCAGCGAATCGATAGTAAAAAAACTTATCCCGGCGTAGAGTATATATAGTCCTGCGCCTACCGCCACCCCTCCCACTATCATAAACACAAGAGTAAACACCTTGTCCGCGGTCCATACAATCCCGCTCGCGGCGAGCGCGTACGCAAACATCAACACCGCTTGAGCAAGCCTTCCAACTCTCGAAAATTCCATATTAGACGCCAACACCTGGAAAAAAATCCCACGAGGGCGAACAAGTATGCGATCAAACACACCGCTTCTCACCAGGTTCGGAAATGTGTCAAACCCCCTGAAAAAACACTCTGAGAGAGAAAATGCCATCAGCACGACCGAAAAGCAGAGCAAAACCTCGGAAAACTCAAATCCATTCACGCTGTGAAATCTTGAAAACATATAGTACACGCCGAGGAAGCCCGTAAAGGATGTCAAAAACTGTCCGAGTGCAGTCATCACAAAAGATGCTCTGTGCTGCATTTTAGATTTTATGGAAATTGTTAAATATTTGAAATATAATTTCATTTAGCCACCCTGTACCACAACTCTGCGCAGCGCGCGCTTTATCATCAATCTACCGAGCATCGTGAGTACAACAAACCAAAGTATCTGGATACCTATGCTGATAATTGCTTCCATTCTGCCGTAATGCCCGACATATATCAAAAACGGGGTATTTTGAGTAGAAGCAAATGGCAGCAGCTTCATAAACAACTGCAGACCGCCCGGAAAAAACGGCAAGGGTATCAACGCACCGGAAAAAAACTCAACGACAGATACCGAAAGTACCCTTATCCCCTCCGAAGAAATAGTGTAAAACGCCGAAATATAGATAAGCATCGAGAAAGCGACAAGCACGAGCACGCCGAGCAGCAGCGATACGACAAAAAGACACGCCGCGACCCAGTCATGCGGCATCGAAATGCCATACGGCTTTGGAAGCATTACTGCAACAAAGAGTATAGGAACACATCTGAGCGCAGCCTTTGCAAATCTTGCCGCGATGTTCCTTACATACCACATCCAGTATATGTCGAGCGGTCGGCAAAGGTCGTACCCCACTCCGCCGGAGGTTATGCTCTCAAAAATCTCCATATCGAAATACCACGACATAAACAGCGCAAGCAGCGCCTGCTGCAGCCAAATATAGCTCGAAAGCTCCTCAAAGCGCATCGGAAAGCTGCCGGAATCCGCCTCGTAAAAGGCGCGAAACATCAGTATAAGCATATATCCCCACGCAAACTGAGTCGCAACGCCTGCAAACGCGGCGGTTCTATACTGCAGCCCCGCTATAAACCGCATTTTAAGCAGCGAAAAATACTTTTTCATATTTGAAATTCCTTGTAAAGCGAAAGCACCATATCCTCTGCGCTTTCTTCCGCAACAGATATGTCCTTAATGTCCACATGCCTCGAAATCAGCGAAATGGCATTTGAAACACTTAAAATCTCGGTATCTACAGATGCTCTTACATAACCGTCATAGTGTTCTAAAACACTGATGCCCTCCTGCGCGACAAAATCTCCGATGTACTGAACCGTAAGCGTACGGATTTTAGAATTCCGATTTTTTAGTTCTGCAAGTGAGCCGTCAAGCAGCAGCCTGCCCCTCCCTATCAGGAGTATACGCTCCGTAAGCGCCTCTATATCCTGCATATCATGCGTGGTAAGTATCACGGTAATTTTGTTATCGCGATTGACAGCCCTTATAAATTCGCGCACGGCGATCTTGGATGCTGCGTCGAGACCGATGGTAGGCTCATCCAAAAAAAGTATTTTAGGACTATGCAGCAGAGAAGCTGCAATTTCGCACCTCATTCTCTGGCCAAGCGAAAGCTGCCTGACGGGAGTCCTTATTATCTCCGATATTCCAAGCCGCTCCACCAGCTCCGAAAGTGTCTTTCCGTAACTTGCAGGATCAATCCTGTAAATATCGCGTAGCAGCTCAAAGCTGTCTATTACCGGGACATCCCACCAAAGCTGCGACCTCTGTCCGAAAACTACTCCGATATCTCGGACATGTTCGGTGCGCTGCTTCCACGGTACTCTTCCGCCAATAATGCACTCTCCGCTGTCGGGTGTGAGTATCCCGCTCATTATTTTTATTGTACTGCTCTTGCCCGCTCCATTAGGTCCGATATAGCCGACCATTTCGCCGGCGTCTATTGAAAACGAAACATCTTTGAGCGCTTCTACATACTCGCAGCTGCGCCTGAAAAGCGCTTTGAAGGCCTCAGAAAAGCCTGCTCCGCGTCTGGCGACTTTGTATGTCTTGCAAACATTTGTAAGCTTAATCATCCTATTATTTTCTCATATTTCGGCAAAAAAATCAAAACGCCGACTGTTCATTTGCTGCGTGAGTTTTTACATACACATCTGATAAACAATACATTCGCTCATTTACTATATTTGTTATACTTTGTTGTATATAGTAAATGAGCTTGCTTATTAGCCGCGTTTGCCTATACGAAGAATTTCACTTGTACACCTCTTAGGCATTGTATTGTACATTTACTATATTTGTTATGTTTTGTTGTGTATAGTAAATGTACTGCTTCCTACATATGATTGAGAACTACCCTGTTCTTTCCGGAATCCTTAGCCTCATAAAGTGAAATATCTGCAAGGCGCATAATATCAGACCTGCTTTCCGGTCCGATTCCTACAGCTGCGCTCACTCCGATACTGACGGTCAGTATGCCGCCGAGGCTGTTTTTATTCTCTATTCCAAGCTCTCTGATGCCGTCGCAAATCCTCTGCGCTATCCTGCGGCATTCCTCCGCTTCTATTCCGATACACGCCCCGATAAATTCCTCTCCCCCAAATCTGGCGGAGAGCCCACCGACAACATCAAGCTCTCTCCTGAATTCCTTCGCAGCCAGCTTAAGCGCCTCATCGCCTTCGAGATGCCCGTATGTATCGTTATAAACCTTAAAATTATCGATATCCATCATAAAAACGGATACCGCGCTCGAATATTCCGAAGCCGTCCGAAGCATCGCAAGGAATCGGTTCTCAAAATCGCGCCTGCTGCTTATTTGCGTCAGTCCATCAAGTGATGATATAAGCTCCAGCTTATCGTAAGCGTTCTGGAGATCCTCCTGTGTTTTCATATGACCCATTATCTCATTTTCCAGACGCGTCTGAGCGTTTCGTCTCGACTCGATTTCATACTCAAGTTTCCAGAGATGTATCGCATTATTAAGCGCTATCGCAAGGTATGGCTGAAGTATTTTCAAAAAGCTGAGCTCCTCTTCTCCGTATGAATCGTGAACGCCGCTCTGAACGGAATAAACTCCAATACATTTTTCGCCGACATTCAGAGGCGCAAATACGGCAGAGTTCATCAAACATTCATTTTTCCAAAGCCTTTTGAGATTTTTGTCCCTTCTCGCGTCACTTACAACTACCTCGCCGGTCCTAAAGCATTTTGCAATCATGCTCTCGCCATCTTCAGGATGTACGATAATTTCGTCGCAAACTCTGTGTTTATAATATACTGCCGCCGATCGAAGCTCATTCTTCGGAGCGTCATACATCATAAGCACAAATGATTCCAGCGGCACATGCTCTCTGAGCGTTTCGAAAATCATATCTACCACTTCGTCAAAATTTGTAGAGGATACAATATTTCTGCCGATAGCGCTCACAAGCTCGTATCGCGAATATGTCCGTTCCAGCTCGCGCTTCATTCTGAGAGTTTCTTCGGCAATCATTTTTAACTCTATATTTTTAGAGTTTACTTCCTCGCTGTTCTCGCACAATATGACGCTATTCAAAGTGTCGAGCGAATGGCGCTGCTTCTCCTGAAAATCGCTGAGCGCCCTGTCCATGTAGCCGATATATTTCTCTGTGACACGTTCCAAATTTTCTTTGTCACCCTTGTATATATAGTAATTCCTGAGCCTGCGGTATACTTCGGCATTTATGTATGCCGAAGGCGCTTCCGGCAGATTCTCCGCTTCGAGCAGCTGCTCCCCGTAATAATCGTATGAAAGCCCATACTTCTCGCAAACCTCGGCGTACGCATTTATTACTATATACTTTCTGGTAAAATCGCGCTCATCGACCAGCGCAAGGATATCCCTGTACCAATCGCGGCAATTACCGTGATCTTCTGTTGCAAATTTGTAATAAAGTCCAGCCGCATAAAAGGAAAACCGCAGTTCCTGAACGCGCTTGTCCGGCTCCATATCCATGAGCAGGCCATACACTTCCCTTGCCTTTTCTATGCGGTCGGTCCTGCTCAAAAGCTGCATATAAAAAGTCATGTATAAAAATTGTCTCGAAATATCGTTTTTGCGGCGCTCACTCGTCTTTAGAGTATCGATTGCCATCTCTACAAATTCGAGCGCTTTTTCAAGAGCGTTTGAACTGGCATACAGTACGGAAATATTGTAGTACGCCACAGAAGAGATGTCGTTTTCGCCGTGCCGACGCTCTTCATTTATGACATGAGAGTAACACTCAAGCGCGCGCTCGCGTATTTGAAGTGCATTAAAAGCATTGCCGAGATTGTTCCAGTTTGCCGCTTTGAGCTTCCACAGACCAAGCGCAGAAACGCGCTCGATAAGCTCCGCTATTTTGCGGATCGCGCCCTCGTAGTCGCCCTCTAACAAATGAAGCATTCCCTCTGCACTGTCGATGCTTGCCCTAAACGAAAAATCCGATTTGTAAAGCTCAGAAGCAGAGAGTTTTTCGATAAGCAGCCTGCCGCTGCCGGGATCAGACAACAGCTGCCCGGACAGCGCAGGAAACAATTCCTCGTATTTCATCTCTAAAAAGCGCTCAATATCCATCGTTCACCACTCTATGATTATTGCGCTCTAATTATAACATATTACTTATAGATTAACAACTTCTATAAATTTCAGAAACGAAATCAGCTTGCTGTAATGCAATCGGAAATCCGTCCGCCTAAAAGAGTGCGAAAAACAAAGAACCAAGAGAACGGTCGACCATCAGCCTACAAAAACCAAGACCGCGGATGGGAGCGATGATAACAAAATCGGTTTCGCAAAATGTATGGCACTCGTTATTTAATCTTTATTCTGCAACATCGTCCTGCTGATGTTCGTAAATGCCGCAGTTACTTATCACGCGCGAGAAAGCAACTTTTGGGAGCCTTCGTCGTAGCGCTGATTTGTGTAAAGCTTGTAGTAATACCCGCGCAGCGCCATAAGCTCAGCGTGGTTTCCCTGTTCGGCAATGCCGCCGTCGTCAATTACCAATATAATATCGGCGTTTCTGATTGTAGAAAGCCTGTGCGCCACCACAAAGCTCGTGCGGTTTTTGAGCACCACTCCAAGCGCCTCCTGAAGCAGGCTCTCTGTTTCTGTATCAACAGAAGAAGTCGCCTCGTCGAGCACAAATATCGCAGGAGATCGCAGCACCGCTCTGGCAAAAGAAATAAGCTGCTTCTGTCCGCCGGAGAGCAGCGCTCCGCCCTCGCCAACCTGAGTATCATAGCCATCTGCAAGTTTTTCTATAAAATCATGCGCTCTGACAAGCTTCGCCGCGGTTACAATTTCATCATCAGAAGCGTCCATTTTGCCATATGCGATATTTTCGCGAACCGTTCCAGAAAACAGAAAAGGAGTCTGAAGTACATAGCCAAGATGACTGTGGAGCCAGCCTTGGGTCCTTTCGCGGTAGTCTACGCCGTCAATCAGAATTTGCCCCTCCTGCGGCTCATAAAATCTGCACGCAAGATTCACAATCGTGGTCTTGCCCGCTCCTGTGCGACCGACAAGCGCTACAGTCGTTCCGCGCGGCACTTTCAGATTAAAATTACGTAATATATACTCGCCCTCTTTGTAGTAGAAGCTCACATTTCTAAACTCTATATCTCCGTCAATATCCTCCCAGTTCTCCAGCCTCGGATTCCTTATATCCCCATATTTTTCGACGGATTCAGCTGTATCCACCACAGATGGTTCAGTCGCAAGCAGTCCCATCACCCTCTCACCCGCTGCATGAGCTCTAACCAGATTTGAAAATATATCGATCACCTGAGTTATCGGATCAAATATCATATTGGCGTACGAAAAAAACAAAGAAACCATGCCGATTGTTATCTCGCCTCTGCTGACCATACCTCCGCCGACCACTAACACAAGCCCCATCGCGATCGAAGACAGCGCCATAGGCGCCGGAGTGTACGCCGATGCCAACACCGAAGACGCTATCGATTTTTGCTTCATTTTAAGCGTAACCGCGCCAAATTCCTCGCAATTCAGCTTCTCGCGTCTAAGCACTTTCGAAGTCCTTGCACCGAAGATACCGTCGCTCAGCTTTGCAGTCATTTCTGAATTTGCAGATCTCACAGCACGCTGAAGCACCAGCACTTTCCGGCTCAAAAACCATGTTACAAATCCAAGAAGCGGTATGCAGACAAGTATAATCAGCGCCAGCTTTACATTTGCTATCAGCATTACAACCGACATTATCGCAATATAGCCGCCCGCCCAAAACAAATCCAGCAGCCCCCAGGCGAGCACTTCGCAGATTCGGTTTGTATCGGAGCCCATTCGGGATATTATGCTGCCTACCGGATTTTTATCAAAATACTCCACAGACAATGCCTGGATTTTATCGAACAGATCCTTTCTGAACTTGTGGGACATCGCAGCCTCTATCCTAAAGCCGAGTATGCAGAAATAGTAGACCACGCAGCACACGACTATTATCACGGCAAAGTATACCGCTCCAAGCCCTGCAAGCCCCCCGCTGTTCTTTTGGGTTATAAATTTATCTATCGCTATCGAAACCACTATTGGATCTATAACGAGATTGAGCGCCAAAAACAGGTTTATTGCAACCATTTTCAGCAAGTCTCTCTTGAGAACCCACAAATATTTTATTATTCCTATCCAGAGCGGCAAAATCTTCTTTTTGTCGCCCGCAGTTTCTTTTATGTGAATATTTTCCATCAGATCCCCCTATCAGTCTTCAGATGTCTGGATTTCCCACAGCTTGCGGTAAAGCCCTGCGCCCTGCACAAGCTCTTCATGAGTGCCGGTCTCGGCAATCTTTCCATCCTTGAGCACCAAGATTTTGTCAGCATTCATCACTGTACTGATCCTGTGCGAAATAATTATACGGGTAGCTCCTCCCATGTTCTCATCGAGCGCCTCACGTATATTCATATCTGTTTCGGCATCCACCGCAGACAGGGAATCGTCAAAAATGAGCACTTTCTTGTCTTCGATAATCGTTCTCGATATCGACACCCTCTGCTTCTGCCCTCCGGACAGCTGTGCGCCCTTTTCGCCAACCATGGTGTCATACCCATCGGCAAACGAAGTTATGCTGCCGTGGACATCCGCTATCCTTGCGGCTCTGTACACTTCCTCCGCGCTGTGCGAACCGAGTATGTTTATGTTCTCCATTACAGTCTTAGAGAATAGATATGTATCCTGCAGCACAAGCCCGACCTTGCTCCTGATATAATCCTTGCTGATATCTCTCAGTTCTGTGCCGTCTATCTTTATGCTGCCCTCGTAATCCATAAGCCTCTGAAGCAGCATAACAAGAGTGGACTTGCCCGAACCTGTATGGCCGAGTATGCCGAGCGTCCTACCTGCACCGATCTCAAAACTGATCGATTCGAGCACGTTTTTTCCGGACTCGTAAGCAAAACTGACATTGTCAAATACAATGCCGCCGCTGATCTCCGGACGAAGCTTACCGTCGTCTTCATCAACCGGCGTATCCAGTATTTCGCTTATTCGCTTTGCAGAAACAAACGCCTTGCCCATCCTTGTGACGATTCTTGCAAGCTGCTTTAACGGCCACGAAAGCCATTCACTGTACATCAGGAACGCCAAAAGCGTACCCACGGTCATTTCGTCATTTATAACAAAAAGCCCGCCGAGAATCAGCGTCGCCGCAAGCTGTCCTATGGACAGAAAATCGGTTATACTGAAATACGCGCTGAATTGCTTGCCAAGACCGCAAAGCATATCGTAAAATTTGCCATTCGACGCGCCAAAACGCTGGATTTCGTGCAGTTCCATGCCAAATGCGCGCACAACCCTTATACCGGACATCGACTCCTGAGCTATAGATGTAAGATTGGCCTCCTGCTGATCGACAGCCTCAAACTGCTTGCTTATGCGTTTATGGAAGGTCAGCGATATCACAGCCACTATCGGCATAAGTCCGATCGCAATAAGAGTCAGAGCCGCATTCATGCCGAACATTATAACTATTGACATCCCCATGATGACAGCAAGCCTGCCGACCTCATCTGCCTGAGTCCTGTAAAATTCAAGATAGGTCTCGACATCGGACGTACACCTCTGAACCAGTTCTCCCGACTGATGTTTGCTGTGAGTGCCATACGAAAAATTCTGAATCTGCGAATACAGGCGATTCCTAAGTCTTTCTCCCACATTTTCTACGGCAATATTCTTAATAACTCCCGAAAAATACCTGAGCAGCGCTTCGCCGCACTTTATTGCAGCTATTGCAAAGAACGCAGAAGCGAGCGTCGGGATATACTGCGAAAACAGCAGATTTTCCGACACCCCGCCGCCAATAAGCACGTCTATCGCATACCTTACTACCACCGGCAGCTGCACCTTGATAGCTGCCGAAACAAGGCTGATGAGCATGGAAACAGCCAGCAGCCACTTAAAACCTTTTATATATCTAAACAAAATTCCCCCTATTTATTAACAAACACGAACAATGCAAGCGATTTTGATCATAATTCTGCCGCGATTGCTCTCCGCACTTGTCTGTCACATCAAAAAACCTGCACAAAAAACCTTGTAAGATTTTATACTTGATTACTCGCCCTCTATACGCCTTATCAATTCTCTTAGCTCATAAACCGAGAAGTTCTGTATCTTTCCGCAGAAATGACACTGTGTCTGGGCGCCTCCATCCTCATGAATCATCTTCTTTAGCTCGTCGGCTCCAAGCCTGAACAAACCTTCGAGCATCTTGGAACGCTTGCAGCCGCAATGGTAACGCAACGCATAACTCTCAAGCTCGACGAGTCCGAGATCACCCATAAGTTT
The DNA here is from genome assembly GCA_041781135.1 of Acidaminobacteraceae bacterium. Classification (GTDB taxonomy): domain Bacteria; phylum Bacillota; class Clostridia; order Peptostreptococcales; family Acidaminobacteraceae; genus JAUMXJ01. The sequence continues at coordinate 9,340 of JBHAZV010000034.1, forward strand.
TTTAGCCGTGACAGCGATGTCGACAGTATCCTGTATGCTCTGCGAAACTCCGTCCTTATGTGCAAGCTGTTTTTCGAGATAATCTATCGTCTCGTCGCTTGCGCCCGGCAACAGCTGGATGATTATTCCTCCCGCTGCCCTGACATTCGCTTCGGCGCTCGACAGATGCACGCCAAGCTCTACCGCAGTGGCTATCTGCTCGCTCTGGGCAAAATAGTGCGCAAGATCGTCGGCTATTCCTCCGCCTTGGATCTCCACCTGCCCAACAAACGGTTCTCCTCTTCCTATATCCCTTATGACGAATAATGTTCCATTGCCGACTGCGCGCGGCACATCGAGCGCACCGTTCGCATCATAAATCGACTCAACCTTTGTATAATTTGAAGCAACCTTTACATTGCCCTTTGTATCCGCAACGGCGATCGCCTGTCGCATTAGCGAATCGCCTTTTATCTGTATGCTGACCGTTTCTTCGTCTATCTTGCTCATCATACCCATCATAAGAGCTGCTGTAGCAAGCCTTCCAAGTATCATTGCCGACATTGGGGATGCGTCGTGTATTCGCCTGAGTTCCTCTACCGTCTGAGTCGTATCCGCAAAGTAAATCCTCACTTCCCTGTTTTTAGAAACTCCTGTTACAAGTTTATCCATTCTCTGCTTGCTCATTTCACACCTCCAAAATTTCACAAAAATTTTTATATAATCCCCTTCGGGCAATTAACCGTGCCGAAAATCCGGCATCAAATTGTTCCGAAAAACTGGATATACTGCAAAAATGAATACGCAGCGACCAACAGCAGCATAAGCAGAGCAGGCACTATGCCAAACGCACCCCTGCGCGACTCCCAAAGGCTGTAATGTTCCGAAACATAGTCAAGCCTTTCCTCTACCGGCGCGCCGATAAGCTCGCTTCTGCGCTTAGGATATGAACGCTTAATAGACCTGAGCAGCACACGAATCGCCAGCGCACACACGACGATCACAGCCAAAAGTATCACGGCTATTACTGTAAACTGCGCAGGCGTAATCGTCCCCGATGCAGATGCACCCGCAGCGACGGCTAATTCCTCATTTCCAAGCTTCTTTGTAGCCCAGAACCCAAGCAGCACCGCCCAGGTATTATTCATAAAATGCCCGAAAATCGCCGGAAAAATTGAACCTGTCGTCTGTGTCACATGCGCAAATATAAGACCTAAAAAAATCGGGGAAAGCAGATTTCCAAGATTGAAATGGAACAGCCCGAACAGCACCGCAGAAATAATCGCAGCCTTTCTGTAACCCATATTTTTTTCAAAAGACGAAAGCAGCGCGCCTCTAAACATAAATTCCTCGCATATGCCCGCAGAAACCGCGATTGTAAATATCGACATAAACAAGCCGGATGCCTCGCTCGCTATCGGAAGTTCCGGCGTGGCATATGTGCCAAACTGCGTGATTATATAAACGGCGACTGCATTCAGCGCCATCGATATCGGAAGCGCAAAAATCCCCATAAAGAACACCTTGACATACACCGAAAATTTTGCGCTTCTAAGCCGAAAAAAGCTTTTGAAATCCTGCCTTGTTATAGCCGCGTAAAGCACGGCGCATCCAAGTATTATTCCAAACTCGGTCACGAGCAGACCGCTTACGACATCCCGCATCTGAAGCCAGCCGCCGAGCGTAACAAAAACAGATGCGGCAGCTACACAAAACAGCATGCCAAATGTATTAAACCGCCTTTCAAAAGCGGCTGCTGCGCCCTCGGCATCGGCAACCGCTGCAGCACAAACGGCCGCCGATGCATAACAAGAAGCCATCGGAGCATCGCAAGCATTAGCTGCTCCACGTTCATTCATAGCGTTCGTATCATTCGTAGCGTTAATATCTTTCGTATCATTCATAGCGTTCTTATCCCTCGTATAGTTCGCGTTATTGATATTACTCATGTCACTTTTTTACTCTTGTCATTCGCATTATTGATATTTTTTATCATTTACCGGTTGGTTTTTCTTCCGTTATATATCCCCTGCTTATAAGGAGATTTAGATATGCCCTCGGTCCGTTTGCAAGCACGTCGGGAACAAAATCAAACTCTGCGCTGTGAAGCGGATTTACCAGCCCTTTTTCCTCATTGCGCGTACCGACGAAAAAAAACAGTCCCGGAATTACCTCCTGATAAAAAGAAAAATCCTCGCTGATCATCTGAGGCTTTATCCTGTCCGCATTGGGATTCAGTCCGAAAAACTCCTCGGCTAATTCCGCGTCGTTATTGACCGGCGGATATTTGTGATCCACCCAAAACTCGAACTTCACACCATGGGCTATTTCAATCGCTGCAGCGATTTCGCGCATCCGCTTTTCAACATATAGTGCCTGCTCTCTGCTAAAGGTTCGAAAGACCCCCTCCATGTACGCTTCTTTGGCTATGATATTTCTGCGTTCGCCCGCGCGAATAGAGCCGATGGTAAATACAGCAGTTTCGACAGGATCGGTATTACGCGAGACAATTTGCTGAATATTAGTTGTAAAATGAGCGGCGGCAAGCAGCGCGTCTATCCCAAGGTGCGGCATCGCAGCATGTGCGCTTACTCCTCTTACAGTGATATTAAAATCCGTTCCAAGCGCCATAAACGGCCCTGCCGCAGTTGCATACCTGCCTTCCGGAATGCTTGGATGAAGATGTATGCCAAATATCTGCCTGACCTTGTAACGCTCTATAAAACCTGTCTTTATCAGCGGCGCCGCTCCTCCAACGCTCTCTTCCGCAGGCTGGAACACAAAGACAAAATCGCAGCTTCTCCTGACATCCGTCCTCGTCAGTATTCGCACCATTCCAAGCAGCATCGACATATGCCCGTCGTGTCCGCAGGCGTGCATTTTGCCGGGATTAAGCGACGGATAACTGCAGCGCGTATTTTCGCAAACAGGCAGAGCATCCATATCGGAACGAAAAGCAATCGCAAAATCCGCGTCGGTACTTGCACGCAAAAAACCGATAACGGCGGTGTCGTGCTTCTCGTACGGCACGCCCATTTCCTCTAATTCTCTTATGATAAATTCCTGTGTTTTGTATTCCTCATTTGCAAGCTCCGGCATCTGATGAAGCGTACGCCTGCATGATTTCATATATTCGAGCGCGCCCGCGACGAGCGCTTCTCTAAACTCCAATTCCGATTCAGTAATCAACTCTGTCCTCTGCTAATCCTCAAAAAACGCAAGAATGTTGCGTTCATTTCTGTAATAATCCCCATAATTCAGTCCATAGCCCACTATAAACATATCGGGTATCTCGAAACCTACATAGTCTGCAGTGTATTCTGTCTGCCTTCGGGAAGGTTTGTCGAGCAGCACGCACGCCTTTAGTGACTTCGGCGATTTTGAACGAAGATGCTCAAGCACTCCCGTCATTGTGAGCGCGGTATCGGTAATATCATCGACAACAAGCACATCGTACTCGGAAAGATCATCCGGCGTAGGGTCGGTTATCTGAAGCCGCCCGCTGTTGACTGTTCCATGCCCATACATAGAGGTTGTAATAAATTCGATCCTCACAGGCAGTTCGATCTCGCGAACCAAGTCCGCAGCAAACACAAAGCTGCCCTTGAGCAGCGAAATCACAAGCAGCTTCCTATCGCGATAATCTGCTGTTATGCGGCTTCCGAGCTCTCTGACCCTGTTTCTTATCTCGTTGTGATCGTATACCACCTTAACATTTTTATAAACGATGTCCATTATGACCCCCAGCTGAATATGAGTATTTATCATTATACTACACGAATACCACTATAGTCCGTTGAACTGCCATATTTAATATTGTTGTAAAATTTCTTAAAAAAATCCCGCCGCTTTATAAATGCTGATAAAAACAAAAAGCGTAAGCGATGAAAGCGATGTGCCGTAAACCAAAAGCTGCGCTGCAAGGCGCTCATTTCCACCCATCTGCTGCGCCATCGTGTAGGAGGTGACGGAAGTGGGACTTCCAAACAGCACCAAAATCAGCGCAAGAGCTTCTCCTCTAAATCCGAGCATCAGCGCAGCCGCAGTGGCAACTGCCGGTATCAGCGCCAACCTAAACAACAGAGCCTCTACAAGGTAGAATACGCTGCCGGATCCTCGCGCAAACACAAACCTGCCGCCAAGCGCCATCAAGGCAATCGGTATCGCTGCGTCCGCAAGGCTGCGCAATATATGAAGCGTCATCCCGTGAAGCCTGTATCCGAAAGCATTCAGCAGCACCGCAGCTGCGGCCGCTGCAAGAAGCGGATTTTTTGCCATATCCCTCAGCATTTTGGAAAAACTGAAGCTGCTGCCGGAATATATGGTGAGCACAACTATCGCAAGTACATTAAACGCAGGAATTACGGCCGCGGTGAGTATTCCCGCAAGACCGGAAGGTGCATGGCCAAGTATTCTCTCCGTAAGCGGAATGCCGAAAAGTATAAAGTTTGTTCTGAAAGACGCCTGTATAAAGACGCTTCTGTCGGTGTTCGGAATATTCCGCATCTGGTAGAGTGTCCAAAAAAACACCACTGCTATTATCAGCGCGATAACGGAAAACGCAAGCACACCGGCAAAATCGATATCTCCAAGCTCCGAGCCATAAATATTCAAAAAGAGATTGGCCGGAAGAACGGTGTGAAACGCCAGCTTATTTATGTCGATAAAACTCTCGGCCCTTATTTTAAGAAGCCTCTTAGAGGCATATCCAATACTTAAGTAACAAAAAAAAGGCAGTATGCAGGACAGCGAAAACAACAATATATCAGCGTTCATCAACACGCTCCGCAAATTTGTATTCTGCGCCTGCTTCTATTGCTGCACTTAACATACCGCACCTCCCCATACACAGTAATTATAGACCTTTTTGACGATTTGCTCAAATTTCCCATCACCGCAAAAAATTCCCCTCCGAAGACTACGCTCCGGAAGGGGATGTTACAAAAAACAAATATTTCGCCTTTCTGATTACTTTTCAGAACAGCAGCAGCCGCTTTCTTCTCCGCAATCGCCGCCCTTTGACATCTTCTTTGCAAGATGGATGAGCGGTCTGACGGTAGAACCTGTGCCGCCCTTGGAATAACGCGCTCCCGGCTTAGAAGTAAACGCAGGGCCTGCAATATCAAGATGCACCCAAGGAGTCTCGCCGACAAAAGCCTCTATAAACAGCCCTGCCGCCATCATACCCGGCTGCGCGCTGTTTGTAAGATCGGCGTAATCGTGTTTAAGCGCCTCCTTGTACTCATCAAAAACAGGCATTCTCCAGATTTTTTCACCGCATTTATCATAAGCCTTAATCACTTGGCCTATAAATTCATCGTTATTTGTTATTGTCGCAGTGACATTTGCGCCAAGCGCCCTGATCGCAGCGCCTGTGAGAGTTGCAACGTCTACCAGCCTGCTTACCTTTTCTTCTCTGAGGATGTATGTAACGGCGTCTACAAGCGTCAGCCTGCCCTCCGCGTCGGTATTGTCAACAAAAATCGACTTTCCGCCCATTGAGCCTATGATGTCGCCTGGCTTGTACGAGCTGCCCGATACCATATTTTCGCAAGCCGCAACTACCGCAGTTACATTTACAGGAAGCTTAAGCTTTGCAATTCCCGCGATTGCGCTTATCACAGCTGCTGCGCCTCCCATATCGCACTTCATAGTGACCATGCCTTCGGTCGGTTTGATTGAAAGTCCGCCTGAATCATATGTCAGACCTTTACCTACAAATCCAAGCACGTCACCCGAATCCGGCGCGCCCTTGTACCTCATGACTATAAGCTTAGGCTCGTTGACAGACGCTCCGCCAACCGCCAAGAATGCCGACATTCCAAGCTTTTCGCATTCTGCTCTGCCTTTGACTTCTACCTGTATCCCGCGCGCTTCGCACTCCGCCTTTGCAAGTTCCGCCAGCTTGGCAGGAGTCATTTCGTTTGCAGGCATATTCACGAGTTTTCTGCCATACACATTGTATTCGCCGAGCACACGCCCGTATTCAAACGCCTTTTCATTGTACTTGAATCCCTTAAAATAAAGGTTTTTAACTGTCGAAGGTTTTTTATCGGATTTATAATCGTCAAATACATAATCCGTCATTGTGAATATCTCGCCAAGAGCGCGGGAAAGCCGTTTTTCCTTTCCTGAGACATTCTCAAAATCAAAACCGATATTTACAGCCTTTCTGCCCTTTAGGTACGAAAATGCCTTTGCTAAAGCGTCAAACAGCTTTTCATCGACTGATTCGGCTCCTCCGACGAGAACCACATCGTAAATTTTGCCGTCATGTACAACCGCAGTCGTGCCAACCTCGCCGGCTTTAGCTTCAAATAAACCCTTTGCTTTAAGAGCCTCGTACTGTGCGCTAACGCAGCTGCAGACAGGCGCATCCTTAGCCACAAGATATACGAACGAATCTACATCCGCCCAGCCCCAGTCAAAAAATTTCTGATCCATACTTCCTCCGTTTTATTTTTTATTCTTTTTTGCAGCAGCTGCAGTCTTTGTCGAATTGGAGCCGCGCCTCTTTTTTGCCTCTGCCATAATTGCCTCGATCTCGTCGGGATCTTTAGGAATCATGTTGGAAAGCACTTCGTTGCCCGACTTGGTTATCAGCACATCGTCCTCTATTCTGATACCGATATTTTCTTCTGCAATATACAGCCCCGGCTCGACTGTAAGCACCATTCCCGCCTTGAGCTCTGTATCCCTCGGCCCTACATCATGAACATCGAGTCCGAGATAATGACTTACGCCGTGATAATAATACTTAGCAAGCTCTTCTTCATTCTTGACCAGCCCAATCTTTTTCAGACTTGCAAGCAGCGACTTCTTGCAGGTCTTGTTGAGTTCCTCAAACTTTGTGCCGGGTTTCATTACTTTGATAACATCCGCCTGCGCCTTGAGGACTATCTCGTATATCTGCCGCTGACGCTCAGTAAACTTGCCATTTACAGGGAATGTCCTCGAAATATCCGCAGCGTACTCCTTGTACTCCGAACCGAGATCCATAAGAACTAAAGTTCCATCCTTTAGCATATTGTCGTTGCTGACATAATGCAGTATAACGCCGTTTTCTCCGGAAGCCGCAATAGTTTCAAAGGAATTCTTCTCGCCTCTGCGCGCAAGCTGGTACGCAAACTCCGCTTCCAACTCGTACTCCATCATTCCGGGCTCTGCCACCTCATAAAGGCGTCTTACCCCTATATCGGTGAGATTTATAGCCTCGCGCATCTGGTCTATTTCGTGCTTTTCCTTTATGACCCTCATCGATGCCAGAACATTACTGATATTCCCGATTCTCACGTGAGGATACTTGCCTGTTATTGATTTTGCAAACTCTTCTTCCAATCTCTCGCGGTCATTGTATCTGTACCTTGCAATATCGAGCATTACAGCTTCGGTATCCCCACTATATATCATGCCGCTCAGCCACGCGGTAAAGTTTTCGGTATAGTCGATATCTTCGATTCCGGAAATTTCCTTTGCCTGCTCCTTTGTCAGCTTGCGTCCTACCCATTTTTCTACATCATAATTAGGTTTCTCTATAAAAAGCCGGATTTTCACGCCTTTTTCCGTACAGCTTACGGCCACTTTGTAATCCTCGCATTTAAGTCCCGTCAGATAGAAAAAATTCTTATTTGTTCTGAGCCTGTAGCTTGAATCCGCCGTACTCTCCGGCGCAAGACCTGCAAAAACAATCGCGGTTTCGCCCTTTTTAAGGGTCTTAGCCAATTTTTCGAGTCGCTTAACATAAATCGACATACAAACCTCCTATCGCATACCTTGTATGCTGCAACTGAGAATCATTATAGCATATATCAAGCACCGCCTCAATCGGACGTCAAAAAATTCAAGATGTCTTCATATACTGATAGCTTTTCCGTTTCATTTAATATTTCATGAGTCATGCCCTTATAGAGAATCGTTCTCACGTTCTTGCCGTGTTCTCTGTATAATTTTTCGGCTTTTTTGACGCTCTTTCCAAACTCCCCAACGGGATCCTTTTCTCCTGAAATCAGCAGAATTTTCTCTGCTGCACAATCTCTATAAATCTCTTTTTTATTGAGAGCAAGAAGTATGTCAAAAAGCGCTTTGTAACCTTCGCGAGTGAAGGGATTGCCGCACAACGGGTCGCTGACATATGCCGCCTGATTTTCATTATTGTATGAAAGCCAGTCCATGGGTTTTTCAAATTCCTTTACCAAATTTCCCAGCACCATCATCTGTATGCCTCTAAGCGGAACTCCGCGCTTGCAAAAAGCCAAAATGATCTTCATTGCAATCGACTGTATGCTCGGCGTCTGACCTGTACCGCAGGCTATTAGTGCATCCATCCTGCTATGAACAGCATATATGCGCGCAAGAAAAGAACCCATACTGTGACCAAAGCAGATGTACCTGCCGTCAAAGTTCGCAGATCTGCGCACTATATCTATATCAGTTAATACATTTTCAAATGACACCATGTCTCCGAGCGGATGCGCCTTTCCGATGCTCTCACCGTGACCTAAATGGTCGTGCGCCAACACATCAAAACCATTCTCTGCCAAAAATCCTGCAAATTCTGCGTATCTTCCCCTGTGCTCCTGCATCCCGTGGAGCAGCTGCACCAATCCCAAAGCCGACTTGCCGCTCTTATAATGGGTCACGGCAAGCTGCTGCCCCGAAGAGCTCTTAACTCTATAATCCGTCTTTTTCATTATCTTCCCACTCCATAGTTCTAAGCACGGCTTTTTTCCAGAATTTATATTTTTTTGCGCGAATATCTTCATCCATTGCAGATTCAAAAATCCGCTCCAATTCAAAGGTTTTTTCGATCTCCTCAATGTCCTTCCAATACCCTACGGCAAGCCCTGCAAGATATGCCGCTCCGAGCGCCGTTGTCTCGGTACAGCGCGGCCTGTGAACACTTGTATCCAGCATATCCGCCTGAAACTGCATCAGAAAATTATTCGCGCTCGCGCCGCCGTCCACTCGCAGCGCGGGAATCGGCAGTCCGGTGTCGGTCTTCATCGCTTCAATAATATCCTTGGACTGATAGGCAAGCGATTCGAGCGTCGCCCTGACTATATGCTCGCGGCGCGTGCCCCTTGTAAGCCCGAAAATACCGCCTCTGGCATACATATCCCAGTACGGTGCGCCAAGTCCGGTAAACGCCGGAACTACCACTACGCCCTCCGTACTGTCTATTTTATTTGCGTAATACTCGGATTCAGGCGCGTCGTACACAAGCCTGAGCTCGTCACGCAGCCACTGCACGGCGGCGCCCGCAACAAACACTGAGCCTTCCAGAGCATAAGTAACCCTGCCGTCTATTCCCCAAGCTATGGTCGTAACAAGTCCATGCTTTGAATGTGAAGGCTTCTTGCCTGTGTTCATCAGCACAAAGCAGCCGGTGCCGTAAGTATTTTTTACCATGCCCTCTCTGAAGCAACACTGTCCGAAGAGCGCAGCCTGCTGATCTCCCGCGACGCCGGAAATCGGTATGCTTGCCCCGTCAAAGCTGTGAAGATCCGTATAGCCGTAAACCTCGCTGGAATTCCGCACTTCAGGGAGCATGGATCTCGGAATTCGCAATTTTTCGAGCAATTCATCATCCCACTCAAGGCTGTTAATATTAAAAAGCATTGTCCTGGAAGCATTGGAATAATCTGTGATATGCACCCTTCCGCGAGTGAGATTCCATATCAGCCATGTATCTACAGTGCCGAAAAGCAATTCCCCTCTTTCGGCTCTTTCTCTGGCTCCATCTACATTATCAAGTATCCACGCTATTTTAGTCGCCGAAAAATATGCATCTGCCACGAGACCTGTCTTTTTGCGGATTTTTTCAACCCACCCGTCATTTTTGAGAGCCTCGCAGTAACCGGCAGTCCTTCTGCACTGCCACACTATTGCATTGTAAATCGGTCTGCCTGTGTTCTTATCCCAAACCACGGTTGTTTCGCGCTGATTTGTTATACCGATCGCAGCGATATCTCCAGCCCTGATACCTGTCGTTTCAAGCACTTCACTCACCACACCGGACTGCGAACCCCATATCTCCATAGGGTCGTGCTCTACCCAACCCGGCTTAGGATAAATTTGTCTGAACTCTTTTTGAGATACTGCGATTATACTGCCGTGCTTATCGAATAATATAGCCCTTGAACTCGTTGTGCCCGCATCGAACGCCAATATGTATTTTGACATTGCGCCTCCTTGCAACAGATTACACTATCAGTATACCACCATAATAATAATTATGCGGCAAAATAAAGCTTCCCGCTGTTTAATATAATAAACATTCGCAGGAAGCTTTTATCTTTTATTAAAAAAATAGGCTGATTCAGCGCTTTTTGAGTTCCTTTCGCAGCATATCCACGGCGCTGTGACTTATAAGCGCTTCTTTATTGCTGCTCTCGACTCGTTCATATACCTCGCTCCTCAGGACTACGACATTTTTAGGCGCGTCTATCCCGATTTTAACTCTGCCGTCTTCTATTCCGAGTATGTAGAGCTTGATATTTTCGCCAAAAACGATGCCCTCATCCTTTTTTCGTGTAAGTATCAGCATTCTACTCCCCCTTTTTTGTAAACAGCGGATGGCTGATGTCGTCGATTTCTTCGAGAACCACCTGCATGCCCTTTCTGTTGGTCGTATTTATAATTATCGGAGCGGTAAGATTTATAGTCGAAAACTGAACTTTTTTGGGAATAGTCACCACGCCGTAAACATAGAGTTCTTCGGGCGACTTTATTTCCAATTTTTCGACAACACTCTCTTTAAGGTCGAAGTCGTAATCCCCTACGAATAAAAACGGACTTGTCACAACAAATGCAATGCTTGGATTGTCTACGCTCTGAAGATAGTGAAACGGAAGCTCGGCGTCTTCGGAAAGTATGAGAACAAAGCTCCTGACATTCTCGAACCCGGGAAGCCCTTCATCAAAGCTGATAACCGCTTCCTGCTCGTACTCGATCTCACCCAAATGTTTTGTCATTAATCTCATAATTCCTCCCGTCTAATTTGTTGATTTTATTTAATATAAATCAAAATATAGTTTTTGACTATCTCTTTATAAGTTCTCATAAGCCGGTATAGCCTGTATTTACAGGCTTTCCGGCATTTTTCAAATCGGAAGAAGCTCTTATATATTCTCATTTCCCCTCATGTTTTCGCGTCCAAAAGTAGTAAATCAAGTAGTAAAACCTCTATCTACTACTAAGCAATCAGCCGTTCCATTTCTGCCATTGCACTATCAGAGGTAGCATGGGCGTAATAGTTCAGCGTCATGTTGATGTTGGAATGTCCCATGATATACTGCAATGCTTTCGGGTTCATTCCGGCGTTTGCTAAATTGGTACAGAACGTATGGCGTAGGGTATGGGGCGTTGTCACTTTCGGTAAGGCTTCCTCATGGCTTTTGTTGTACTTCTTCACAAGCCCCCGGAACATGGTTTCAAAGTTGACTGCTACTTTCGGTAGCCCGTTCCGGTTAAGGAATAAAAATCTGCTGTAACCGCCGACAATAAAATTGTCTGCCCGTCCCCTGTCATTCAGCACACGCTTGAACGCTTCATAGACTTTGGTACTCATTGGAATTTGTCTGATACCGCTTTTTGTCTTTGGCGTTTCAACATGATACCCAACTCCCGATACTTTCAAAAGCTGGTGGTCTACGTTGATTAGCTTATGCTCAAAGTCAATATCGCTTTCAGTCAGTCCGCAGAGTTCAGAAATGCGAAGCCCTGTTCCTAACAGTATGATAATCTCGTCGTAATACTTCTGATAGACTTTATCACTCTGCACAAAGGACAGGAAAGACGCTTCCTGTGTTGGGGATAGAGGTACCTTTGGTTCGGTGTTATCTTCTAAAACGGTGTTCAACTGGAAGTCAAAGGGATTTTTCCTAATGCAATCGTCCTGTATGGCTGTGTAAAAGGCAGCTTTCAGAGAACGCTTGTGATTGTTGATTGTCTTGAATGAATAGCCCTTATCTTTCATGCGTAAAGCCCATTCTTTCGCGTCGGACAGCTTCACGCTCTCAATGCTGCAAGCTCCAAGACTATCTTCTTCCAAAATCCTCATAAGCTGCTTGCGCCCCTGTTTTGTGCCATGCCGTACATTTGCCCGGTGCCTTATCTGCTTTGCGTAGAGTTGGCAGACAGTCATTTTCTTTCCCAACGTGTCAATCCCGTCGTCAAGGTCTTTCTGTATCTCTTTTTCCTTTTCCCGAAGCGAAATATCTTCACGTTTTCCCGCCGGGGTCTTGTCGGTAGGTACTAACTTCCAAGCGTAAACAAATTGCGGGTTCCCAAAGGTATCTATATATTTGTAAGCATATCTTCCGTCTTTTCTCTGGCTCTCTCCTGTGCGTAAAATGCGGTTCCTGTTATCTCGTCTTTTCTCCGACATTGTTCGTCATGCTCCTTTCCATGACGGAAAGAGCCTTGATATGCTTGTATCTATTATACCACATTCAAGGCTCGATTTCACTATATAACTTCCAAAGTGTCAATGAATTTTTCAAACTGTTTTCGCTTGATTTGAATACGGTTGCCGTTCATAATCACCCACCCGGCAGCCGGGTTTTCTTCCGCTAATTTACGCAGCTTGTTTTCCCCGATACGGAAATATTTTGACGCTTCCTCAATGGTGAGCGTGTACTTCTCCCAGATAGGCACATCAGTAATATTCATTAAAATGTCCCCCTTTCAATAGAGTACAATAGTTTCAAAAGTAGAAAGAGAGCTTTAATCGGACGGTTATTAGCATAACCTCATGGGAATTGCACCCCCGCATGGTTCTCATGCAGCCCTACCCATTGCCTGCGACGCTCTTAACGCTCGGACTGTGGCTGTAAGGAAGTATCATTGTATATTTTGCGTGTCGTCGCCCGCAAGCCGCTACACTTGCTTTCCGGCGCGGTGTTGGTCGCTCGGCTGTCCGGGTGGGGATAACCTCACCCGGATAGCGTCATGGCGCACCCGCCGTATGGCTCGGCGCAAAAGGAACGTATCCGATTTGCCCTATGCTGCGCCGCCGTTATCTTGCGCCGCTTTCTTTGTCAAGGTTCAGAATGGCTTTGCTGCCGCGTCAGCAGCGGAACGGAAAAGGGGGAGAGAGAAAGCGTCCCGCCGCCGCTGCGGTTTATTCCTCTGCCTTAAAGGTGAGGACAGCCATCATCAGTTTTGCTTGCAGCCGTTCCCGAATGTCGTGGTCTACGCCAAAATAGACGTTCCCGCGCTCGTCGTACAGCTTCCGCATGGAGAGGCGGGCTATGTAGCCGCTAAAATGCTGCAAGACAATCTTCATGGCGTCCGGGTCGCCCTTTGTCGCTGCCAAAATGACAGGATAGGGAACAAGGGCTTTTTCCGGGTAGCCGGGTTCGTTACCATTCGTCCCATTCATCAGCATTTTCCTCCAGATATTTTTTTAGCAGCTCAAAAGAGCTTGTCCGCCTGTACTGTATCGTGCTTCTCGACGTATCGAACAGCTCCGCAATCTCGGTGTCGTTCATTCCCTCGAAATAGTACAGGAGTACGGCTTTGCGCTTTTCTTCCGGCAAAGTACGGATTGCTTCAAGAAGCAGCTTCGGCGTGATTTTCTTCCCGGATCTTTCAAAGGCGGTTTCCCCTTTGAAATATTCATCAAAGGTATGAAGCTGCCGCGCTTCTTCTAAGGTCAAGTCGGAAAAGGTAATCTCCTTTGCCTTATGCCTGTGCAGCTCTTTGTGAGCGTCACACGCTTCATTGTGCAGTACCGTATTGCAAAACTTCTGGAAAGCGCACTGTTTTATAAACTCCCTGCGATTAGGTTCCACATTCTCACCCCCTTTCTCGTTGGAAAGTTGGTGGTGCTTCCCCCTTTTCGCGGGGCAATACTGCCTTTTGAAAAAAACGCCGAAGATTTTCGGATTTTTTTCAAAAAATTTTTTGAGCAGCAAAATACGCCTCTCCGAAAAGCCCGGACAGGCGTATAGGTATTGTAAGTAGTATTTAGATGATTAGACAGTTCATATTCAAGGGTGGAGAGGTTCCCGACGGTGGTCGGGCTTTTTTTGATAAGTCAATGACCGTCGGATTTTGTCGATAGGGTATGTGCTTCATGGCGGCTACCTCCTTTAGCCGCCGCTTTTAACAGTGATACCGCGTCATTTCATCAGAAAATAAAAAGAAACGGCGGCTTTGATTTTTCAAAGCTGCTGCGGAAATCAAAGAACGACAAGCAACAGTTCTGATTTTGCTCCAATATGGTTATTGGGGGCACAAATTAAAATCAAAAAAGAGCCGATAACAGCAGTATTTCAAACTGCATATTATCGGCTCTGCGTCTGTGCGTCTGGCTCTTTTAATTAAATTATTTTTGTTGTTTTTTGGCTTTATTATATGTATTAGCTAACTGTCCACAAGCTGCTTTAATCTCTCTACCATGAGAAACTCTCATGGTAACTTCAAGTCCTGTTTGCTCTAATTGATGTTTGAACGCAACCATTTCTTGTTTTTGTGGTGCTCTAATTTTTGAATTACTCGTCGGGTTGTATTGCAGCACGTTAATCATAACATTTTTGCCCTTAAACCATTTTGCAAGTTGCCTTATATCTGAGGAACGGTCATTTATACCTGGTAAAAGCAAATACGCAAATACCACTTTTCGATTATGCCTTTGAGAATAGGACAATGCTTGCTTAACAACATCTTCAATAGCGTACATGTGCATATGAGGAATGATACAGTTTCTCGCAGCCTGTGTTGCTGCATGTAAAGATATTGTCAACTGAATTTTTAGATGTTCTTCGCGCAATTTTTTTAATTGATTAACTGGACCAACTGTTGATACGGTAATGCCGTCGGTTGGAAAGTTAAGTCCATTTCTATCTCGAAGAATATGGATTGCTGCAATCAAGTTGTCGTAATTGAATAAAGGTTCTCCCATTCCCATAAAAACGATACGATTTACTTTTTGACGTATCAATACAACCTGCTGCACAATTTCAGACGGTGTTAGATTACGAACAAAACCATTGCGTCCGGACTCACAAAAAATACAGCCAACAGAACAACCAACTTGCGTACTTACGCAAACAGTCCCACCATCTCGCCGTTTAATAAAAACCGTTTCGATATACCTGTTGTCTTTCAATTCATAAACATACTTTTCAGTATCGCTACTTTTATAGACTTTTTTTGTTGATATTGATAGATTTTTTTTGTGAAATGGCTGTTTATATAATTCCGTATATAAGGCTCTTGCTTTATCCTCTCCAATTACTTCCGACATTTCTTTGTAAGTAAATCCGTATGGGTCATTCAATATTTCCGTAGGTGTACTTTTAGGTAAGTGTTTCATTTAAATATCCTTCCTTTTCAAAATTAAAAAGTTTGTTTTTCAGAGTTTTTGATTATGATTTCTA
>JBHAZV010000035.1:0-30906 GCA_041781135.1 Acidaminobacteraceae bacterium
AAATTAATTTAGGGGAGGAAATTAATGAACACAAAAAATCAATATGCCGGCACACAGACCGAGAAAAACTTAAGGGAAGCATTTGCTGGAGAATCACAGGCGAGAAATAAGTACACGTATTTTGCATCGGTGGCAAAAAAGCAGGGATTCGAGCAGATAGCCGCTCTCTTTTTGAAGACCGCGGATAATGAGAAAGAGCACGCAAAGATGTGGTTTCAGGAACTTGGCGGCATAGGCGACACGGCGGAGAATCTCTTGGCTGCCGCTGAGGGCGAGAATTACGAGTGGACAGACATGTACGAAGGCTTTGCGAAAACCGCCGAAGAGGAAGGATTCAAACAGCTTGCCACAAAGTTCAGACTTGTCGCGGCAATCGAAAAGCATCATGAAGAACGCTACAGAGCTTTGCTTAAAAATGTGGAACTTGCCGAAGTTTTCGAAAAGAGCGAAGTAAAGGTCTGGGAATGCCGAAACTGCGGTCATATAGTGGTGGGTACAAAGGCTCCAAAGGTTTGCGCCGCTTGCTCGCATCCTCAGTCGTATTTTGAAATAAACGTCGAAAATTATTAATTCATGCACCGAGAGTCACAGCTGACTCTCGGTATTTTTGTTAAGCGCAGGGGGTCGAATGGATTTTTCAAGATTAAAGAGAAGCTTGGAGCAAAAGGGATACCGCGTCAGTTTGTTTGATACCGCCGAAGAAGCTTCGGAGTACCTTGTCGACAAAATTAAGGACAGTACAGTCGGCATGGGCGGCTCAATGACATTAAAAGAGATGGGGCTTTTTGAAAAGCTCAGCAAAAATAACAGAGTTTTTTGGCACTGGCGCGATTATGACGACATGATGCCGAAAGAGGTGTTGGCAAACGCGGCTACGGCTGAAATATACCTTTCTTCTGCGAATGGCGTAGCCGAGACAGGGGAGATAGTAAATATAGACGGCAATGGCAATAGAGTTTCAGCCACGTTGTACGGTCACGAAAGAGTGTACTTTGTTGTCGGCAGAAACAAGGTTGCTCCTACGGCGGCTGCGGCTGTTGAGCGCGCAAGGAATGTCGCTGCGCCTCGCAATGCGGGCAGACTTGGCAGAAAGACTCCTTGCACGGAGGCAGAAAGAAGATGCCATGACTGCAACAGTCCGGACAGGATTTGCGGCGTAATGGTGATGTTTTACGAGCGTCCGCGCGGATCAGAATATGAAGTTGTGCTTATTGATGAAGACCTTGGTTACTGATTCTATTACAAAAAAATAACAAATAAATTTATAAGAACTCTTGCAATCCTCATCTTATGTGGTAAAATATCATAGTGCTCTGCGGGTGTAGCTCAATGGTAGAGCCCCAGCCTTCCAAGCTGGTTGTGAGAGTTCGATTCTCTTCACCCGCTCCACACGATCCATTAGCTCAGTCGGTAGAGCACTTGACTTTTAATCAAGGTGTCCCGCGTTCGAGTCGCGGATGGATCACCAAAAGCCCTGCATCAGCGGGGCTTTGTTTTTTGGCTTTGTTTTTGTTTGTATCAAATTTTGATTATTGCCTTGGCGCAGCGTATTGTCTGTGAGTTAAAAATCGAGGTACTCGGCGTCGGAATCGCTTGAATCCTTGTAAAAATAGAAGAATGTATTGTTTTTTATGTCGCTGACAATACCCATGCTCTTCCAGTCGCCGTTAAGATAAGCTTCTACCCAGTAGTGCCTGCTGCCGCGCTTCATTGCTATTTTGGCGGGAATTCCGACAGAACGCAGAAGTCCGGCGTACATTATGCATGTTTCCTGCGCACTGATTTTTTCGGTTGAAGCCAGCATTTCGCTCAATTTTCTGATGGAGGAGCTTTCTGCGTCAAATTCGTAATTTTTGAGTATCCATCGGTATATTGTTTCTGCCGTGGTCTTTTGATTTATGCCGCGGCTGCCGATTTTTGCGAGTGTTTCCCTCGCTATTGCGCTGTTATAATCCATATGCGTAGTAGGCATGATATCGATTATGTCGCTCTCCGAAACGCTAATTGCAGAAAATATAAGCGCTTCGTGCGCGATTTCCTCCGAGTCGACAAAATGTACGGAAATATTGTGTTTTCCGGTCCCGAAAGGCAGAAATATCCTGCCTTTGAATTCTCCATCTACTATCCCGATGTAGTATTCGTGTTTTTCGCTGCCCATGGATACGCGTATTTTGAGTTTGCCGTCGGCTTCGGCGGTACCGGAGAAATCGGCAGATCCGTCAATGATCATATTGGAATAGACATTGCCGTTAAGTTTTATTCCTAAGTTGTGAAACGCCGAAAACTCGTAGTAGTGTTCTAATTTTGTATTTGGGAGCTTGTTGTCTATATCGACGCTCTCCATTATTTTTTCTTCGTATATAGGATTTACTTTATGGAATGCTATAACATAGTCGCTGTCGGGCGATACATAATAATTGTATGCTTCGCCGTCTGTCGATTGCGAGTACTTGATATAGCCGTTTATTGAATTCTCGGTAGTCTCGCCTTTGAAATCCCATTCGCTTTTTTTTATTGCGCTGATGCTTGAGCCGTCTATTTCGCTGAAAAACACTTTATCGTTGTAGCTGTACTCAATCGGAATAAATAGACTGATACCCTCATCCAGCAGCGCGTAGCGCTTGTATGTAGTATACATCTGCTGTATGGTGTCGCCCTTGCTTTCAAAATAATTTATGTCAAGAATGTCTCCCGACTGGCTGAAATCTATTTCGAGCGCTTTTAGCAGGAAAGATGCAGGCGCGTAGAGCTCGCCTCTGTAAAGAACTGCGGGCAGCCTCATGGTATTTGGGAACCCATTTACATATGTCAAAAAATTGTTTTGCATTAATTTGAGATATATGTTATTATCATATACGATGAGTTGGTTCGTATATGAATTCCAGGTCACATGAACACCAATTTTGCTTAAAAATTCAGCTATCGGAACCATGGTTTCGCCGAACAGGATAAATGTGCGCCCGGAGAAAACAGATTTGGAGCCGTGGATATAGATTTTGGCTTCCCTGCATTTTTCACCTTCTGTGAATTGTGCGTGCGAAACATTTGAACAGAGAGCCGCGATAAATATCGACGATGTCAGCATGGCAAACAGTAGTTTTGATAATTGTCTTTTCATATTTAACATTATAACACTTGGAGGTTTTTTTGGAAAATCAGGAACAGGAAAAAGTAGTAAAAAGAAGAGGACGACCAAAGGGCAGCAAAAATAAAAAAACATTGGCAAAGGAAGCCTTAACTGAACAGATTGTCAGCGATGGCATTGTCGACGGCAATTATGTAGCTCCGCTGCCGTCTTCGTTTATAACTGCACCGCCTGCGCCAGTCGTTAAACAGGCTGTCAAGGGCAGGAGGGGAAGACCTCCAAAGAATGCAGCGTCAGCTGTTTCCCTGGCTGCGGTACAATCTGAAACGGTATCTTCTAAAAAATCAATTACTAAACCTGTGGCTGCAAAGTCCGATGCTCCAATTGTTGCTGCGGGCGCACCGGCTGCAGTGTCTGCCGATGGCACGATTAAAAAGAGAAGGGGAAGACCGCCGAAGAACAGGCCGGTAATCGAGCCGCTGACTGTACAGCAGTCTGTCGAGTCGCCTGTTCAGCAGCAAATCGTAGAGCAGCCGCAGGAGGATGCCCGAAAAAGACGCAGAAGACCAACTACTACCTATGTTAATTCGCTTGTAGGTATGGTAAATATAAATGAAATCGGCGGCGAGGTAATCCAGCGTACAGAATTAAACGGGATACCCGAAAGGCAGGAGAGAATTACAAGCGAAGAAGAATTTAGCCTTGAAAATGTCGTCACAATGCACGAATCCAAGGAAATCTCCGGAGTCAGAGTAGAGGGAGTCTTTGAATTTGCCGATCCGACAAAAAATGAATATGGTTTTCTAAGGAAAAACGGAACGCCGAGTGAAAATGACATTTATGTCTCTCCGTCGTTTGCAAGAAAATTTAATCTGAAAAACGGGGAATATGTCAAGGGGATAGCGAAATCGGAACTTACGGAAAAATTTAGGGCGCTGCTCTTTGTAAATGAAGTCAATGGAGTGCCTCCGTATATGTCGAGGTCAAATAATAAATTTGACGATATGACGCCGCTTTTTCCGAAGGAGAGATTCCATCTTTCGAAAAACAGCAGCGATATAGCTATGAGGATCATAGATCTTATCGCTCCTGTCGGCAAAGGGCAGCGCGGATTGATAGTTGCTCCGCCGAAATCCGGAAAGACCATACTTCTTCAAAAAATTGCGAGATCAATAAAAGAAAATTACCCTGATGTAGAATTGATGATTCTTCTGATAGATGAACGTCCGGAAGAAGTGACCGATATGAAGGAAATGGTCGATGCTCCGGTGTTTTATTCCACATTTGACGAGCTTCCGCAGAATCACATAAGAATCGCCGAGCTTGTGCTCAACCGCGCAAGAGGGCTTGTCGAGATGGGCAAGGATGTCGTTATTCTGCTCGATTCCATAACCAGGCTTGCGAGGGCGTACAATATAGCGCTTCCGGCATCAGGAAGAACGCTCTCCGGCGGTCTTGATACAAATGCGCTTCATAAACCGAAGAGATTCCTCGGTTCGGCGAGAAATATGTTAGAGGGAGGCTCGCTGACTATTATGGCTACTGCTCTCATAGAGACGGGCTCCAAAATGGATGACGTCATTTTCGAGGAATTTAAGGGAACGGGCAATATGGAGCTCATACTCGACCGCAAACTCAGCGAAAAGCGCATATTCCCTTCAATAGACATCAGGCGGTCCGGTACAAGGCGCGAGGAGCTGCTGCTCAACAAGGATGAGTATGAAGCGGTGCTCAAGCTGCGAAGAGCTTTTGACCAGTACAATACCAACGAGCCTGTGGAGCTTTTAAGCGAGGAGTTGATGCGCAACAGGACAAATGAAGCGCTTGTCAGATGGATCAATACCGTGTTTGTCGACAAGCCTGCCAGAAAATAGTGTTGACTTTATTTTAGAGTAGTGATACACTAATACACCGTGAACAACAAAAGGAGGAATTATGAAAGAGGGAATCCATCCTAATTATACGGAAGCAGATGTGAGATGCCTTTGCGGCAACACATTCAAGACAAAATCTACAAAGCCGGAGATAAGAGTGGAAATTTGCTCGGAATGTCACTCATTCTACACTGGAACAGTCAAAAATGTAGAAAGAGGCGGAAGAGCTGAAAAATTCAAGAATAAGTACAATCTTAAATAGCGCCTCTGTGCAGGATAGTTTGTGTACCGTATTTGTTTTAGGATAAATACGGTATTTTTTGAGCGAGGGAATATGAAAAATGTTGGAGGTCAGGCGCTTATCGAGGGCGTGCTTATGCGCGGGCCGGAAAAATCAGCCATAAGCGTCAGGAACAGCAGCGGAGAAATAGTTACCAAAATCGAAGAAAACCGGCGGGGCGCCGAATGGATAAAGAAAATTCCGCTTGTTCGTGGGGTTTACGCCCTTTTCGATTCAATGGCAATGGGTGTGAAAGCGCTTAATTATTCTGCTGAGTTTTTTATAGCGGATGAGGAGGAAACTTCGTTCGACAGGTTTCTGCGCAAAATTTTCGGAAAGCGCGCCGAGAGCGTTGCAATAGGGATAACAATCTTTATTTCTTTTGCGCTTGCGATACTTCTGTTTACTGTCCTCCCGACAGTGCTTGTCAACTTTTTGAAAAATTATCTCAGCTCAGGCTGGCTGTCATTTGTCGAAGCGGTAGTCAAGACCTCGGTTTTTATTGGATATATCGCGCTTATATCGCGAATGAAGGATGTGCGCAGGGTTTTCCAGTATCATGGCGCCGAGCACAAGAGCATATTTTGCTATGAAAGCGGAGCTGAACTGACAGTAGAGAATGCAATGAAGCAGCCGCGCCTTCATCCCAGGTGCGGCACGAGTTTTATGTTTTATGTTCTGGCTATAAGCATTGCGATATTCTCGTTTGTTACATGGGAAAATTTGGTATTCAGAATTGCTGTGAAGCTGCTGCTTTTACCTGTAATTGCGGGGGTTTCATACGAGTTTATCAAACTGAGCAGGTTTGGCGTTTTTAGAGTGCTTAGTTTGCCGGGACTTTATCTGCAGAAGATTACCACAAGGGAACCCGACGCCGAGCAACTTGAGGTCGCGCTTGCAGCTCTAAAAGCTTCGCTCGGCATAGAGGTTGAAGCGGATTCGAAATGTAATGACGCCGTATCAGCTTAAAGAGCGGATCGTCCAAAGGCTGTCGGGGATCACCGACTGCGCTGACAGAGAGGCCTATATGATAATCGAGCATGTGCTCGGCATCGATAAGCTTGCGGTTATAACTTCAGAAGACGAGATCGCGCCGCGCAAGGCGGCTGATGCAGACGAAATAGTTGCGAGGAGGCTTCGCCGCGAACCGCTGCAATACATACTCGAAAGGGCATATTTCAGAGATCTTGAGCTCTTTGTATCTGCGGGCGTGCTTGTGCCGCGCCGCGAGACCGAACTGCTGGTAGATTGGGTTGTAGATGAAGTAAATGCAATGTATCAGCGACTTGGGCGCAGTGTGCGCGTGCTCGACGTCGGGACAGGTTCCGGCGCTATAAGCGCTGCGGTGGCGAGCGAATGTATGGGCAAGGTCGGCGTTGTCGCTGTCGATATAAGCGAGGAGGCTCTAAGGATTGCACAGAGAAATCTTTCGGAATATGAAAATGTCGAGCTGCTGCAGTCAGATCTGTTTGAAAATGTCGAAGGCACTTTTGATATAATCTGTTCGAACCCGCCCTATATTGGTGAAGATGAGCGCTGCCGCCTTGCGCCCGAACTTGCATATGAGCCTGAACTCGCTCTCTTTGCGGGAGACGGGCTCGAAGTGTACAGAAAGCTGATTCCGAGGATTCCGGAGCATATTTCCGAAGGAGGCTCATTTATTTTGGAGATAGGCGCCGAACAATTTGACAGTGTAAACGATATAGTAATCAGCGCGCTTGGGCGCACAGACGCGCAGGCACTGCTCGATTATTCTGACAGGAGAAGATTTATATGCTTGAAAAACTTAAAATGATGGAAGCTAAGTATGAGGAGCTTTCGATAAAAATAGCCGACCCTGAAGTTATTTCGGATATGGATGCGTGGCAGAGGTTTGTAAAGGAGCATTCCGAGCTCAGGCCGATAGTGGAAAAATTCAGAGAATATGAGAGCGCTGTCAGGCAGATAGAAGATGCCGAGGAAATGATAAGCTCAACTGACGATCAGGAGCTTGTTCAGCTTGCAAAGGAGGAGCTTGCGACTTTACGCGAGGCGCGCGATCAATACGAAAAAGAAGTTAAGATAATGCTTATTCCAAAAGATCCTAACGACGAGAGGAATGTCGTGTTTGAGATACGCGCCGGCGCCGGCGGAGATGAGGCGGGATTGTTCGCCAACGAATTGCTGAGGCTTTATCAGAAGTATGCGCAGTCGAGACACTGGAAATTTGAAATAGTAGATATTTCTGAAAGCGGGATCGGCGGCGTAAAAGAGGCGGTAGTCATGATTAAGGGCAAGGAGATTTTTTCGCGGCTGAAATATGAAAGCGGAACCCACCGGGTTCAGAGAATACCCAAGACTGAGTCAGGCGGAAGAATCCATACTTCTACGGTTACTATTGCCGTGCTGCCGGAGGCGGATGAAGTCGATATAGACTTTAAAGAAGAAGATCTCAGGATCGATACTTTCAGATCGTCCGGAAACGGAGGTCAGAGCGTAAATACCACGGATTCTGCCGTAAGGATAACTCATATACCTACGGGGATCGTTGTCAGTTGTCAGGATGGAAAGTCGCAGCTCGACAACAAGACCCGCGCCAAGCAGGTTCTTAAGGCAAAGCTTTACGAAATAGAGCAGAACAAAATCAACGAGGAACGCGCCGAAGAGAGAAAAAATCAGGTGGGAACAGGTGACAGATCTGCAAAAATCAGGACATACAACTTTCCGCAGTCGAGGGTGACGGATCACAGGGTTCCGTTTACTATTTACAGTCTCGAAAACTATATGAATGGCGAGATTGACGAGATGCTCGACACGGTTGCCGAATTTTACAGAGCTGCGGCGCTTGCCTCTGCGGAGTGACCTGCGATGGAGCATAAGAATACGATAGTAGTAAGGCAGGGCGCCGGAGGGCTCACTGTGCCGATAGAAACACTTGGACGCTGCCTCATTGAGGGCGGCGTTGTTGCATTTCCGACAGAAACAGTTTACGGCATAGGAGTAAATCCGAATGACGACGCTGCGATAGGCAGGATTTTCGAAATAAAGGAGAGGGACCGCGGCAAACCGCTTACTCTGCATATATCTGACGCTTCCGTGGCCGGCAGGTACAGCGATGCCTGCGAATGCGCCGAATTTCGAGCGCTGACTGAGCGTTTTTGGCCGGGGCCGCTCACAATTGTGCTTCCGAAGAAGGAGGGCGTATCCAGTGTGCTCACGGCGGGACTGGATACTGTAGCATTCAGATTTCCGAGCCACGCGCGTGCGATAGAACTCATAGAGGCCGCGGGAGGCGCGGTTGCGGGAACCTCTGCAAATATTTCCGGAGGCTTCAGCGCTACCACGGCAAAGGCAGTTCTTGCAGATCTCGGAGGCAGGGTGGATTATGTATTGGAGAGCGACGCGGGAATTATAGGCATAGAATCAACCGTGATATCGCTTGTCGGAGGCATTAAAATGCTCAGGCGCGGAGCAATCGGCGCACATATGATAAATGTGGTGCTCGGATTTGAAGCTGTTCGTGAGAGCGCTGAACCTGCTTGCAGCGAACCGGGCGCATATGCGGCTTCAAAGGCAAAAATCCGGTTTTATGAATTGGAGGAAGGGCAGCTCGTTTTGGAGATGGTTTCTAAAAATTCGGGAACTGCAGCGGTTCTTCTAACGGAACACATATTTTTTAATATCTCTCCCGTGATTTCGGATTCCGATATCAAGAAGCGCATTCGGGTGCTGACGCGGGAAGGGTATATATCCAAGGTTTACAAGGTTCTCAGACAGCTTGATTCGCCGAAGATACGGGAGATATACGTGCCCATGCTCCGGGGCGGCGCGGTGGAGAGGGCTATTACTAATTTGCTTACCATGTAAAACAGTGCATTTGGCTAAAGCTTTAGACGAACAAATTTTGCCGCTGCAGGCGCTTTGCATGGTGTATATGCGGTTTATATTAAAGGGTGTTTGACCTTGATTTTTTTGGAAATTATATGTACCATATATTTTGAGGTGAATATATGGGAAGGCTTACTGTACTGGATCATCCGCTGATTCAGCATAAACTTACGTTTATCAGGGACAAGAACACCGGCTCAAAGGATTTTAGAGATCTGGTGACAGAGATTTCGGCGCTTATGGCGTACGAAGTTACGAGGGATTTTCTTTTAGAGGATGTGGAGATAGAAACCCCCATCTGCAAGACAAGTGCAAAAGTGCTTGCTGGGAAGAAGATGGGAATTGTGCCTATTCTCAGAGCCGGACTCGGAATGGTAGACGGATTTTTATCTATAGTTCCTTCTGCAAAGGTCGGGCATATCGGCATGTACAGGGATCCCGATACTCTTAACCCTGTCGAATATTATGCGAAGCTTCCGCAGGACATAGAAGAACGCGGTCTTATACTTCTGGATCCGATGCTTGCGACCGGCGGCACTGCGACGTCTGCAATACATTACCTTAAAAATAAGGGTGCGAAGGATATACGACTTGTATGCCTTATCGGCTGTCCCGAGGGTATTGAAAGAGTAAGGACAGATCACGAAGATGTCGATATATACATCGCGGCTGTCGATGAAAGGCTCAACGACCATGCGTACATAGTGCCGGGTCTTGGAGATGCCGGTGACAGATTGTTTGGTACAAAGTAAATGAGTTATTTTATATATTTTTCTTTGGCGGCGCTGATTGCGTTTATTGTGACACCTGCTGCAAGAAAGTTTGCCGTCAGGGTTGGGGCCGTCGATGTTCCGGACGGGTTCCGAAAAATACACAAGGAGGTCACTCCGTACGGCGGCGGGCTTGCGATGTATTTTTCGTTTTTTTTGGTGTGCGCGATTGCCAAGATTTGCACTGATTCAGATTTTACCGCAAAATTTTTCGGTCTTTTCATAGTTGCCACCTTTATGCTTGTGCTTGGATTTTTGGACGATATCCGTCCCATCGACGCAAGGTTCAAACTCATAGCGCAGGTGATCGCCGCCACAGTGCTTTATGTCTATGGTTACAGGATCACACATATCACCTGGCTCAACGGAGTTATCGACTTCAGCTTCTGGAGCATACCAATAACCATATTCTGGATTACCGGAGTAATGAATACCATAAATTTTATCGATGGTCTTGATGGTCTTGCAGCAGGAATTTCCGCAATAGCGAGCAGCACGGTATTTGTAATATCCTTCGTGACGGGCAACACAAGCTCTGCGCTTGTATGCGCAATACTTGCCGGAGCGTGCATCGGCTTCATTCCACGTAATTTCAGCAGGCGCACAAAGGCTTTTATGGGCGATTCCGGAGCGTATTTCATCGGCTTGATACTCTCTGTACTTTCGATAGAAAGCGGGTTAAAATCAGCTACATTTCTTACATTCGTAGCGCCGATATTAGCGATAGGGATTCCGATTTTTGATACAGCTTTTGCCATTGTGCGCAGGTTGTTTCACGGTCAGTCTATAATGAAGCCGGACAGAAATCACATACATCACAGACTGGTAGATATGGGGCTCGGCCAGAAAAGAGCAGTGTTTGCAATTTATTTCATTAATGTAGTATTTGGTATGAGCGCAGTCGCTTTTATTAACGGAGACTGGGCGTACGGCTTGATGTTCATGATTGTGGCGCTTTCCATGGCCGTTGTTCCGACGATTGTAACCCGTGCTCACCACGAAGGCGCGGTGTTTGGCGCAATACCGCCCAAGAGCCGCAGGCCAAGGATTTTGGCAGTGTTCGGTACCAGACCCGAAGTGATAAAAATGGCGCCGCTTATTGCAAAACTCAGGGAAAATAGCGGGATAGAAACGCTTGTGTGCGTGACCGGACAGCACAGGGAGCAGCTGGATCAGATGCTTAGAGTATTTGAGCTTACGCCTGAAATAGATCTCAATCTTATGAAACCCGGCCAGACGCTTGCAGAGATTACAGAGCGGACGGTTGGCAGAGTGGATGAGGTTATATCCACCCTCGAACCGGATCTTGTCATGGTTCACGGCGATCCCTCGGCTTCTTTTGCCGCTGCGCTTGCGGCGTTTTACAGACAGGTCCCGATAGCTCATGTCGAGGCGGGGCTCAGGAGCGGCAATATATACAGCCCGTTCCCAGAAGAATATAACAGAAGATCTACAGGTCTGATTGCCGATCTGCATTTTGCGGCTACGGAGCAGAATAAGGCGGCTCTTGTGAAGGAAGGGGTCGACGCCTCCAAGATATATGTCACGGGAAATACTGCGATAGATGCGGTTTTTTCGGTGCTCGACGAGCGTTATGTCTTTGAGGACGCCGAGCTGCACAAGCTCGATTTCGATAAGCGCATAATCGTTATGACAGCTCATAGGCGCGAAAATTTAGGCGAGAGAATGAGGGCGATTTTTAGAGCTGTCCGCAGGATTGCCGACGAATTCGACGATGTCTGTTTTGTTTACGCGGTGCATATGAATCCCAAGATACGCGAGACGGCGGGAGAAATACTTTCTGAACACGATAGGATACGCCTGCTTAAACCTCTCGGATACAGGGATATGTGTAATTTGATGGCGAGATGTTACATGGTTGTAACTGATTCCGGTGGGCTTCAGGAGGAGGCGCCGGCGCTCGGCAAACCTGTTGTGCTTATGAGAACTGAAACGGAGCGGCAGGAGGCGATAGAAGCAGGAACAGTAGTGCTTGCAGGCGTAGAAGAGGAAAGTGTCTATCGCGAAATAAAGAAGCTGCTTTCAGACGAGCAGGCATATAAATCAATGGCGACCGCTGCAAATCCTTACGGCGACGGACACACTTCCGAACGCATCGCCGGCATTGTTGCCGATTATTTTGATTCCAAAAAGTCCTCGGCTTTATGAACAAAGGAGTTTTTAGAGCGCTGAGCCTGCTTTCAATGGTGGGTTTTGGGATGATAACTCCTATACTTATTGCAGTGTACCTGGGAGGAAAGTTTTTCCCAGGAAATGCTTTCGCTCTTATAGGTATCGTGCTGTTTGGCGTTGCGGTTGCAGCGAGAAATTGCTATAGGCTGCTGATTGTCGAGCTTCGTCGGGGCGGCGGAACCGATTCTAAAATGGTGGGGAGACCGAAGGGATATGAAGACCTCGACGATGAGGATTAGAATGGGTTAAATTTTTCTAAAAAACATTTGAAAGTTTGAATTTTTTTTGGTATATTGTATACCATGAGGGAATACAGACACAGCGAAGGAGTTAAAAGACTGAGCGAGACAGTCCGAAAGATTGTTTTGTACACGGTGTTTGCGCTTCTTGTGGTGTCGTTTGTGTCCTTTTTTTTATTTAGACGTCCGGCTGATGAGGTATTTGGAATAGGCGCCGGCGGAATCCTTGGACTTTTTGCGTTTTTGGATCTTAAAAACGCTCTCGTGCGATCCAGCGCTATGACTCCTTCGCGCGCAAAGGCTTATGCCGCAATGAGGTATGCGCTTCGATTTGCGATTATAGGACTGGTATTTGCACTTATTATAAAGTCGCCTTATACAAGCGTATTTGGCGGGGTGATCGGATTTATGACAATAAAACTCGTCGTGTATGCAACTCATCTGTTTAATGACAGGGCGTACTACGGGCGTATAATCGGGAGGAAGTAATGGGTGATCAGGGCTTTGGACCTCGAGTGGCATTTGAAATTTTCGGATTAAAGGTTTCCGAAACAGTGACAGTTACATGGTTTGTAATGTTCCTGATGGCGCTTTTCTGTTTCTTTGCCACGCGAAAAATGCAGAAAAAACCGCGCGGCATGCAGCTTATCGGAGAAATATTCGTCAAGGCGATCAATAGCATGACAGCAACGAATATGGGCGAAAAAAATATCGCCTTTGCTCCTTATATCGGCGCTTTGATAATGTTTCTTGCAATTGCAAATCTCGCCGGGCTTATAGGGCTTAGGCCGCCAACTTCCGATCTTAACGCAACTCTCTGTCTTTCGATTATAACCTTTGTGCTAACGCAGTTTTTTGGGCTTAAATCCAAAGGCATAGGCGGGTATGTCAAGGGATTTTTTGAGCCGATGCCGTTTTTGTTTCCGCTGAACGTCGTGGGTGAATTGGCAAACCCGATTTCACTTGGATTCCGTATATTTGGAAATGTCGTCGCAGGTTTTATTATTATGAGTCTGATATACGGCGGTCTCGGTTCGTTTTTATTCGGGGTATTCCAGCTCGGAATCCCGGTTCCTCTGCACATTTATTTTGACTTGTTTTCAGGGCTTTTACAGTCGTTTATTTTTACAATGCTGACAATGGTGTTTATTTCGGGGGCGATGGAATAATATGGATTTTATAAATGGTTTTTTTCAGTGGTTGATGCAGTTTGACGGCAAGGCCGTAGTGCTTGGAGCGACAGCGATAGGCGTTGGCTTTGCAATGATCGCAGGAATCGGTCCGGGTGTTGGTCAGGGTTATGCCGCGGGCAAGGCTGCAGAAGGTGTAGGAAATAATCCGAAGGCTATGCGAGAGACAACGCTTTCGATGCTTCTTGGTTCTGCAATAGCCGAGACATCCGGAATACTTTCTCTCGTCGTGGCGCTTATACTTTTGTTTGGCAATCCGCTGCTTAACGCTCAGGGTTCGACGCTTGTGATCGCGGCTTCTGCGATAGCGGCAGGCCTTGCGATGATAGCAGGCGTAGGGCCTGGAATAGGTCAGGGTTATGCTGCCGGCAAGGCTGCCGAAATGGTTTCTCAAAGACCGCAGCTTCAGCCGCAGATTATAAGGACAATGCTTGTGGGGCAGGCTGTAGCTCAGACCACGGGTATATATTCTCTTGTGGTGGCTCTCATACTTTTGTTTGTGAGACCGCTGCTCGGCATTTAATTTTACTAAATTCGCCTGTGGCGATTTAGATATAAGGAAAACCTTAGGAGGAATTATGGACAATATGATTACTGGAAAAGCATTGGTTCTCGCTTGTTCGGCAATAGGCGCAGGTCTTGCGATGATAGCGGGCATCGGTCCTGGTATCGGTCAAGGATATGCTGCAGGTAAGGGCGCCGAGGCGGTCGGTCGTCAGCCGGAAGCGCAGGGCGATATCGTTAGAACCATGCTTTTGGGTGCGGCGGTAGCCGAAACAACAGGTATCTATGGCCTTATCATAGCGCTAATTCTCTTGCTCGCCAATCCGTTAATAGGACATCTGTAATATGGCAGGGATGGGTATGGCTCAGCTTAGACTCGGTCTTGTTGAACCTGATATCACTTTCTTTTTTACTCTCGCGAATGCAATTATAATGTTTTTGATGATCAAGCATTTTTTGTTTGTGCCGATCAATAACTTTATTAAAAAGCGCGAGGAAGAAATCGGAAAGCAGTACGCTGATGCTCAGGCTGCCGAAGATGCGGCCAAAGAGCTTAAAGCCCAGTACGAAACAAGGCTTTCCGGCGCAAAGGAAGAGGGCGAAAGAATCGTCAGGGAGCATATAGCAAAGGCCGAGGTTAGAGCGCAGGAAATAATAAGGACAGCCGACGGCGAAGCTAAAAAATTCAAAGAGAAGGCTGCCAAAGAGATTGAAGAAGAGAGAGCAATCGCAACTGCCGAACTCAAAAACAGTTTTGCGCAGCTTACTATTCTTGCTGCTTCGAAGGTGGTTGGGAGAGAACTCGAGGAAAAAGGGCATGAGGAGCTCATTTCATCTGTCATTTCTGAAGTTGGTGATGTCAAATGGGCGAAGTAGTTTCAAGAAAGTACAGTACCGCTGTCTTTGAGGCGGCGCTCGAAGATGGCACGCTCGAACAGACAAAGGCGGAGCTTGAGCGCTTTGTCGAGCTCTATGGCGAGGCGGAGGCGGTGCTGCTTGCGCCGTCGATTAGCAAACAGGACAAGAGATTGCTGCTTGGCTCTATGCAGCTTTCGGGTCTTGTGAATGGTCTTGCCAATATCCTGCTCGAAAAGGACAGGCTTGGGATAGTACGCGAGATTAAGTTCGGTTTCGATGAAATGGCAGACGAGCACGCAAGGATCGCAAAGGCGGTCGTGAGCACTGTGGTTCCTTTGAATGACGGTCAGTTAAGCGAACTTAAAAAGAATTTAGAAAACGCAACAGGGCTGAGTATAAGGCTTGAGACTGAGATAGATCAGGCGATCATCGGAGGTTTGGTCGTCAGGATAGGTGACAAAGTGCTCGATGGTTCGGTCAGGAGCAAATTAGAGAAGATGCTTGAGAGCATTCGGGAGATCAAATGAAGTTAAAACCAGAAGAAATAACATCTGTGCTCAAGGAGCAGATCAAGAATTTTGAAAAAGGCCTTGAACTTGAAGATGTCGGCACCGTTATACAGGTGGGCGACGGTATAGCGAGAGTGCACGGGCTCAGGGAGTGTATGTCCGGAGAGCTGCTCGAATTTGGCGAGGGAGTCCGCGGGATGGTTCTGAACCTTGACGAAGATTCCGTCGGCGTGGTTCTCTTTGGTTCTGACGAATATATCAAAGAGGGCGATGTAGTCAGAAGAACTAAGAAGGTAGTAGAGGTGCCGGTTGGCGAGGCGATTTTCGGCAGAGTTATTAATGCGCTCGGTCAGCCTTTGGACGGCAAGGGTCCGGTAATTACCAGCAAGACCAGGCCCGTCGAGGCTAATGCCTCCGGTGTAATTGCGCGAAAATCTGTAAACGAGCCGCTTCAGACGGGTATTAAGGCGATAGACTCAATGATACCGATAGGCAGGGGCCAGAGGGAACTTATAATCGGAGACAGGCAGACGGGCAAGACGGCTATTGCGGTCGATACGATAATCAATCAGAAAAACACTGATGTTTACTGTATTTATGTCGCGATAGGCCAGAAGAATTCAACTGTCGCCCAGATTGTAAACAAGCTCGAAAGCGCCGGCGCAATGGATTACACATGCGTAATATCAGCTACCGCTTCCGATCCTGCGCCGCTGCAGTATCTTTCTCCGTATGCCGGCGTCGCGATGGCGGAAGAGCTTATGTATTCCGGCAAGCACGTTCTAATTATATATGATGACCTTTCGAAGCACGCAGTTGCATACAGAGCGATGTCTCTCCTGCTCAGAAGGCCACCGGGGCGAGAAGCATATCCCGGCGACGTATTCTACCTGCATTCGAGGCTTTTGGAGAGGGCTGCAAAGCTCAGCGACAAGCTCGGCGGCGGTTCGATAACGGCGCTGCCTATAATAGAGACGCAGGCGGGCGACGTATCCGCATACATCCCTACCAATGTTATTTCAATAACTGACGGACAGATCTTTCTCGAATCGGAGCTCTTTTTTGCGGGGCAGCGTCCTGCCGTAAACGCCGGTATTTCAGTATCGAGGGTAGGAGGAAACGCTCAGATAAAGGCGATGAAAAAAGTCGCTTCCAAGATAAAATTAGAACTTGCACAGTACAGAGAGCTTGCGGCTTTTGCGCAGTTTGGTTCCGAACTCGACAAGGAAACAAAGGCGACTCTCGACCACGGCGCAAGGCTTATGGCGCTTTTGAAGCAGCCGCAGTATCAGCCGATGCCTGTCGAAGAGCAGGTGGCTTCGATATATGCGATTGTCAACGGCTATATGGCGGATGTCGAGGTTGCGGATATCAGCAGGTTTGAGAAAGAATATCTTGAGTATATGAGGAATAACCACGCGGATGTCCTGCAATCGCTTGCAAAACCTGCCGGACTTACCGACGATGTAGAGGCGGCTCTTGTAAAAGCGATAAAGGCGTTTAAGGGATAGTTATGGCAAATACTCGGGATATCAGGAGAAAGATAAAGTCGGTAGGCTCGACAATGCAGATAACGAGCGCATTTGAACTCGTTTCCTCAGCCAAGCTCAGAAGGGCGAGGAATAAACTGGATGCGTCCAAACCGTATTTTGAAAAACTCCGCACCATGCTTGCAGATGCCCTCGGCACAGGCAGCGGGCAGGGCAATTTGTTTCTGAAGCCGTCAAAAATGGAGAATCCGCTCGTGATAGTGCTCACATCTGATAGAGGGCTGTGCGGCGGGTTTAACAGCAATGCGACAAAGAGCGCTTTGGAAGTAGAGAACGCTGTGTACTACTGCTTCGGTAAAAAGGGAGCCGATGCGGTTCGCAGCAGAAGCGATATCACTGTGGTCGGTTCGCTCAACGGACAGACAGAAAAACCTACATTCGAGGCTGCAAACAGGATAGCCGAAAGGGCGGTTGCCATGTATAGGAGCGGAGAAGTCGACGGCGTGATTCTTGTTTATTCCAAGTTTGTCAGCACGATTTCTTTCGCGCCGACGCATTTGCAGCTTTTGCCGCTCGTGCGCAGCGCGGCAGATACTTCTGAGTCTGAACCTGCATCCGAACTGGTTTACTTTGAACCCGGCAGAGACGAGGTCATCAGCATGATAACTCCAAAGTATGTCGCATCGCTCATCTATGGAGCGATGATAGAGTCGTCGGCATCGGAGCAGGCGGCAAGAAGGCTGGCAATGGAGGCGGCGACCGGCAATGCTCAGGAGATTATTGAAGAACTAACTCTCACATACAACCAGGCTCGACAGGCGGCGATTACTCAAGAAATTTCCGAGATCGTGGGCGGTGCGGAAGCGCTTTCATAGTGCGAGCAAAAGACGGAGGATTTATGAATAATATAGGGAAAATAGTCAGAATAATCGGGCCGGTACTCGATATAAGATTTGAAGAAAAATTGCCGCATATCAATGAGGCGATTACAATAAATCACGGTGATATAAGCGTTGTCGCAGAAGTGGCTCAGCATGTCGGCGATAATGTTGTAAGGGCTGTTGCAATGAGTTCGACTGACGGGCTTATGAGGGGCATAGAAGCCGTTGCGACCGGATCGCCTATCAAGGTTCCTGTCGGCGCGGCGACCCTCGGTAGATTGATAAACGTAATTGGCGAAACTATAGATGAAGGCGAGCAGATAAAAGAGGGCGAAGCAGAATTTTGGCCGATACACAGGCCTGCTCCGGGTTTTGTTGAGCAGGGCACTTCCGCCGAGATGCTTGAAACCGGAATAAAAGTTGTCGACCTGATCGCACCGTATTCAAAGGGTGGAAAGATAGGACTGTTCGGCGGTGCAGGCGTCGGTAAGACTGTTATTATTCAGGAGCTTATAAATAATATAGCTACTAATCATGGCGGACTTTCGGTGTTTGCAGGAGTTGGCGAGCGAACGCGAGAGGGCAACGACCTTTATTACGAGATGAAGGAGAGCGGTGTAATAGACAAAACTACGCTCGTGTTTGGACAGATGAACGAGCCGCCGGGAGCTCGAATGAGGGTTGCGCTCACAGGTCTCACAATGGCTGAGTATTTTAGGGACAGCGAAAAAAAGGACGTGTTGCTGTTTATTGACAATATTTTCAGATTTACCCAGGCGGGTTCGGAGGTTTCGGCTCTGCTCGGGCGAATGCCTTCTGCGGTAGGTTACCAGCCGACCCTTGCTACCGACATGGGTGCGCTTCAAGAAAGGATAACCTCTACGGACAAGGGTTCGATAACATCAGTTCAGGCTGTATATGTGCCTGCGGACGACCTTACAGACCCGGCTCCGGCGACTACGTTTACTCATCTTGATGCTACTACGGTTCTTTCGAGAAAAATTTCCGAGCTTGGTATATATCCGGCCGTAGATCCGCTTGACTCCACTTCAAGAATACTTTCTCCGGAGGTCGTAGGAGAGGAGCATTACAGCGTGGCGCGAAGAGTTCAGGAAATCCTGCAGAGGTACAACGAGCTTCAGGACATTATCGCAATCCTCGGAATGGACGAACTTTCGGACGCCGACAAGCTCGTCGTTTCGCGAGCGAGAAAAATCCAGAGATTCCTTTCGCAGCCGTTTACAGTAGCTGAGCAGTTCACGGGTTTCGAGGGCAAGTATGTCCCTATAAAAGAAACTGTTCGAGGTTTTAAGGAAATTCTGGACGGTCTCCACGACGAAATCCCGGAACAGTTCTTCTTTTTCTGTGGCGGAATAGACGATGTAATAGAAAAATACAAGAAGAGTAGGGGGTAGTGTGGCTCGAAAGTTCAAGGTCAGCGTGCTCGCTCCCGACAGGGTATTTTTCGACGGCGAGACCGAGCTGATGATACTTACCGGAACTGAGGGTATGTTCGGAGTTATGTATGATAGGCAGCCTTCTGTGGTTCCGCTTGCCATAGGAAGTATCAAGCTGAAAAACGACGATGGAACATATTCCGTGGCTGCCTCCGGTTCAGGTCTTTTTACTATGCGCGACTCGGAGGCTACCGTGCTGATAGACTCGGCTGAATGGATAGACGAAATAGATCTCGACAGGGCAACTGAAGCAAAAAAACGAGCCGAGGAGAGGCTGAGCAAGTCAAACGAGGGGATTGATTTTATTCGCGCGGAGGCGGCGCTCAGAAGGGCGATTAATAGGATAAAGCTTGGCGAGCGAGGAAGGTAATCATAAACATATGAAAATAGCGATAGATGGTCCGTCAGCTTCGGGAAAATCCACTGTCGCCCGTATAGTTGCGGAAAGGCTTGGTTTTTTGTACCTTGATACCGGCGCGATGTACAGGACGGTGGCGGCCGTTGCTTTAAGGTGCGGCGCTGATCCTGCCTCCGAAAAATCGGTTTTGGAAGCAATGGATGCTGTGCTTACAGAAACCGGAGAATTGCCGTTAATTCCTGACTGTGAGCTGCGCTCCGCCGAAGTTTCGGCTGTTGTGTCCGATGTTTCTTCGCATATTGGCGTAAGGGAAAAGCTTGTTCGGATGCAGCGCGTGGCGGCAGACAGCGCAGACATAGTAATGGACGGTCGCGATATAGGTTCGGTCGTGCTTCCGAACGCCGAGCTCAAGATATATCTTGACGCATCTGCGGAAATAAGGGCCGAGAGGCGCGCTGCGCAGTCTGGCGGCAACTATGAAGAAATTTTGGCGGCTATCAGGGAGCGCGACCACAAGGATATGACAAAGCCCGTCGGCGCGCTTCTCCAAACGCCTGATGCGCATCTGATAGATTCGTCCGATATGACGATAGATGAGGTCGTAAATAAAATTGTGGATTTGGCTTCAAAAATCGCATTGACATATTGATTTATTTACAGATAAGTGTTACGCTTAAAAGTGTATTCGACAATAAAAATCGGTGAGTTTTCAGGTTTCTGCTACGGTGTCAGAGCTGCGGTAGAAAAACTGGAAAGCGTTGCGGGAGAAGGCGTCTGTACCTATGGCGACATTATTCACAACAGCTGTGTCGTCAAAAGGTTTTCCGACATCGGAGTTCGCAGCGTCAGCGCTCTCAAAGATATCGAAGAAGGGGGCACGGTGGTCTTTAGAGCACACGGAGTTCCCAAATCGGTATATAACGATGCAGAGCGCCGCGGTTTGAAGGTTGTCGATGCAACATGTCCGTTTGTCGCAAAAATACACCACATTGTCCGCAAAGCATCCGAAAACGGCAGAAAGGTCGTTGTTTTTGGAAACAGCGAACATCCCGAGGTCAAAGGCATAGTAGGATGGTGCGATGATGCGGTGGTGTTTTCGGGTGCGGAAGAGGCGTACCCGATAGGCGGCGATGTCACATTGGTGGTTCAGACTACATACGACAGCGTTCGTTTCGAGAACTCGCTAAGCGCAATAAGCAAGCTGTTTCCGGGAGCCGAGGTGCACAACACGATTTGCCCGGCGACAAAGCAGAGGCAGCTTGCGGCTGTGGAGCTTGCGAACGATTCTGACTTGGTAATCGTAGTCGGGGACAGGAAAAGCTCGAATACTAAGGAGCTTTTTAAGATTTGCAGCGCTGTTACAGACGCTGTAATGGTAGAAAGTGCCTTTGATCTCGCAGTCGGCGAGTTTAAGGATAAACACAGAATCGGAGTTATTGGCGGTGCGTCTACGCCGGATGATCTAATAACGGAAGTGATTCAAAAATTGAGAAAAGAGAGGAACTCAAATGGTGAATGAAAATTCGATGGCAGAACTAATGGATCAGATGCAGGGTACTATCAGCATCCCAAGACCCGGAACAATTGTCAAAGGCAAGATTATAATGGTTACTCCGGACAAGCTGTTTGTAAATATCGGCTGCAAGAGTGATGGAGTAATCCCAAAGAGCGAAATCTCTGTCGATTCGAATTTGAATTTGGAAGAGGTTTACAGTGTCGATCAGGATGTCGATGTATATGTCGTCAGCAAGGACGATGGAGAAGGTAATGTACTCCTCTCAATAAAGAGAGTTTCGCTTGACAAAGATTGGGAAGTGCTCAAAAACTTCAAGGAGAGCGGAGAGGAGTTTGCCGTCAAGGTCACAGAGATGGTCAAAAACGGCGTTGCGGCTTATTACAATGATATTAGAGGATTTATACCT
The DNA here is from genome assembly GCA_041781135.1 of Acidaminobacteraceae bacterium. Lineage (GTDB taxonomy): Bacteria > Bacillota > Clostridia > Peptostreptococcales > Acidaminobacteraceae > JAUMXJ01. The sequence continues at coordinate 21,478 of JBHAZV010000035.1, forward strand.
GCGTCGCAGCTCGGAATTAAATTTACAAAGAATCTCAAGCCTTTTGTCGGAAAGGAACTGATGGTTGTGGTCGAAGAGGTCGATAGGAGCAAGAAAAAGGCGATTTTTTCGCATAAGCCGATCGCGCTAAGAGAACATCAGCAGAGAGAGGACGAATTCTGGGGCCGCATAGAGACAGGAATTATAGTAAAGGGCGGCGTCAAGCGCATTACGGATTTTGGCGTGTTTGTCGATATCGGAGGCAAGGACGGTCTTGTGCATAATTCTGAAATTTCTTGGGGCGGCAGACCTCGACTTCAGTCGGATATGGTAAAGGTTGGCGATATTATTGATGTGAAGGTTTTGGATGCAAACCGCGAAAAGGACAGAGTTTCCCTCAGTATCAAAAAGGTCACCCCGGAGCCTTGGTCGGATTTTGAACACAGGTACTATGTAGACTATATCTACCGCGGCAAGGTGGTAAATATTACTGATTTCGGCGCATTTATCGAGCTTGAGCCGGGTGTAGAGGGTCTTGTGCATGTTTCGCACATAACAAGAAAGCACATAAAGCATCCTTCGGAGGTCTTGGAACTTGGGCAGGCAGTAGAGGTGAAGATACTCGAATATTCTCTTCCTGAAAAGAGGGTAAAATTATCGATAAAGGCTGTCGAAGAAGAAGATGCTATGAATGAGGCGGAAGCGCAGCAATCAGAAGAAGCGTAGTATATAAAAAGTATCAGAAAGAGCCTTATGGCTCTTTTTGTAGAATAGGGAGAGTATGCAGGGTTACGAAGGTTTTACGGCAAAGGTTTACAAGCTGACGAAGCTGGATCTTAACAGTTATAAAGAAAAGCAGATGAAAAGGCGCATCGAATCTTTAATTTCGAGGCGAAAAATTAAAAGTTTCGACGAGTATTTTGATTTAATTTCTAAAGATCAAGATGCATTTGATGAGTTTATAAATTTTCTTACGATCAATGTGTCGGAATTTTACAGAAATGATAATCAGTGGGCTGTTTTGAAAAATACAGTGATGCCGGAGCTTATGAGCCGCAATAAGCGACCAAAAATCTGGTCTGCCGCTTGTTCTACCGGCGAGGAGCCATATTCGCTGGTGATGCTGATGTCAGAACTTATGCCTCTTAAGGATGTCAAGATTTTTGCGTGCGATTTTGATATGGGGGCGATTGCTAAGGCAAAGGCGGGGATGTATACCGAGAAGAGTATTGCCAAAGTTCCGCCTGCACTTAAGACAAAGTATTTTGAAAATGTCGGAAAGGGTCTCGTCAAAATAAGCGATGCAATTAAGGCGCAGGTAGAGTTCAAGAAAATGAACCTTTTGCTCGATTCGTATCCGAGCGGTTATGACCTCATAGTGTGCAGAAATGTAATGATTTATTTCACAGATGAGGCTAAAGATATGATGTATAGGAAATTCCACGACAGTCTGGTTCCCGGTGGGTATCTTTTTGTCGGAAGCACCGAGCAGATAATTCAGCCCGGGCAGTACGGCTTCGAAACGGATAAGACATTTTTCTACAGAAGGATAAAGTAGTGAAAAGCGCATCTTTTAGTAAGATCGAAAAGCTTCTCAGGGAGTCGCGGAATGCGGTTGAGGAGAGTGGCCGCAAGATAGATACGATAGTCACTAATACCCGCGAAAAAATACACAGGCTAAAAGACGAACTCATAGAGGTCGGAGCCAGGATCGCCGCGCTGATAATGAATGTCGATGCTCTGGATAAAAATATTGCAGAGCTCAGGACAAAGGCAAAATCTTTTGAGGCTTCGTTTGGAAAGGATGCGGACGAAACCAAGGCTGTTTATTTGCAGCTGAAGGAATGCGCTTTTAAGGCGGAACAGTCGCGCAAAGAGGAATCGGAGCTGATTATAAGGCGCAATTCCATAGAGCGTTTTTTGAAAGAAAATGGCGAACTTTTGGACGAATCTGAAAAGGTGCTTAAGCAGGTGTTGGTAGCGCTGAGCTACCTTGATCCGGATGCGTTGCCCTCTTCGGACAAGATTGTGCTTAGGGTCATAAATGCTTCTGACGCAGAGAAGAAGCGACTTTCGAGGGATATACATGACGGACCGGCTCAGTCGCTTGTAAATATAATGCTGATTGCGGAATATGCGGAAAAAATTGTCGATATTTCGCCGAATCAGCTTAAGAATGAGCTGAAAAACATAAAAATTGCGGCAAAGGACACGCTTACGGACATAAGGCGCATAATATTCGATCTTATGCCGTATACAATGACTGACTATGGCATAGTCGAGACTCTTGGCAATATGTTTCAGAATTCCGGCGATGTAGCATGCGAGCTTCATATTGACGAAAAAGCAAAAATTGTTTCTAAAACCATTGAAAATAATCTTTTCAGGATTGTTCAGGAGGTGACTTCAAATATCAAGAAGCATTCTCATGCAAAGAATGTCAATGTGGACATGACAGTAGACAAGGAAGCGGTCAGACTCAAGATTGCAGATGACGGCGTTGGATTCGACAGGGAGCAGCTGTCAAATTCGGGCTATGGACTTGTCAGTATAAGGGATAGGGTAGAACTGCTGGATGGGGTTGTAAGCATTGATTCACAAAAGGGCAAGGGGACTAAGATTTCGATAGTTGTTCCCAATAAGGAATAGAATAGTGAGGAGTGCAATGAATAGAATTTTTGTTACGGATGATCATATAATGGTGCGGGATGCGCTCATGAAGGTTCTTGAGTTTACAAAGAATAATATTGTAGTGGGCTCGGCGGATAACGGCGAGGAATGTCTTCGGAAGCTTGAAGAAGCAAGGCCGAGCGTGCTTCTGCTCGATATTAATCTGCCGGACATCAGCGGGATAGAGGTTTTGCGAAGAGTAAAGGCGAATTATCCCGAAATCAAGGTCATAATGCTTACCGTTCATGACGATTATGCTTATGCGGCTGACGCGATAAAGTCGGGCGCCGATGGTTATGTTCTAAAGGGCTCGGATGTCGAAACGCTCGAGAGAGCCATAGAGGCGGTCGTCAGCGGCGAAAAGTTTGTGGTGCCTGCAATTCAGGATTTGCTGCGCACCAAGGTTCGCATAGACGGCAGCGATGAGGCGCTGACTTTGCGCGAACATCAGGTTCTCAATTTGCTTGCCGAAGGCTGCACTAATAAGCAGATCGCCGATGAGCTGAAAGTCAGCGAAAAAACGGTTAAAAACCATCTTTCAAATATTTTTAAAAAGATCGGAGTATCAGACAGAACAAATGCCGTTATTTACGCCCTTAAGAATAAGGGCAAGTAAGCGGATTTATTTGAAACGATAAATGGAGGAATTATGAAGAAATATGATGAAATCAGCAAGAAGTTTGAGTCTGCATGGGATTCGCTCAGTGAAAAACAGACAAAAGAATGCGAAGCATACTGCGCGGATTATCTTGACTTCTTAGATAAATCAAAGACAGAGAGGCTGTGCGTGGACGAAGTCGTCAGGCGCGCCAAAGCTGCAGGGTATAAGTCGTTCGAGAGCGTTATGGCTTCGTCAGCTCCGCTGAAAAAAGGTGCAAAACTGTACGCGGCAAACAGAAATAAATCCATAATACTCTTTAATGTCGGCTCAAAGCCGATTTCAGAGGGCGTAAATATCGTAGGCGGTCATATAGACTCGCCGAGGCTGGATCTTAAGCCGAATCCGCTGTACGAAGACGCTGATATCGGATTTTTGAAGACTCATTACTATGGCGGAATCAAAAAATATCAGTGGGCAACCCTGCCGCTTGCAATTCACGGGGTTGTTTTTAAGCCAAACGGCGAAAAAGTTCAGATATCTATTGGCGATGATGCGGGCGATCCTGTGTTTTGCGTTTCGGATATATTGCCGCATCTCGGAAAAGACCAGTCCTCTAAGACCATGGCAGAGGGCATAGACGGCGAACAGCTCAATCTTATAGTTGCGAATATGCCGCTTGGCGACAAAGAAGTCAAAGAGAAGCTTAAGTATCGCGTGCTTAGTATTCTGAACGAAAAATACGGCATAAGCGAAAAGGACTTTTTGACAGCGGAATTTGAGGTCGTGCCTGCCGGAAAGGCTCGCGAGCTCGGATTCGACAGATCTATGATACTGGCATATGGACAGGACGACAGATGCTGCTCGTTTGCGGCTCTCAGAGCGATTTTGGATACAAAAAATGTAGAGACCACAGCGGTGGCAATGCTCATGGACAAAGAAGAAGTCGGCTCTCAGGGCAATACCGGTTCGGAATCGCAGTTTTTTAATTATGTGCTCGCGGAGCTTATGAATAAACAGGAAAAAAATTACAGTGACCTTCATCTCAGAAGATGTATGCAGAACACTCAGGTTTTATCGGCGGATGTCGGAGCGGCTTTCGATCCAAATTATGCATATGCGTACGAAAAGCGCAATTCGAGTATGCTTGGTCATGGATTGCAGCTCGTTAAGTACACCGGATCGCGCGGAAAGGGAGGCTGCAGTGATGCAAATGCAGAGTTCCTTTCTGTGGTTGCGGACATTTTTGATAAAAATGGCGTGGTATGGCAGATTGGTGAGCTTGGAAAGGTGGATCAGGGCGGCGGAGGTACTATAGCGTACATTCTTGCAAATGCCGGCGCAGAGGTGGTCGACTGCGGCATACCTGTTATCTCGATGCACGCGCCGCACGAAGTCACATCAAAAGTTGATAATTATATGGCGTTCCTTGGATACAGAGCGTTCCTGAAAAGATAGTGAAAGTCTTTTGAGCGCATATTAGTGCCGGCGCGTATATAAGCAGATTTCAGACGTCCATGCGTGGGCGTCTGGTTTTTGCTCGGCTTTTTGTCCAGCTTTTTGTCCAGCTTTTTGCTCGGCGCGCGAATTTTTTTTACAAAATAGACGAAGTTATGATATAATGTGTCTGCTGGATTGGCGTCAGAAGTAGCTAATTTCGTCGTACGCTGTCGTTTTGAAAACAAGGAGGTAAAAAATGACATTGCTTAATTTACAAAAAATGGCGTCTACAAAGATGAAGCGAGGTTTTAACAGTTTAATCAGTTTCATTTGTGTTGTAAAGAAATAGTGGGAGGCAAAAGTTTTGATGAATGGGTGTCGGAAAATAATCCGCTTCCTCTGTATGCAACCTCTGAAAAATCTAGAAATTACATTATAGCCTTGGTCGGTATTTTGAAAAAAATAGCAGCTAATTTGTCTGCTGTTTATGATTATGGTTATGTACTATGCGACATAGCACCTGATAACATCATAATTGGCAAAAAGCAGGTATCATTTATAGATTTGGAAAACGTTGCTTCAGTATCTGGGAATTCGCAATTTTATGTGTATACGAAGGGGTTTGGGGATTTGACATTTACTCCTCTTCAAAATGTCATTTTTGGGGTATCGTCACTTTTGCTTTATGGTATTGTCAAGCACAATATTGGATTTAATGAAAAGACCCCCGAACAGATACTGTCTCCATACATTAGGCGCTATCCGGATATGGTTTTGATTTCTGAGGCGATTTCTAATATTCGCGCATGTAGCAATATTGCCGAGATGATTGAGTGTCTTGATGCGTTGGAGAGTGCGGTGGACTTGACAGAGTGGCAGAGGCTCGAAAATCCGTCTAATTTCAAGAAATATAGCATTTTTCAAGATGTTGAGAAGATGTCGGAGGAAAATATTTCGCGATATATTTCAGAGATGGAAGATAATCTTGCGATTGCTACCGGCATGGGTGGAGTTTTGCTTGCGAAAAAATATATGAATATGGAAGTAAATGCTGATACGCATTTTGACAAGGTTGCTTATAGATGCCTTGGTCTTTACTACGGTGTAGGTGGGCAGCTGTTTTTGGCAGGCGAATGTAACCGGATTTCAAAAGAACTCATATCCATGGTAGCAGATTCGGACTATATGACTCTTGATGATTTTTCTGTTTCTACAGGAATAACAGGGCTTGGTATAGGGTTGGTACGATATGCGTTGTTCGATAGAAGCACCGAAGTTTTGTCAATAGTTAGGAAAATTGCGGAAAGAGTGCGCACGAAGGCAAAATTTAGTGAATTTGGAATCGAAAATGGTATGGCTGGCGGCGCTTTGTTCTTATTGTATACTTATAAACTGCTTGGCGATAAGAAATATTTTGACAAAGCTAAAAAATGGCTCAACTTATGCGAAAGCTACATACGCGTAAATGAAAGCCGATTATTTACAATGCTTGTCGGTGATTTAGAAATAGCTTCTCCGTATATTAAAGATGGAGTCATAGGCATAGTTATTGCTCTGATGACTATGGATGGACTTCAGCAGAATTTTTCCAAAAAGGAATTTGTGTTGAGAGTCTTGAAGAAATATGAGGGTTCACATGCGCTGTCACCATTTTTTTATGAGGGTTCTGCCGGGTTTGTGTATGCATACCTCATGGCTCATTCTTTGTATGGCGATGATGTTCTTTTAAGAATGTCAAGGTGGCATTATTCAGATATACTCTCTGCATATGATGAGGGCATCTTTTTTGAACCGAGAGGAGATGTAAATGTTGCGTGTTACTTATACGGAGGGCTTTCAACGGCGTTGGTGGCTGAAATGCTTGACAAAGAAAATTTTTGTGAGATTTTTCCGTTTGTAAATTTCAGGGGTACACATGAATAAATTGATTTGGAAACTTTTAAGAAAACATACAAGAATCGTTGTTTTTGTAGTATTACTCGGAATCGCGTTTTCTGCGATGCTCTCTGCTGCGGGTCTATCGTTGAGTGGGCTTTTAAGTGTAGTAGAGAAAAATTTTGAAGATCCGATTTCGGAGCTTATTAGGACTACATTTGTCATTACGGGTGCATTTGTCGCCGCTGTGCTGATAAATGTTGTGTACGGTCTTATAAAATCCGTATACATCAGCAGGGTTTCAAATGATCTGCGTGAGGAAATAACAAACAAGATCGTAAATATGCCGTTTGATAATTTTGACAATCAGCATTCCGGCGATTATATATCGTGGTACACGACGGATGTTTCGCAGATAGTGTCACTTTCGCTTGAAGGTTTTGTTGAATTGTTTCAGCTTGGCACCATGGCGATGTTTTCGTTTGCGGCAATAGCATATTTGAATATTTGGCTTGGAATTATAACTGTTGTGTTGCTTTTTCTCACGGTTCTTGTGCCGCAGCTGTTGAATACTTTTGTCATCAGAGCGCAGGAAACCCTCACTCACGCCAATGAGAAACTCAGTGAGGACATACGAGAGACAATAGGTGGATTTAACGTTTTTTATATTTCTAATAGAATAGAGTTGTTCAAATCGCTTATGAGAAGAGCGTCTGAAAATAGAGAAACCGCGTTGAAGCACTATAATCAGATAAGCGCTTATATAGGTGGGGTGGCGCTTATTATGTCACTTGTATCACAGATAGGTCTAATTATCATAACTGTATTTTTCGCCATCAGCGGAAGCGCTCCGCTTGGCGCAGTGTTTGCAATAGCGAGCCTTTCGGGTTCACTTTTCAATGGGTTGGCGCAGTTTACCCAGACGCTTATCGCTTTTAAGTCGGCAAAGCCTATTTTGCAAAAATATGAATATGAGCCGAAGTCGGATGGGAGCGTTGCGTTAGGCAAGATAGAAAGTATCGAGTTCTGTGGGGTTTCGTTTGGTTATGAAGATAAATCGATATTCAGTAATTTTAATTTTGTCTTTGAAACGGGCAAAAAATATGCGTTGATTGGAGGTTCCGGAAGCGGCAAGACAACTTTGCTGAAATTGCTTCTCGGACTTTTAGAGCCAATCGAGGGTTCTGTACTTGTAAATGGAGTAAATATTAATGATGTTGCCAACTATACCTATTTTGGGCAGATGGCGTACATAGATCAGAATATTTACTTGTTTAAGGGAACTATTCGCGAAAATATCACGCTCTGGAAAGATGGTATTGATGAGTTGTTTCTTAATGAAATCGTTCGCAATACTAATCTTGCTGATTTTGTTAATTCAAAACCTGAGGGGCTGGATGCGTACCTTGATGAAGCCGGCAAGAATATTTCCGGCGGCGAAAAGCAGAGAATCGCTTTGGCTCGGGCCTTGGTAAATAAAAACAGGTTTGTTATAATAGACGAGGCGACATCGCAGCTTGATGATGCAAACGCGCGCTCTATAGAAAAAACATTGCTTGAACAGGAGGGTGTAGGGGTGATAATGGTGAGCCATCATTTTGATGAGGAGATTATCGGGCGTTTTGACGAAGTCATTGACCTGGGTCAGATCATGTGATTCCAGATTTTGGCGAAATTTTTTTAGAAAAATTGAAAAAAGGTGTTGACATGACCGAACTTAATGGTATAATTACCTATGTTGTCGCTAATGCGGAGGGGTACCGAAGCGGTCATAACGGGGCGGTCTTGAAAACCGTTTGGGTGCAAGCCCCCGTGGGTTCGAATCCCACCCCCTCCGCCAGAGATTTGGGCCTTTAGCTCAGTTGGTTAGAGCATCCGGCTCATAACCGGACGGTCCGGGGTTCAAGTCCCTGAAGGCCCACCATTTTTCAAGTGCCAACGAGAATTTAGGGGTGTAGCTCAGTTGGTAGAGCAGCGGTCTCCAAAACCGCGTGCCGTGGGTTCAAGTCCTACCACCCCTGCCACATACATCGGGGTGTAGCGCAGTTTGGTAGCGCATCTGGTTTGGGACCAGAGGGCCGCGGGTTCAAATCCTGCCGCCCCGACCATTGTGGGCGTATAGCTCAGCAGGTTAGAGCGCACGCCTGATAAGCGTGAGGTCGGTGGTTCGAGTCCACTTATGCCCACCATCTGCCTTGGTAGCTCAGTCGGTAGAGCAGCAGACTGAAAATCTGCGTGTCGGTGGTTCGATTCCGCCCTGAGGCACCATTAGTCGCTTCGGCGACTTTTTTGTTTTGCGGGGAGGTTCGCGCGCCTTGCGGCGCCCTGCGCGCCATGTTCATCCGAAAACAAGTTTTCGTTTAAGCCCCGGCGCGCTCTGCGCTTCTTCGAAGCTCCGCGAACCGACGGACGCCAATCGGTCGCCACGGTGCCTGCTTAAACTGTTTTGTTCCCTCGCTCGTACGCTTTGCTTCCTCGCTCGTGAGCGGCGGCGCTCCGAATGCTTCTCCCAAAAGCGAGCTTTCGGGAGTTCGTCATCCGTCGCTCGCGCTTCGCGCTTTGGGCGCATCTGCGATGCCCCCCGCCGCTCTAATCCGCCCTGAGGCACCATTAGTCGCTTCGGCGACTTTTTTGTTTTGCGGGGAGGTTCGCGCGCCTTGCGGCGCCCTGCGCGCCATGCTCATCCGAAAACAAGTTTTCGTTTAAGCCCCGGCGCGCTCTGCGCTTCTTCGAAGCTCCGCGAACCGACGGACGCCAATCGGTCGCCACGGCGCCTGCTTAAACTGTTTTGTTCCCTCGCTCGTACGCTTTGCTTCCTCGCTCGTGAGCGGCGGCGCTCCGAATGCTTCTCCCAAAAGCTCGCTTTC
>JBHAZV010000036.1:0-3491 GCA_041781135.1 Acidaminobacteraceae bacterium
AAAAATGGGCTATGACCAGCAGATGGTGGATTTCGGTCAGGTTAAGACCCAGCTTGAGACTTTCAGAGAAATCGTCGAGCTAAGCAGGCTTTAGGAGGTGCGTATGTCAGTTTGGGAATATGAAGATTTTATTTTTAAGGGTGGCGAGGTCAAGGGAATGACCGCTCAGGGAAAGGACAAGGTCAAGGCTCAGGGAATGACTGATCTTGTAATCCCGGCGACCGCTCCGGACGGAACTCCTGTTACAAGGATAGGCGAAAATGCATTTTACAGGCGCGGGCTTACGTCGGTAGTTATTCCTGAAACGGTAAAATCGATAGGTTACGATGCGTTTGGGGTGTGCAAGCTGAAGACTGTGGTAATTCCTGACAGCGTAGAGAGCATCGAGGGATTCGCTTTTTACAACAATAAACTTGAAAGCGTCAAATTTTCTAAAAATCTCAGGTTTATAGAGCCGAGCGCTTTTGCGCTGAATGCGCTTGCGGAGCTGGATTTGCCGGAAAACCTCGAACTTATAGACACTTCGGCATTTTATAAGAATAAGCTGACATCCGTAGAGATTCCTGTTTCTCTTAAAAAACTCAATATGTACGCTTTCAGCAAGAATAATATTAAGAAGGTAGTCGTTCCGGCGGGCGATTTGAATTTGCATCCTAATGCTTTTGAATCAAACACAAAAATTGAGCGCAGGTAGGCGCGGCTGTGGTATAATTTTGGCAGATATTAAGCACGAGGAGGTCAGTATGGCATTTTGCAACAAATGTGGAAAAGAATTCGAGGGCGAAGGCGTCGTCTGCAAGGACTGCGAAGCTGTTCAGACAGAATCGGAAGCAAGCGAGGATAATGCCTCCAAGGTTTCCGAAACTGCGGCTACAATCGCAAAGAGCGTTGGGGAAAATTTCAAAAAACTGCAGTCGAGTTCTGCGTTTAAGTATTACAACAAAAGAATTAAAAATACTTTGGCGGCGCAGGAAGACGACGATTTTAAGCTGAGTCTTTATTCAATCTTAGCTTTTTATGGGCTCATTGCGGTTACAATGCTGATCAGAGGAGCCGATATCATGTTTGGGATTTCCGGCTGGTTCGCGCGCTTTAGCGGGCAGTCATTTGGATTCAGGGAAGCTGAGGCTCTTTTGGAAGGGATCAAGCTCTCAAAGTCTTTTGGAGTAAATGTATTCGGCGTAAATCTGTCCGTGCTTGTAGTATTTGTTGTTATTGCAGCGCTCAGCGCAGGAGGATTGTTTGTAATTTACAAGTTTGCCAAAAAATCCATAAGCGATTTTGTCATTGGATATGCAAACAGGCTTACGCTTGCGAATGTGCTGTTGGCTGTCGCGTTTGTCTTTTCGCTGATTTTCAGAAAATTTTCGATTGCGTTTGGATTTCCGTCGCTTTTGATAATGGCTGCGCTGCTGCTCAATAACTCGGCATGCGTGACCCTTGCAATCGGTGAGACTGGTGGTCTGAAAAAGCCGATTTTTTATCTGTTTGCTGCAGTGCAGTTTGTCCAGATGGCACTTTCGCTGATAGTTATGCTGCAGATGTCGTTTGGCGCTCTTGCATTTTAGATTTTTGAATGGGTGCTGATCTTACAAAGGGCAGTATTTATAGTAAGCTTTTGCACTTTGTTGCGCCACTTTTAGCAGGAAGTCTGTTACAAGTGGCGTATTATTTTGTAGATGCCTTAATCGTTGGCAGGTATGTCGGCAAGGAGGCGCTGGGAGCGATAGATGCGGTGTTTCATCTTGTATGGATGCCGCTTGCGGTGTTTTTAGGTTTTGCGGCAGGAGCTTCCGTTCTTATATCACAGTACTTTGGTGCGAAAAAGGAATCCGAGCAGAAGAATATGATAGACAGCTCCGTGGCGATTTCTTATGTAGTCGGAGCGGTTTTGTCGCTGTGCGGAGTTGCTGCTTCTAAGTATGTGCTCAGGCTCAGCAATATTCCGGAAGATATATTTGATCTGGCGCATACTTACATAATTGTATGCTATGCCGGCCTTGTGTTTGAAGTGATATACAATATGAATTCCAGCGTGCTGAGAGCGCTTGGAAATTCCCGAACGCCATTTGCCGCGCTCGCGGTGGGCTGTGTGGTAAATATTTGTCTTGATATAGCGTTTGTCATATTTCTTGACATGGGTATATTCGGAGCGGCGCTCGCCACGTTTATTGCGCTTGGAGTATCGGCGTTTATTGTGGCGGTTGCGGTAGGGCGTGCGTACAGACCTAAGTTCAGGCTGCATCGCTCGTCAATTTCCGAGATGTTATCAAAGGGTCTGCCGATAGCGCTACAGACTGCTTTTTTCCCAATATCAAATATCATCATTCGCAGTTATTTGAATCTGACCGGAACCGAGTCGATATCTGCAATGGCCTTGACAGGCAGTCTTGACGCATTTGTCTGGGTGTACATTGATTCAGTGACTGTCGCTGTCTCGACATTTGTTGCTCAGAATTATGGGGCGGGAGAGCCGGAAAGGGCCAGAAAGGGTCTAAAGGCAGGAATGGTGCTTATGGGCGCGGTCGTAGTTTCGTTTTCGACGCTTCTTGTGATTTTTGCCGTACCTTTGGGCAAGATATTTTTGGGGCCGGAAGATTACGGTGTACTTCCGCTTATGGCGGAATTGGTGCGTATTCAGGCGCCTTTTTATGTCGTGTTTGGAATTGCCGAATTAATTGGCGGTGCAATAAAAGGTACTGGCGATACCCTGCGCCCTATGCTGATCACTCTTGTTTTTACGGTGGGCGCAAGGCTTGTATGGGTATGGTTTTTTATAGGCGAAAATCCGATAATACACAGAATAATTTTGTGCTATCCAATATCGTGGGCGCTTACAGCTGCGGTGTTTGCAGCGGACTACGCGCATCGTCGCAGTACGATCTACGGCAGAGTAAAGCATCGTTAATAGCGTTCACAAGATATTTTGGCAAAGCTCGACAGCTTTTTGACAACTATTTGACTATACTCTGGCACACTCTGACTATGTTCTGATATGTCGTGCAAAGGGAGTTAGAGAGATGGCGTTCCTGCCCCTACTGGCTGCGCGCTGCGCGGAGGTTTGCGCCTATTGCTCGTTCGAGGGCTGTATAGAAAAATGCGTAGAGCGGTATTGAATATGCTTGCTTTATGGCGGCGCTCGTCATTGTTGCAATGAGCGGGTGTTCAAAGAGCCAGAGTCTGAAAAGCGGCACTAAGAGTATTGATGTAATTATCTGACCTACAAATATTGCTATAAATATGTGCAAGAATTTTTGTTTATTGCCCTTTATTATTAAAATGGCAGGGATAAACCCGGTCAGAGCTGAGGTAAGGGTGAATGCAACGTTAAAAGCATTTCCGGATGGGCGTACCAAAAATCCGACTATATCTGCGATTCCACCGACCAAAAAACCCGGAACAGGGCCAAGAACAAAACCCGAACAGATTATTGGAAATCCGGAAAAACTGATATTGCCTATCCTGAAAGTGTTTATTGCCACCGCGAGCGC
>JBHAZV010000037.1:0-19087 GCA_041781135.1 Acidaminobacteraceae bacterium
GGAGCTCGGATATCGGGCTTTGATAATGAGTTTTTTCGTTTTTTCTGGCGCTCCGACAAGTGCTATACCGAGGCTTTTGGAACTGAATGAACAGAAACTTTTAGAAACAGGTCTTACCGTGGCGCACGCAGAGGGTCTGCTGAGGCGTTTTAAGTACCTTGAAGAATTGGTCAAAAAACACTACGAAAACTTATAAAAATCTATTGACATAGCGCAGGGTTTGTGCTAAAGTCGTTCGTGCAAGAAGAAGTCCGCTTCTCACCGTATTGCTGCGGCTCATACGGTTAAGAATATACACAGGTGTATTACGGCGGATTTTTATCTGCCGTTAATTTTTTGGAGGTGTATATTAAGACAACTGAAATCAACGAAGCGATTAGAGACAAGGAAGTACGTCTAATCGGAGAGGATTCGGAGCAGCTCGGAATAATGTCCGCAAAGGAAGCCTATTTTATGGCTCTTGACAGAAAGCTTGACCTCGTCAAGATTTCTCCAAATGCCAATCCTCCTGTCTGCAAGATTATGGACTACGGCAAGTTCAAGTACGAACAGCAGAAAAAGGACAAGGAGGTTCGTAAAAAGCAGAAAGCCGCTATGATCAAGGAGATCAGAATGGGGCTTAGCATCGATAAGAACGACCTCGAAATCAAGGCGAAGAGTGCGATTAAATTTTTGGCGGACGGAGATAAAGTAAAGGTTTCGATCCGATTTCGAGGCAGGGAGCTCGGATATACCCAGCAAGGTCTCGCGGTGTTCGAGAAATTTTCTGCTCTGTTAGAAGAGGTCGCAAAGATTGAAAACACGCCAAAAATGGAGGGCAGAAGCATGTCGGCGCTGTATGCGCCGAAAAAATAGCATTGCTAATATGCTTTTTTGGTGTAGTCGCACCGAAAATCAGGCTCTAAATATTAGTAGAATAACATAGGAGGAAGGCGTATGCCAAAGATGAAAACGCACACCGGTGCGAAAAAGAGAGTCAGAGTTACCGGCACAGGAAAACTCAAAAGAAGCAAGGCTTTTTCCAGCCATATTTTGACAAAGAAGACTACTAAGAGAAAGAGGGGTCTTAGAAGGGCAACTCTTGTAAGCGAATCAGATATGAAGAGGGTTAAGACTCTTCTTCCGTATGCGTAGGAGGAAAAGCAGATGGCAAGAGTAAAAGGCGGATTAAACGCAAAGAAAAAGCACAAGAAAATACTTAAGCTTGCAAAGGGTTTCAGAGGCCAGAAGAGACTGGTGTTTAGGGCTGCAAATCCTGCGGTTATGAGATCGCTCAGATCTATGTATATTGGCAGAAAACAGAGAAAGAGGGATTTCAGAAAGCTCTGGATTGCGCGTATCAATGCTGCTGCCCGAATGAGCGGACTTAGCTATTCAAAGTTTATGAATGGTCTTAAAAAATCAAACATAGATATTAACAGAAAGATGCTCTCGGAAATGGCGATTGCGAATCCTGCAGATTTTGCGAAGCTGGTAGAGCTGGCAAAAAAGGCAATATAGGAGGCGATATGGCATTTTTAAGCAAGGTCATAGAGACAGTCAAGGAATCCCTGCAAACAATCGCACTGCCGGAAACCGACGACAGAGTTTTAGACGCTGCTGAAAGAGTGCTTGAAGCTGGTATAGCCAAACTCCTCATCATAAGTGAAGATGGGGAGTTTTTGAATTCCAGAAAAGCACTTGCCGCGGCAGAAGTGATTGCGCCGTCCAAGTATGGCAGGCTCGAAGAGATGGCGGATATGCTCAGCGAAATTCGTAAGTCCAAGGGTATGACAAAGGATGAGGCGAGAAAAATCCTTCTGGAAAATCCGCTGTTTTTTGGGGTTATGCTCGTAAAAATGGGAGTGGCAGACGGAATGGTTGCGGGTGCATGCCACAGCACTGCTGACGTACTGCGTCCTGCGCTTCAGATAATCAGGACAGCGCCGGGAATTAAGCTGGTTTCAGGTGCAATGATAATCGAGACGCCTGTTTCTGAATTCGGCGAGCATGGAATACTTGTATTTGGCGATTGCGCTATAAATCCGAATCCGACTTCGGAGGAGCTGGCTCACATAGCGGTCACTTCGGCCGAAACATTCCGGGCGCTTGTAGGTGCGGAGCCGAGGGTTGCAATGCTTTCGTTTTCGACAAAAGGTAGTGCAAAGGATCCGCTGGTGGATAAGGTCATAGAGGCGACAGCTATCGCTCATGCGCTTGCACCCGAACTTCTTCTTGACGGAGAATTACAGCTTGATGCCGCGCTTATACCGAGTGTTGCAAAGCTCAAAGCGAGGGATTCGGCGGTGGCAGGCGGCGCCAATGTGCTTATATTCCCAAGTCTCGATGTTGGAAACATTGGATACAAGCTGGTTCAGCGCTTTGGAAGGGCGAATGTTTTTGGCCCGATATGCCAAGGGATCGCACTTCCGGTAAATGACTTGTCTCGCGGCGCAACCGTTGAGGATATTTATGGGACCATTGCGATAACTGCGCTTCAGGCTTTGGATCTCAAAAGACGGTAACTTTTTGTGGCATCGTATTATACGTAGCTATTGGGTAGCAGCTCGGAAACGAGAGAAAAGCTTGTATTTTAATGGCGAAGGGGGGGATTCGGCGATAGCTGAGTCCCCTTAATTTGTAAATGCAGAAAAATATGGTAAAATGCCTATGGTTTTAACTTCAACGCAATACCATAGAATAAGGAGGGCAAACAAGATGAGGTTTTCTTCGTTTATGTACTTTGCGGGTTTTGGTATCAAAACGATTCTGTTTAAGAAAAAAGAACCTATTCTTGGCACAGTAATCATTACGGATAAGTGCAATCTGAAATGCAAGCACTGTTCGGTCAATAATATTACTGAGGTCATTCGCCCGTATTTGCAAGTTCGAAATGAGATGCAGCAGCTCTACAATATGTGAGTTCGCATTTTGTTTTTCTGCGGTGGCGAGACATTTCTCTGGAGAGATGGAGAGCATACTTTACGTGATTTGGTTAGGGAAGCAAAGAAAATCGGATTTCTAATCGTAAATGTGGTTACAAACGGAACATTCCCGATAGATTTACCGGAAGCGAATTTAATTCTGCTAAGTCTTGACGGGGATAGGAAGCGCCATAATATGATTCGCGGCGATACGTACGACACAATTATGGAAAATATAAAAAACGCTACAGCTGATAATATCTGCTTTTATATGGCAATTAATCAAATTAACAAAGATGCTGTGAAAGACGTTTGCATTGCTGCGCGCGAAACAAAAAATGTCCGGGCGGTTTCGTTCAATTTCCATACTCCATATCCTGACACAAAGGAATTATCCCTCTCTAAAGAAGAAAAAGCGAACTGTTGTGGAGTTATTCAAAAAATGATGAAGGATGGCGCGCCTATATTTAATCTGCAGAGCGCGTTCCCGTACTTGATCGACAATAACTTTCCTACACCGTGCCATCAGTGTGTAGTAATTGAAAACGGAAAGATTTCGACATGCGGACGCTGCATTGATGTCCCCGGGCTTTGTAGTGAATGCGGCTATTTTTTTGTTGCTGAATACACACTTTTATTCAGAGGAAACCTAAAAATTATTTTTGAGATGCTAAAGACTTACTTGAAATATGTTTAGGAGCTATATGAGTTTAATTACGAATCTTACAAGAATGTGGTTGACCCGTTCGATTAAACCATTTGTTTTCAAGAATGAATATGATATGCAGCTTTCCTATGAGGCTTGCGATAGTCTTGGACTGTATGTGCATATCCCTTTTTGCAAAAGTATTTGCAATTTTTGTCCTTATTGCAAAGTCAAGTATGCAAAGGAATTGTGCGACCGCTATATAGATGCTTTGCTGCGGGAAATTCATCTCGTTGGTAGTCAGCATCCCGGCAAAAAAGTAGTCACCAGTCTGTATTTTGGAGGCGGTACGCCTGCGCTTGCCGCCAATCGTCTTAAAGAAATTATTGATGCAATTCAGGAACATTTTGTTATCACCGAAGGCATTGGCGTGGAACTGCATCCTGACAATATATCGCAGTCGGTTTTGCAAACACTTAAGCAAGCAGGTGTAACCAAGATTAGTATCGGCATCCAGTCATTTCAGAAGAAATTTCAAAACATTTTGGGTAGGACTGATTTCGATGTTGCGAAAATTAAGCAGGCGCTCTCTGCGATCCCGTTTGAAACGGTTTCAATGGATTTTATTTTTGCCCTTCCAACCCAGACATTTGATGATTTGAAAGCGGATATAGATGCCGCATTTCAAAATGGAGCAAATCATATAGCGATTTATCCATTTATCGATTTTACTTTTACTTCAAGTACTGTAACGGCCATGTCAAAAAAAGAAAAGCGCACACTTTTGAATGCAATTACACAATACTGTATTGCTAAGGGTTATAGCCGCAGTTCTATCTGGACTTTTTCAAGCAAAGCTGATGCGCGTTATTCGTCGATGACCAGAGATAATTTTTTGGGTTTTGGGTGTTCGGCGACAACCTTGCTGAAAGATCAATTCAAAGTTAATACCTTTTCTGTGGATGAATATTGTAAAAGGATTGACGAAGAAAAACTTCCCACCTCGCTGACGCTCCGGTTTAACGTGCGGCAAAGAATGGTTTATTATTTGTTTTGGACCGCTTACAGTATGAAAGTTAATTCTGAAGATTTTGAGAGGTTTTTTGGAGTTCCGCTTAAAAGCATGTATGGTACAGAGTTCAAAATTGCAAGGCTGTTAGGGTTTGTTACCGAGGAAAACGGAATATATAGTTTAACTCCTAAAGGGGCGTTTTATTATCATTATTATGAAAATTTTTATACGCTGGCCTATATTGACAAAATGTGGGGGATTATGAGAAAGGAAGCGTTTCCCGAAAGAATAGAGCTATAATACAGTATAAATGACCTTTAGAATGGCATATTATCTCATTTGAGCAGCCGCAGACAAGCGAGCATTTTCAAAAGATGAGAAGAAAAAAGAAGCTCATCAGAAAAGGCTAAATGGAAGAACAAAAGGCAAAATAAACTTGTTCTGAATGTGGTGGAATTATTTCTATTCACGAATGAGATAGCAAACTACAAGTTTGTCGCACTAAAACAATTAAATAAGACCACCTTGATTAAAGGACAAAAATGGGAAAAAGTGATACAATAAAATGGATGAGAGATTGTCAAATAGAATTCGGAGGTGATTGAATGAAGAAAAGCAAAGTTTTTGTCGGTTTGGGAGTTATCATTATGTTATTCTATTGTGGCTTTTATTTTATGAATAATGTTGGAATTCCGGAAGATAGGATCAATGCAGAACAGGTGAAAACAGTTTCATGGAATGCATCGGATTATCAAATAATCAGTGCATCAGACAACAAATCACTCTATATAGGCGTTATGTATATGAAGGATTATTCGGATGCCAAATACTTCATCTATATAAGGAGAGGCGGATTGTCTTTCGGTTGGCATTTTTTGGGAAGCGGTAGTTTGACTGAATTAGACGGCATCCGAGCTTTTGATTGTGGAGAATATGGTACTGCATATGTTGCGTTAAACAAAGACAACTTGGTTAGCAGAATCGAATTTGAGGATGGGAGAGTGGCTACTGTAATGGAGGAAATAAATGGTCCTATTTGTGAGATATCTAATGCTGCCGTTCACTTTTACGATGCTTTAGGGAATGCTATTGAACAGAACAGATTGGCATTATTGAAATAAAGTTGTATTTCAATGTGTTAGTTCATGGTGAAGTAAAACAATTAGATAGAATCACGAAGAGGAAAGAAAGGGAAGGTATGATAACTTACGAGATTGCAAAAAGTTTTGATATAGAAAAAATAATTGAAGTATTTGAAAGCTCAGGTATAGTAAGACCTACGAAAGAAAAAGAACGTATAAAATCTATGTTTGAAAATGCAGATCTTGTATATTTTGCCTATGATGATGGAGAACCTATAGGACTTGCAAGATGTGTTACAATCCAAAACTAAATTTCGAAAAAGCAGACAATGCATTTATTATTAAAAGAAAATCATAACAGGAACAAGTATAGGATCGTTAAATCTGCAATAATGTAAGCAAGGGGTAGAGTTTTGAAGTTTATTACATCAAAGAGCAATCAAATTGTTAAGCAACTTGCTCAAATGAAAAAAAACAGAAATAATGAGGAATTTTTTGTCGAGGGCGCGAGATATGTGCGCAGCGCGGCGGAGTATGGCTCATTGCCTGTTTTACTGGTGTGCGGCGAATATGCTTTGGGCACTGTATCAGAGATGGCGCTTGCCGGGGTAGATGTCGTGGTGCTTTCTGACGGGATTTTTTCGGAGATCTCTGATACTGAGCATTCGCAGGGCGTGCTGGGCGTTTATAAACGCGGCGGTTTTTGTTCGTCAGTGTGCGGCGCGCGTTCATACGGCGATGAGAATCAGATTTCGATCCGGCGCGATGCCGGCGGCCGCTGCAATAGAAATCACGGAGCTCGTATGGCGCTGGTTTTGGACGAGGTACAAGATCCTGGCAATGTAGGCGCGATTATCAGAACTGCAGACGCGGCAGGATACAGAGACATTTTTGTGGTGCGCGGCACTGCAGATCCATATTCGCCTAAGGCTACAAGGGCTTCTGCCGGCTCTGTTCTAAATGTACGGGTTCAAACCGGTACAAGGCGTGAAATTCTTGATTTTTTGAAGCAAAGCAAGTATAATATCTTGGTTACAGCGATTGGTGGGGCAGATTTCCGAGAATTCCGCGCCGATGAATTTGCACCCGCTGCACTCGTGCTCGGAAACGAAGCGCGGGGAGTGCATTCCGACTTTTTTGAAGCTGCGGATTACAAGGTCGGGATTCCGATTTACGGAGGGGCGGAGTCGCTGAATGTGGCAGTTGCGGCCGGAATACTGATTTATCATTTTAGGGGGTACGATGAAGGAAAAAATAACCGAACTTAAAAATCTTGCGCTTAGCGAGATAGATGTCGCAAAAACATTGGAGGCAGCCGAGGAAATCAGGCTCAGGTTTTTGGGCAAAAAGGGCGAGCTTACCGCTATCCTTCGAAATATGAAGGATGTCTCGGCGGATGAAAAGCCTCTCATCGGAAAACTCGTCAATGAAGCGAAGGATGCGGTCGAGGGCGCGCTTTTGTCTCTCACCGAGAATATAAGGCGGGGGATTGTCGAGGCAAGGCTGAGAAGCGAAACTCTCGATATCACAGAACCGGCTAAAAAGCCGGCGCGCGGTCATATACATCCTCTTTCGCATACCTACAGAAAGATAGTGGAAATTTTTACTCAGATGGGCTTTTCGCTCTGTGACGGACCGCATATTGAAACTGTTTTTAATAATTTTGACGCGCTCAATTCCCCGGCGGATCACCCTTCGCGCGCAATGACCGACACATTTTATTTTGACGAAAATACGCTTCTCAGAACTCACACTTCGCCGGTGCAGATCAGAGCTGCAAAGGGCAAGACTCCGCCGATAAGAGTTTTTTCTGTGGGCAGGGCTTTTAGGAACGATACTCCGGACCCGACGCATTCTCCGATATTTTATCAGGTAGAGGGGCTTGTGATAGACAGAGGCGTCAGGCTTACAGACCTGAAGGGCACGATTGAGCGCTTCTCCAAACTGATGTTTGGTGATTCGACCAGAATCAAGTTCAGGCCGCACTATTTCCCTTTTACCGAGCCGAGCGGCGAAGTCGATGTTTCCTGTTTTAAGTGTGGCGGAAGCGGATGTCGCGTATGCGGCAATTCAGGCTGGATAGAAATTTTGGGTTGCGGTATGGTGCATCCAAAGGTGCTCGAAAATTGCGGCATCGACCCAGTAATATATTCGGGCTTTGCCTTCGGAATGGGGCTCGACCGCATAAATATGCTGAGCTACAGTGTTGACGATATCAGAGTTCTTTACGAAAATGACAAAAGAGTTTTGGGACAGTTTTAGGATGGTGAAAATATGAGAGTACCTATTGAATGGCTTAAAGAATATGTGGATTTAGACGGCATAGATCAGTCCTCTTTTTTAGAGGGCATGATATTAAGCGGTTCCAATCTCGAACGCGCTTTCAATCCCACTAACGGAGTAACAAATGTCGTGGTGGGCAAAATCACAAAGATTACGCGCCACCCCGACGCCGACAAGCTAAATGTGTGTACAATAGATGCCGGAAGTTCAGAACCGCTCCAGATAATAACGGCGGCGACCAATGTCGGCGAAGGCAAAATCATACCGGTATTTCTTGTAGGCGCGGTAACTGCAAGCGGCGACAAAATCAAAAAAGGCAAGCTAAGAGGCATGGATTCGTTCGGCATGCTCTGCTCTTTCAGTGAACTTGGATTTGAAGAAAGGGTAATCCCCCATGAATTTTCTGATGGGATACTGCTTCTTGATCCTGAGTTTGAGGACAGCATCGGCAGAAATGCCATAGAGGCTCTCGGTATGTCGCATGATACTATCGAATTCGAAATAACGCCGAACAGGCCTGATTGTCTGAGCATCGTCGGAATAGCTCGCGAGGCTGCGGCAACTTTCGGGCGCAAACTGAAATATTCCGAGAAAAATTTGTCGGAGGTATTCAAAGTTTCAAATTCGCTTGGAATGCTCGGTGTTAAAATTTCGTCAAAATTTTGCGACAGGTATATCGCGCTTTCACTTGAGCGCGCAAATGTGCGCAGATCGCCTTTTTGGCTTGGTCTTAGGCTTATGAATGCAGGAATAAGACCTATAAATAACATTGTAGATATTACAAATTATATAAATATTGAACTTGGTCAGCCGATTCATGCGTTTGACCGCTCAAAGATAGTTGGAGATATTGAGATTAGGCAGGCGAAGGACGGTGAAGAAGTTGTGACTTTAGATGGCGAGAAGCGCGTGCTGACATCTGAGGATCTGTTGATTACAGACAGCGAGAAACCGCTTGCAATTGCAGGCGTTATGGGTCTTTTGAACTCCGAAATTACTGAGGATACGACTGAGGTTGTGTTTGAAATCGCGGCATTTGATAAATCGGCGATAAGGGCTACCTCGAAGCGTCTTGGGCTGAGGAGCGAGTCGTCGAGCAGGTTTGAGAAAGGTATTTCAGTGAATGCGCCGGAGCTTGCAGCAGTTAGGATAGCGGAGCTTGTAAAGCAGCTCGGCGCAGGCGTTATGTCGCCGTCGGCATGCGATGTTCATGGCGAAAGGTTTGATGAGCTTTCTGCGCAGTTCAAAGTGCCGTTTGATGAAGAATACATCAGAGATTTGATAGGCGTTGAAGTGGACGCGCATGCAGAATTGGCGAAGTTAGGCATTGCAGTAAATGCAGATAACGAGGCGCTGATTCCGCATTACAGGCTTGATCTCCGCATAAAGGTGGATCTTGTCGAGGAGGTCGCGCGTATGTATGGTTATGATAGGCTGCCATGTACCGATCTTAAGCACAGCGAGTCGGGCAGGATTGCCCCTATGCAGAAATTGCAGCTTGCTGCAGCAGACGCGATGGTCGGAATGGGCATAGACGAGATTTTGACATATTCTTTTATTTCGCCTGCAAGAGAGCAGGAGGTTCTCGGTCATTCGGGCTCGCTCCGGCTGCTGAATCCCCTGGGAGAAGAATATTCTGTGATGAGAACTTCGCTTCTTCCGAATATGCTCGATGTTGTGGGAAGAAACATCAGAAGGAAAAACGAGGAGATTGCTTTCTTTGAAATAGGCAGGATTTATGATGCCGAAAAAAATGAAGAGGGGCTTCCGTGCGAGATGGATATGCTCTGCAGCGCATTGTGTAGAAAAAACGATGATTTTTATACTGCAAAGGGTACGGTTGAAGTCCTGCTTGCCTCTCTTGGATATTCAAATTACTCATTCGAACGCGAAGATGTAGTTTCATATCTGCATCCCGGCAGGGCGGCAAGAATATTTGTAGGCGATGTACTCGTAGGGAGGTTCGGCGAGCTGCATCCGGTGCTTGCTGCAAAAGAGGGTCTTAAGAATATTTACATAATCGAAATATCTTTTGACTGGCTGCTTTCTGTGGGTGAGGGCGAAATAGTATATTCTCCTGTTTCAATGTATCCGGCAGTTGAGCGCGACGCGGCTTTTATCGTGGAAGAGGCGATAACTTCTGGCGATATAGAAGATGCAATCAGAAAGTCTGTCAAAGGGCTTTTAGAGGAAGTTAAGCTCTTTGACGTTTATCGTGATTCTAAGCTCGGCGAGGGCAAAAAATCCATGGCATATTCCATGAAATTCCGCACAGACAGGACATTAGCGGAGGACGAGGTGGAAAAACTGTTCAGAAAGGCGATAAAAGCCGTGGAGTTTAACTGCGGGGCGGTGCTCAGAGACAGTTAAGCGCGCATGATGATAATTAAGAATAAAGAAAAGACACCGAGGAGTTAGTGAAGTAAATGATACAAGTATCTGAGCTGGGCGTATATTTCCCAGATAAAAAATTGTTTGACGAGGTCAATCTCAAGTTTACTAAGGGTAATTGCTATGGCATTATAGGCGCAAACGGCGCCGGAAAATCGACATTCTTAAAAATCCTTTCAGGAGAAAGGGAGGCAAGCAAGGGCGAGGTATTTGTCACACCCGGCGAGCGAATGGCGGTGCTGAAGCAGAACCAGTTTGAGTTTGATGCATATAGCGTTATGGATACTGTAATTATGGGTTATCCAAGGCTCTACGAGGTTATGAAGGCAAAGGATGCTCTTTATGCAAAGGAGGATTTTTCGGAAGAAGACGGAATGAAAGCCGCCGAGCTTGAGGGCGAATTTGCGGAAATGGACGGTTGGGAGGCGGAGAGCAATGTAGAAAAGCTGCTGAATGGCCTCGGGGTCGACAGTTCTAATTTTTACAAGAAGATGGCGGATGTAGATCCGGGCGATAAAGTTAAGGTGCTTTTGGCGCAGTCGCTTTTTGGAAATCCGGACATACTTCTGATGGACGAGCCTACAAATAACCTTGACTTTAGAGCGGTAAGGTGGCTTGGCGAGTTTTTGATAGAGTATGAAAATACCGTAATAGTCGTGTCGCATGACAGGCATTTTTTGAATACTGTTTGCACTCATATGGTTGACTTTGACTATGGTCGAGCGAAGATGTTTGTAGGTAACTACGATTTCTGGTATGAGTCGAGCCAGCTGATGACGAGGCTGTTAAAGGAGCAAAATAAGAAGAAAGAAGAAAAAATTAAGGAACTTCAGGATTTTATAGCAAGGTTCAGCTCGAATGCAAGCAAGGCAAAACAGGCGACTTCGCGAAAGAAAATGCTCGAAAAAATCAATATAGAGGAACTTGTACCATCTTCGAGGCGCTATCCCTTTGTGGGATTTACGCCGGCGAGGGAGGCAGGCAAGGAGCTGCTGACGGTTGAGGGTCTTACCAAGACTGTAAGCGGAGAAAAGGTGCTCGATAATGTAACTTTTACTATAAACAAGGGTGACAAAGTCGTCATAATGAGCCGAAACGATATGTCCAAGACGACACTGCTCAAGATTTTGGCGGGAGAGATGGAGCCTGACAGCGGCATGGTAAGATGGGGCGTTACGACTTCAAGAAGCTATCTTCCAAGGGATAACTCAGAGTATTTTGAGGGGGTTGACCTAAATCTTGTCGATTGGCTCAGGCAGTATTCCGAGGAAAAAATGGAGAGTTTTATTCGCGGTTTTCTCGGCAGGATGCTTTTTTCGGGAGATGAGCCGCTGAAAAAGGCAAATGTCCTGTCCGGAGGAGAGAAGATGAGATGTATGTTTTCGAGGATGATGCTTTCGAATGCAAATGTACTGCTGTTTGACGATCCTACAAACCATCTCGATCTTGAAACAATCGAATCTGTGAACAACGGACTGATTGCATTTACAGGAACTATAATTTTTACTTCACACGACCATAAGTTTATAGAGACGATTGCAAATAGGATTATCGAGCTGACTCCGAGCGGAATATTTGACAAGAGCATGGATTTTGACGATTTCCTTGAAAGCGAGGAAATACAAGCAAGAATCGATGAAATGTACAGTGCGGGGGCGTAGTTTGTGCGTGACTTTTTGGCTGTCTGTATTTGTCATTTAGCGCGTTTTTTTATACGCCTTCTCGGACGCAACGGAGGCACAATGCCGGGCGAACTTGCGCTGAAGGTTTCGCCCGATATTTTGAAGCGCCTTAAATATCCGGATATCTATATAGCAGTTACCGGAACTAACGGAAAGACGAGCACAACTGGTATGATTCGCACTGTCTTTGAAAATGCAGGCTACAGAGTGGTGAGCAATATTTATGGCGATAATCTGATCTTTGGCGCAGCGACGGCGATCCTTGCTGCAACAGGTTTTGACAGGCGCGTAAATTGTGATGCCGTTGTGCTGGAGTTTGACGAAATGACGCTTGGCAGGAAGTTTGAGCATTTGTTTCCTACTGATGTGGTAATCACCAATTTTTTTAGAGATCAGCTCGACAGATGCGGAGAGACTGCGGCTGTTATAGAAGCTGTCAGCGGCGCTCTGGCTGATTTCAAGGGAAGATTGTTTATAAATGCAGACGACCCGATGCTCTATTCATTTTGGGGCGGAAGCGGCAGTGTGGCTCGAAAGTATGAAATAGTGAGGTACGGTCTTTCGGAGAACAGGTATTCTGTTTCGAATGCAGGTAATATTGAAGCTGCAGAGGGCAGGTTTTGTCCGGTTTGCAGCCACAGATTATCTTACAAATTTTATCAATACTCTCATATTGGCGATTATTATTGTGAAAAGTGCGGATTTTCGCGCGTTGCTCCGGATTTTATCGGAAGTCTGGATGACATCGATCATTTATTGATGGACGGTTCGGATTACGGGGTGCGCGACGGCGGGCTTTACCATTATTACAATGAGGTTGTTGCCATTGCGGTTGCTTTGGCTCACGGCATCGGCTATAAGAACATAGTATCCGGACTTTCGGAGTACAAAACAGGCGCCGGAAGAATGGAGCAGATTGGGAATGTGCTGCTTAATCTCGTAAAAAATCCGACAGGGCTCAATCAAGTGCTGAGGTATATAAGACGCGCGGAAGCTGAGCGCTGTTTAGGCGAAGGCTGCGATGGCGGCGTAAATAGCAGCTGCCGTGAAGGCGGTGTAAGCGACCGCGCGCTGCTTTTTGTGTTAAATGATAACAGAGTGGATGGAACAGATGTCTCGTGGATATGGGATGCTGATATAGAATCGCTCGGAATCAGGAAAATTATTTGCAGCGGTTTGCGCGCTTATGATATGGCGCTGAGGTTTAAGTATTCCGGCGAAGATTTTGATATAGAGGTCATTGAGGATATCGGCGCTGCTGCAAAACGTCTCAAGGAGTTTGGAGGTTATGCGCTTTCGACGTATTCATCGCTTGTTGTCACGAGGGGGCATTTGAAATGAAAAAGATAAAATTGCTCCATATGTATCACGATATACTCGATTTGTATGGCGACAGAGGAAATATCGCTTCGTTCGTGTACAGGTCGCGCGCGCGCGGCATACAGGTGGAGGTAGAGCGGTGTACTCTCGGTGAAGCGCGCCGTATAGCAGATTACGATATTGTATTTATGGGCGGAGGCGCGGATAAGGAGCAGTCGATTATAATAGGCGATCTCATTGGCAGAAAAAACGATTTCAAAGACGCAATAGCGAACGGCACTCAGTTTTTGCTGATATGCGGGGCTTACCAGCTTTTTGGTATGTACTATGTAGATGCTTCCGGACACAGGCTTGAAGGGCTTGGACTTGGCGAATATCATACTGTATCGTCAGCATCGGCGCTGCATGGCAGTCGGTCCGATGCTGAAGCGCATATGGCTGAAGCGCGTATGCCGATGCGTACATCACTCGACCGCGCCGGAAGCAATCGCTGTATAGGCAATATTTTGATAGAGGCGGAAATAGGCGGAGAACGCATCGATATAATCGGTTTTGAAAATCATGGCGGTCAGACTCATGGAGTGGAAAGCCCGCTCGGCAGAGTTATACGCGGTTTTGGCAACAATTTTGAGTCGGGCTTTGAGGGATACCGCAATGGCAGGATTATCGGGACTTATATGCATGGTCCGCTTCTTCCGAAAAATCCCCGTCTGACAGATTATTTTATAAGCACCGCAATAGGGGAGAGGCTTTCGCCTCTCGATGACAGTATTGAAAATGCGGCGTTTGAAACCGTAAAGCGAAGGTTGCTCGGATAGCGTGCCGTGCGGATAATACGCCGGGGCGATTATTTTGAAAATTCAAACCCCAGCCCGTTGTTCACCGGTCTGCCTTCGATAATGACCGCTCCGTCTGCGTATATTGCAGTTGAGCCGCCGCCGTCAAGGCACATTGCATCCTTTAGTCCGAGTTCTTTGCAGGCGGCTGCAAGCTCTGCTATTGTCGCCGTCGCATATCCTATGCATATGTTGCCGGCTGCGTCGATACCAATAAATGTTCTGCCGTTTCGCTGAGTCAGGATTTTATCTTCTGTAAATCCCTCTGCCGCAGGGTCTGCAACTATTTTGCCGTCCTTTAGCAGCAATGGTCCGGCGCTTAGCGCATAGCTTATTCCCTGCCATTTTTCTTTGTCGTCATATGTAGGCAGCATATCGCATTTCAGAGTAAGCGTATCTCCGATATTTATTGTGTGCCATTCCGCATACTTGCTTGCAGCTACGGGATTAAACAGAACCACTGAACCGCCGCTCGGCACGGTTGTATTGCCTGTAAGTATTGCGCTGACTTTATCTCCATTAAGTACATACGCCTTTGCGAGTTGCATTACTTCTATTACTTCCGTATATTCTTCGGTATATAGCGCAATTCCGGCCTCGTGTGACATTTTTTTGTTTATTGTCCAAGGCGTGAACGCGCTCTCGGAGCTGTTGTTGACATAGATTTTTTTGTTATACGCAATCCTGTCTATAAGCGTAGTTCCGTCATATTTGAAAGCGATTGTCGCCTTGTTGTCTGCAAGGTGAAGTGTCTTTCCGTTTTTAATAATGGTTCCGAGCGGAACCGGATTGCCGCTGTATGCATCGAAATATGTTCCGTTTACTGCTATTGAAGCGCCGTTCTCGGCGGCCATCTCTTTTATGGGCTGAGCGCTTATGAGTTTTCCGTTTGCCTGCATTACAATCGGATGGAATTTGCCGCTGCTGTAAAACATTCTAAGAATGTTCATGCTGACTCCGGCGTGCGTTTCTGTTTTGAAGCTGTAGTAATCCCTAAGTTTGGCGACTTCCTTTATTTCTTTGAATTCCAGTATTCTTAACAGTGTAAGTATGCTCTGCTCGACAGTGTACAGCTCCTTGGGACTGAATTTGTTGTTTGAGCCCTGCATTATCCCGGTGAGCTGCATTGTACCGACGGCATCTTTTGCCCATGAAGAAATGCTTGCTGCATCGACAAAATCCGCTGCGGAGCTTGGCGCCGGCTTGCCCAAGGCATTAAGCAGTCTTGCGAGTATTGTCGCGGCCTGTTCTCGTGTGAGTTTGCCGTTCGGGTCGAATATGCCTTCGCTTATGCCGTTTACTATTTTTAAGTGCGCGGCTTTGCCTACATATTCGTCGTTTGTATCGTAAAAGCTCACAGCTCCGTCGATTGCAGCGACGCTTTTTTCGTAAAGCGTGACTGCGAGCCTGCAGAAATCTTTTCTGCTAATCGGTTCTTGATAAGCGCTTTGCAGTGATTCATCCACAAAGCCAAGCTCAATAGCCTTTGCGACGCCCTCGGCCGCCCATTCCGAAGGCGCGGCATATGCTGCGCCGGCGCTAAGTACAAGGCAAACGGACGCAAACAGCGAAATAAAAAGTGCGATATTTCTGTGTTTTATGGTGTGCATACTCCCTCCATGTTGTGGGCACAGGATACCATAAAATACAAAATTTGTCAATATATAGATTCTGCGAATTATCGCTTTATTTGTTTGAAGTTTTGTGATACCGGAAGTTTTGCGTATGCAGTTTACCGATTTTGCGCGAACGCGATCGAGTCTAAAAAATACTGAGGCAGCTCGCTTTCTACGGTTATAATCCTTCTGTCTCGCGGGTGCTCGAATGATATGCGCTTTGAGTGCAGCACCTGTGCGCCGCCGAAAGCCTTGCACGCTGCGCCTGTTTCAAAGCCTGCGCTGTATATCGGATCTCCTGCAACCGGGTGGCCTATATGCGCCATATGCACCCTGATCTGGTGCGTTCGGCCGGTTACGAGGCTTGCCTCTACAAGAGTATATTTTCTGTAGTTATCTACAGGAGTATAGTTAGTTATGGCGATTCTGCCTTCAGGTTTATTGACAACAGCCATTTTAAGTCTGTTTTTTCTGTCGCGGGCGATATGTGTTTCAATAGTTCCGCTGTCTTTAACAATCCCGCAGACGAGCGCATAATAAGTCCTTTCGACCTTTCTCGCCTCAATTTGAGCTGAAAGCGCGCGGTGAGCGGCATCGTTTTTTGCTGCGATAATCAGACCTGACGTATCCTTATCGAGCCTGTGGACGATCCCCGGACGGATCATGCCTCCTATGGATGAAAGAGCTCCGTGTCTGCCGAGCAGAGCGTTTACAAGTGTTCCGGAAAGATGTCCCCTGGAAGGATGCACGACCATGCCGCGCGGCTTATCCACCACTAACAAATCGTCATCTTCGTAGAGGATGAGCAGCGGAATATCCTCCGGCGCTGCGCAAAATTCCGTAGCTTCAAAATCGTCGATATCGAACACTTCACTCCCGTCCACTTTTATAGAAGCTTTTACTGCGACCTCGCCGTTTATTCTGACTCTTCCTGCTTCGATTAGTTTTGCAGCATAGCTCCTTGTATAGCCGAGCTGTGAAAGATATGAATCGATCCTTACTTTATCCATAATCGGATTTTAGCATATATCGCCGTTTGCTGCCATATGCATTGTAAGTATTTGGACCAGTATTCTTTCTTTGCATCAGTTTTGGCTGCTTATACAGCCGACACTACATCGGCTTTTTGCAAATGCTTGTCAAATTTTATATAATATAATAAGCATCGAGGAGGCAGTATGATATATTTCCGGTCGGACTACAGTCAGGGAGCGCATCCGAAAGTCATGGAGGCGCTGATGTGCACAAATATGGAGCATACGGACGGTTATGGTCTTGACGAGCACTGCTTTAGGGCTGCAGAGATGGTTAAAGGCCTGATAGGAGAAAGCGATTGCTCTGTCTATATGATGGTAGGCGGAACGCCTTGCAATGTCGCGCTTATAGCGGCTGCGCTCAGACCGTACGAATCTGTGGTCGCTGTGCGTAGCGGTCATGCATATTTCCATGAGACCGGCGCGGTAGAGGCGACCGGGCATAGGATAGTTGCGTTGGACAGTCCTGACGGAAAGCTTACTCCCAAGCTCATAGACAGAGCATGGGATGAATTCGAAGATGAGCACACTCCGCTGCCTCGTTTGGCGTATATTTCCCAGCCGACGGAAGTCGGCACAGTGTACAGCAGGGCGGAGATGACTGCATTATCGGACAAGTGCAGAGAACGCGGCATGCTGCTCTATGTCGACGGCGCGCGCATAGGATCTGCTCTGACTTGCGCGGGGAATGATCTCACATTAAATGAACTATATCATCTGTGCGATGCCTTTTATATAGGCGGAACCAAGAACGGCGCGTTGTTCGGAGAGGCGCTTATAATACGAAACAAAGCAATAGACGACCATTTCAGGTGGATGATAAAACGCCAGTGCGGACTGCTCGCAAAGGGCAGACTTATTGGAGTGCAGTTTGAAGCTCTCCTGGCAGGCGGCGAAAAATGCATATTTTTCGAGATGGCTGCTCATGCAAACGCTCTTGCTGAAAAGCTTAGAAAGGGTCTCGAATCCATGGGCGTAAAGTTTCTCTGTGAATCTCAGACAAATCAGGTGTTTCCGGTGCTGCCGGCCGATGTGGTAAAACGGCTTGAAAAGGATTTCTTTTTCTATAGATGGGCGCCCGAAAAAGATGGCAGTATACCTATAAGGCTTGTTACGGCGTGGGGTACAAATGAATCGGATGTCGACGCATTTTTAGAGGCAATCAAGGGTTGATATGAGCGGCGTCAGCAGTTTAATTGCGGAATAAAATCCGTTTGGCGCTATAGGGTGAAAAGTCGATTTGCTATTTACATTAAATTCTATTTATGGTATATTCTTGATATGAAGGATTTGTATAGAGCATTGGCATCAAAGATTCGGTATTTTGCAATAGGTTTTTCACTTCGTCGATTTTTGGCGAGCGCTGCGATTCGAATAATCAAATCGCGGCTGCTGTATTTTTACTTACTTATAGCGGCGCTGATATTTTTCAGAGGCTATTTGCCTATGAGGCAGATACAGCAGAGGGTGGAGATTTCAGAAGAAAGGCTTGCTGTAGATATAAGACGCGTTGCGGGAGTCAGTACGGATTCAGAAAAGTCAGAGCAAGGAGGTATTTATGCGACGGCTGTAGCGTCTGAATCTTTCGTGTTGGAATCAAGTTTATCGGCAGCGGAATCTGAACTTGATGTGTCTTCAGAAATGCGCGATGTTTCTGGCGTGCAAAAAGCATTTGGAAATAAAGAAAAAAAAGGATATACTATAGAAGAGTTTAATAAACTCAGCGCAGAGGAGTTGATGTCTTTTAACGGGGTCGGAAAGGTTACGGCAGAGGCAATCATTTCGCTTCGCGCGCAGAGAGGCGGTTTTGCGAGCTTTGAAGAGCTTCTTGATGTAAAGGGCATCGGACCGGCAAAGCTTGCAAAAATTCTTGGCACACCATAGTCGCATCGGTATGCGGGCTATCGTTGCTTTGGCAAAAATGGAGATCATTATGAAGAAATTAACAGAGCTTACAAATAAATTCGGCTGAGCTGCCAAGATAGGTCCGGAGACCTTGTCGCAGGTTCTGCGACATTTACCGAAAATGAATGATGAGCGCATACTTGTGGGTTTTGACGGTTCGGACGACGCCGCAGTTTACAAGCTTACAGACGAATTGGCAATAATAAACACCCTCGATTTTTTTACTCCAATGGATGATGATCCGTATGTGTTCGGGCAGATAGCTGCGGCTAACTCTCTGAGCGATGTTTACGCTATGGGCGGCGAACCGCTCATAGCTCTTAATATCGTTTGTTTTCCGTGCTCGCTTAGCATGGAGGTCTTGGGCGAGATTCTGA
>JBHAZV010000038.1:0-43458 GCA_041781135.1 Acidaminobacteraceae bacterium
AGCATCTCTTTGAATGGAATCGAAATTATTCCGATGTTTTCGGCATTTGTCGATCCGGGTCAATCCGTTGATGGAGAGATATATCTGAATGATACCGGCCTTGTCGAGATACCTAAAGTGGAGGAGTTTTCGGATATCGAGTTTAATTTTGCCATAAGCAAAAAGGACGCTTCTTTTGGTGAATACCTTGCCAGGGAAAAGTTTCGTATGTATCCTCTCGGCGAGGAGAACGCAAAAAAGTATGTGAGGGAAGCCGTGCCTACCGACAAGGTCATAATAGACACTGAGCAGTTCAGCGTCGTTGTAACAGGTACGGGCAGGGATAACTATGATAATTACACAGTAAAACTCTACCTTGTGAATAAGTCAGATAAGCATCTTTTGTTTGTGGTAGATGATGCCCTGTTTGCAGGCGTTTCCGTTGTTCCGTACTTTATTGAAAGCCTGGATATAGACAGGGTCAAGTTTTCTCAGATAGCTTGGTCGCAGAGTATGCTGGATCAAAATGGAGTAAAGGAAATAAAAGATATCGAAATTTTGCTCTCGGTGTGGGATTCCGAAAACAGGGCAAACAAAATCCACGAAGAAAGATTTACGCTGACACCGTAGATTGAGCGATGTTTTTTAAGATTTACAGGGCAATTTGCAAAATGCAGGATGCGAAAGTTTCGGAAATGCCGAAATTGTGAAAAAGATGTAATTTTGGCGAGTTACAAAAATACGAGGAATGCCGGTTATGCTTTGAATCGGCATTCTCTGTTTATGTACTTATCTTGTTTGGAATATCAGGTGTTTTTGAGCGCTTACTGGGGTATAATATATCTGTCGGAGAAATCTGCAAGGAGGGATGCATATGAAAGCAAAAGTGGAATTTGGGTCTGAATTTTCAGGAATGATGGAGTGTGATCGCGGGAAGTTCGGGGTTGGCGTCGGCGGGCTGTTTCCATACGATATGATGGCGGGTGCGCTCGCTTCGTGCATTCACTCTACATTCAGGGACATCCTTAAGAAGAAGCGCATAGAGATAGAGGGCTGTACATATAGTGTGGAGGGTGAAAAGCGCTCGGAGATTCCTACGCATCTCCGTACTGTACATATAGATGTCGTCGTAAAAAATCCGTCAAAGCGCGAGGGTGTGGAGGATGCGTTTAATCTCGCCCTGAAATATTGCTCGGTGTATTTTACATTTTCTCAGGTCGCTCAGATCTCGCATACATTTGCTATTGAGTAGCCTGCTTGATGTCGACGAATCGTGCAGAGTTGGCTGTGCAAAGAGAAACGCGATGAATATAGTGCTGTTGGAACCGGAGATACCGTTAAATACAGGGAATATAGGCAGGACCTGTGTCGCGACGGGAAGTGTGCTGCACTTGATAAAACCTCTTGGGTTTGATATAGGCGAAAAGGCGGTCAAAAGAGCCGGGCTCGACTATTGGCGGGATCTTGATGTCAGACTTTATGAGAATTATCAGGATTTTTTGGATAAGAACAATTATCCGAGTGTGATAATGGCGACTACCAAGGCGGAGCGTAATTATACTGAAGTGAGCTACGAATCAGGAAGTTTTATCCTTTTTGGAAAGGAGAGTAAGGGCATACCTGAGGAGATGCTCGTCTCCTCTAAAGAGCGATGCGTTAGAATTCCGATGCTTGGCGGCACGCGTTCGCTTAATTTGGCCAATTCGGTTGCGATAATTTTGTATGAAGCTCTCAGACAGAATGATTTTAATGGGTTGGAGCAGAGCGGCAGCCTGCATAGGCTGAGCTGGAGCGACGGCTCTGAGCGGGATTGATATTATGATATGGATTATCGCCGCTGCTTTTGTCGCCGATTTGCTCATAGGCGATCCACAGGGGGTCTGGCATCCCGTAAGGTTTATGGGCTGGATAATAGAGAAGCTGCATCCGTTGGTTGAGCGCGGCGGCAGCACTGAACGGAAGATTCGCGGCGCAATGTATCCGGCGGCGCTATGTCTTTTAGCGATGGCGATATCGAATGCGGTATATATTTTGCCTTACCCCGCTCGCGAGCTTGCGGCGCTGTACTTGCTTTACTCATCGCTTGCAGTTCGCTCCCTTGCGGAAGAGGTGTTGAAGGTGCTGCGTATAAAAGATATCTCCGAAAGGCGCAGAGCGCTCGCCATGCTTTGCAGCAGAGATACTGCGGAGTTGGATGAGCGCGGCATAAATTCGACTCTGTTTGAAACCACGGCCGAAAACTCGGTCGATGGGGCGCTTGCACCTCTGTTTTACATGATTGCCGCGGCGCTTATATCCGATTTTTGTCTCGGCTCGGACGCCGGCGGAAGCGGAATTGGGTTTGTGGCTGTATTGTCGGCG
The DNA here is from genome assembly GCA_041781135.1 of Acidaminobacteraceae bacterium. GTDB lineage: Bacteria > Bacillota > Clostridia > Peptostreptococcales > Acidaminobacteraceae > JAUMXJ01. Next base: position 2,341 of record JBHAZV010000038.1, read on the forward strand.
GCGCTTGTCTACAAGGCTGTTAGCACCTGCGACTCAATGGTGGGTTACAAAAACGAGAGATTCATCGATACAGGAATGGTCTCCGCTCGTTTTGACGATGTGCTCAATTTTTTGCCGGCGCGCCTCTCTCAGCCGTTTGTTCTTGTGGCAGGCGCGGTGGTGGTCGCCTGCAGGCGTGGTCCTGCCGCGGCGCTGCGAAGTTCGGTGCGCGGGGTCAAGATATATTTTCGGGATAGGAGGAAGCACGAAAGTCCTAATTCATGCCATGCGATGTCTATGTTTGCGGGAATTTTAGGCGTGAGAATATGCGGGCCCGTTTCTTACTTCGGAAAAGTCAAGCCGAAAGAGTTTGTTGGAGAAGATGTGCGGCGGCTTACAGATGCCGCGGTCATAGAAGCGGTGGCGGTAATGATCCTATCGGCAGTTCTGATGATGATTGCCGGCGCTGCATTGTCGCGGATACTTTAATAAAGGGGTTTTATGCGTTTTCACGGAGGGATAAATACATCGGAGTACCTGGATTTCAGCGTAAATGTGCCGGTCAGGCAGCTGGATGAAAAAGCGCGAAGATACATAGATAAGGCACTTTTAGATGTACATCTGTATCCGAGCATTGATAACCGCGTGTTGTGCGAAAGGCTGGGAGAGTTTTTGGGCGCGCGCGTTTTGCTTGGAAATGGCGCAACCCAGCTGATATATGCCTCTGCGCGGTTATTTATAGGGAAAAGAGTTGTGGTGGTAGAACCTGCCTTTACAGAGTATGTTGAGGCGCTAAAACGTTCAGAGGTGCATCATTTGAATGTCCTTGACTGTATAGGTGACGAGGATGCCATGGCAGAAAGAATAGCCAATTTTGCCGCCGGTATAGGGGCAAGTGCGGTGTATCTCTGTAACCCAAACAATCCTGTCGGTTATTTTCATCCAAGATTAATATCAAAAATATGTAATATTTTTAATGCAAAAGTTTTGGGCAGCAAGTGCGAATATGCAGCGTGCGGCTGTGAGAGAGTTGTAGCGGGCGGCTGTGAGGGAATTGCAACGAGCGGCTGTGAGGGAATTGCAGCGGGCGGCTGTGAGGGAATTGCAGCAGAAAGCTGTGGGATGCCTACGCTTGTGGTCGACGAGAGTTTCATAGATTTTGTTGATGGCATAGATTTGCGAAGGCACAGTGAGGAAGTGGCGAGGCTTTTCGGTGTTGCTGACCGGGCTCAATGTTCGGAAGCTTTGCATAAGGGTGACATGCCTGTGATGCGGCGTGCGGATGAGTCTATGACGCGGCGTGCGGATGAGTCTATGACGCGGCGTGCAGACATGTCTATGATGCAGCGTGCGGATGCGTCTATGACGCGGCGTGCGGATGCGATTATTACACTGCGTGCGGATGTGCTTGTGATAAGATCTCTAACAAAGGCGTTTTCTGTGCCGGGACTTAGGCTTGGGTATGCCGCCGGTTCTGAGCAGATGATTGAAAAGCTCGCGTGCGAAGTGGAGCCGTGGTCGGTGGGAGCAGTGCCCGCAGCATTTATGGAATACGTGCTGGATAACGAATTGATTTTTAACAGCAATGTAAATTGTTTCAGGGCGGCTCGCGAAAAACTGGCGCACGGTCTGGCAAAGCTGGGATTTTATGTATTTCCATCTGATGTGAACTACCTTCTTTTTAAGGCTCCAAAGGGGCTTAATGACTATCTTAGAAATAATTTGTTTAATATCAGGACATGTGCGGATTTTATGTTTCTCGGCGATGAGTATTATCGCGTGACGGTGCGTTCGGAGCGGGATAATGCAGAACTGCTGGAGTTATTGGGCAATTATTGTCAATGACAAAAGTGTGCCAATCTAAAAAATATCGTGTCTGAATACTATAATAATAGTGTGGGTGCTGCAGGATGCAAAATTGGCTGAATTATGCCAAGCACGCAGTATTTTGAGCGTGTACGAGCATGGCAATTTTGGTTTGATTGTGCTTTTGGAGCATCAAAGCATCAGTATTATTATCGGGAGGAAACTATGATGATTTTTAGAAATAGGGCGGTTAAAAGAGTGGCAGCGCTGCTTATGGCTGCTGCTATGTGCATTCCTGTGTTTTTTGGTACGTCTTTCGCTGAGGGTGACAGCGAACTTGTTGAATACAACGGACATATGTATCTAAGAATCGAACAGGGAATGTCCTGGCAGGAAGCCAAGCAGCTTTGCGAAAGCCTCGGCGGTCATTTGGCTACAATCACATCCGAAGGCGAACAGGAATTTGTCAAGCGGCTCGTCAGCGGCGGCTCTAAAGATCAGTACTGGCTTGGCGCTACTGATGAGGCTAAGGAAGGCGATTGGAAGTGGATTACAGGCGAGGAATTTGTATATTGGGCAACCCGTGTAACATTTAATAATTATAACGGCAATGAGCATTATCTGCAAATGCAGAGGCATCACTGGGGGGATGCAAATTATCTTGGAGTTTGGAATGACATCAACAAGGACAATTACATATCAGGTCAAACAGACTTTTTTTCGACTGACAGATGTGGTTTGATATGCGAATTTGAATCCTTGGCAAATAATCAGAATAACGGAGCCTCTATAAATGTTCCTGCGAACGCAGATCTAAGGTATTTCAACGGACACACGTACCTCGTGGTCTATGAACCTGCGACTCCCGAAGAGGCAGAAAGGTTCTGTGCGGCATTTGGCGGACATCTTGCTACCGTGACAAGCGAAGAGGAAAATAATTTTTTGAAGACTCTTTTCGAAGAAAAGAGAGAGGTCGCTTATATATTGGGCGGAACTGACAGGAATACGGAAGGCGTTTGGGAATGGATGAACGGAGAGCCATGGAGCTTCAGTTACTGGGATTCGCCTACAGAACCTAATAATGGTCTCGGCGCAGGTGAGAACTATCTATGTGCAGGCGCAAGGGTCAACTGGAAATGGGTAGATTTTTTTGGAAAATATGATGGTTATTCTTCAAAGTTCCCGTATGTATGTGAATGGGAATCTGTAATCGGTCAGGGAGATGTTCAGCAGGGAATCGGCAAATGGACCGGCGGTTCGCTGTCGGGCACATATTCCGCTGTTGCGGCTGCTAAGGATGGTTATTACAGCGGTGTAAACGGTCAGGATAATTATGGCGACGGTAAAAATATTTTTTATGTCGAACATATAGACAATAAAATCTACATCACATATTACCACGACGAAAACGCTACATCGGTATACGGAAGCATTTCGGCTGATTTGCAGTCACCGGAAATGCTTGCTGTCGGACAGAATTGGTTTAACAGCAGAACCGGGCATCCGGATGTGTTAGTGTCTATCAGATTTTTTGCAGACAAGATCGAAATAAGCAGGTTCAATGCATCCGGTGTTCAAAGAGATACTCTCTATGCAAAGAAAATCTCTGATTCCGTCCCTGCGGGAAAGGTGTTTAATGAAAACAAAGATCCGGCTCATAAAAATCAAAATAACGGAAGCACAGGAAATGCTGCAGAGCCTACCCCGGACAAGGCGATTGAAGTCAAGGTAGAATCCGGAGTTCAGGCGGCTACCGCAAAGGTGTTTAACGGCGTTACAGGCGTCACGGTAAGCTTTAATCAGACCGGCGCGCTTGGCTACCGTCTGTTCAGGTCTACCAATCCTCAGGAACTCGGTATTTCTGTCACCGATTTTTATATCACGTCTAATAATTTTACTGATGTCAATGTGCAGCCGAGCACGCAGTATTACTACACTTTGGTAGAGGTGGCCGGAGAGGCGGATCCTCTTAATGGTGTGAGCGAAAGGCATGGAAATACTATCGCAAAGTGGTCGGTAAGGACGGCGGCTGCTGTAAATGCGGGCGGAATTTCGGCCGGTTCCACTAAGAGATTTATAATGCTCAAGCTGGATGATCCAAAGATGAGCGTCGACGGAATCGAGCAGGAAATCGACCCAGGCAAGGGCACTGCACCTGTAATTGTAAGGGGCAGGACTATGCTGCCGATAAGAGCAGTTGTTGAGGCAATGGGCGGCGCTGTCGGATGGAACGGCAGCAATAAAGAAGTTTCGCTGACCGTTGGCAGCACTGTGCTCAAACTGTGGCTCGGCAAGAGCGAGTTAAGTAAGAATTCGGCGATAATAAAGATAGATGTTCCGCCGATGCTTATCAATAACAGGACATGCGTTCCTCTAAGGTTTGCCGCTGAAAATCTCAATTGTCAGATCGAATGGATAAACTCAACTAAGAGTATTGTTATAGTTTGGACAGAATAGCGCCAAAATTGGCGTATGCCCCGCATCGAGGGATCGATGCGGGGTTTTTGTTCGTAAAACTGGGCATAAGAGGAATTTTGTGGTAGAATTAAATGTCAGGAAACTGGCATATCCGATGGAGGTGCGGTATGAAGCTGATCATAGGGGGAGTCAGGAGCGGCAAGTCCGAGTTTGCTGAAAAATTGGCGCTTTCGGCGAAGAATGTGCTGTATGTGGCGACCTCTAAGAACGATTTTGGCATGGAGTCGCGCATAGAGGCTCACAAAAAGCGCAGGCCTGCCTCCTGGGGCACTCTTGAAAAGTACAGAGATTTTACTCGCGGGGATTTTGAGGGTTTTGCCGTGGCATTGTTCGACTGCGCCGGAGTTATGGCGACAAATATCATGTTTGAAACCGATAATTTGGAGAATTTAGGAGAGCAGGAGCTTTTTGGCATTATCTGGGGTCAGTTTCGCGGATTGCTTGATTCTGCGGCTTCTGCGAAGGCGGAATTGCTTATAGTTTCAAATGAGGTCGGCAGCGGACTTGTATCTGAACACAGGATTGGCAATCAGTTTAGAGATTTGCTCGGAGGCATAAATAAGGCGCTTGCCGCCGAGGCGGATGAAGTATACTTTATGGTTGCGGGCATTCCAATGAAGATCAAAGGGTGAGCTGACTTCGCGGGAGCTGTGTTTGGTTTTATGGGTGTTTCGGACATTCTGATGTAGCGAGCATCGCGTGGGGAATGCCAAAGTATGAGGGCGGACGAGATAAATGAAGCATTTTGAAGGATTTCTGATATTGGTTTCGTATTTTACCAGAATTCCGATAGGCAGAACTATAGAATATTCTGATGAAAAATACGAGCGCGGAATACATATGTTTCCGCTGTTAGGCGTTCTGATTGCGATGGTAATGCTGTTCGCAGCTGTTTTTTTGTCGCACTTTTTTGGGGGTATGGTTCGAGGTGCGCTTATCTTTTTGGTTTATGTTGCGCTGACCGGTGCGATCCATATCGATGGTTTTGCCGATTCTGTCGACGGATTTTTTTCCGGCAGGTCAAGGGAGCGTACACTTGAAATTATGAGCGATCCGCATATAGGAACATTCGGGGTGCTGGGCGTAGCGCTGCTTGCCTTGGTGTATTCGGGCGTTTTTGCTGATTTTGCGAGTCATAAAACCGCGCTTATGGCGCTGTTTCCGTATGTGGGCAGAACGGCTGCGTATTTTTGTGCTTCGATATTTGAGTATGCAAAGCCGAGCGGAATGGGGAAGGTGTTTGTAGACGCTGCGAGCGCGTGTATCGCAGCCCTGCATATCGCGCTGCTCGCAGTTGTTGGAACAGTTTTGTCTGTTGTATCAGGGATAAAGATCTTGCAATTTGCTATTCCTGTGGCGGCGGCGTTTGCAGCTGCTACAGCTTCGGCTTGGGTATCAAACAGAAAAATCGGAGGGCTTACAGGCGACAGTATGGGTATGATTATCGAATTTTCGCAAATGGTTTACTTGCTGACTTTTGTGGCCGCACGATAATCAGAGTATGTGGGAGGTGTGTTTTCGGGGTTGCCCGTTCGCAAACGCAGAGAGATGAAACTTTATTATGATTTTGTAAAAAAGATGCCGAGGGCGCTAAAATACTATTTTAGTGCGTTTTTTTTCGCCACTTTTGCACATGGTGCGTACAATGTACTCTTCAGGATTTATATGAAGAATTTAGCCTTCGACGAGGTGGTGATTGGGACTGTAATATCGGTGCTTACGATTGGAACTGCGCTCGGTGGGTTGTTTGGCGCAGGATTGACTGTTGCGTTCGGCAAGCGCGGCGCACTGCTTCTGGGTCAGTCTCTTACATTTTTTTCGGCGCTCCTTATGGTCAATTTTCCGGCGCTGCCCGTCATAGTGGCTTGTAATTTGTCGCTTGGATTTGGTTTTTCAATTCTGAATGTGGTAAACAACCCTATAATATTTCAGCATACAACTTGTGAAAATCGCATTACCGGCTTTAGCTTTGGTTTTATTACAAATAATGTAGCTGCGATGGCAGCGAGCCTCGCCAGCGGCAATATATCAGAATTGTTTTCGGGAAGTATGGGGACGACCGACGCTAATCGAATTTCTCTGAGTATTTGCGCCGCAGGGTTTGCAATTGCAATAATCTTATTTGCCAAGTTTTTTTCGTTTAAGGAGGAAGCTGAAAATACAAAGCACTGTGACGGTGGCGTAAAAGTGTTCAGAGATTCGCTTAAAAATTACGGTCAGCTGCTGCACGGGCGTACTGTGCTGTATATTTTGCAGACTTGCTGCATCGGCTTTGGCGCGGGGATGGTCGTTCCGTTTTTTCCGATATATATCAAGGAAACGCTCGGCGCTTCTGACGGAGTTGTCGGAAATATTATGGCTGTCACCCAAGTAGGCATGGTTATCGGGGGCATTGTAGTACCGACGCTCGCACGAAAGTTAGGCAGTGTAAAGACTGTACTCCTCTGCCAGCTTGTTTCGATACCGTTTTTGATTTCGATTTCTATGCCGATAACGACTTGGACAGTTGTAGTATCGTTGTTTGCAAGGTCTGCGCTTATGAATATGGCAAATCCTGTGATAGGCAGTCTTGCAATGGAGCTTGTGGATAAGGAACTTCAGACGTTCATGAGCTCTATGATACATCTGACCAGTCAGGGAATGAGAGCGCTCGGAGCATTTATTGGTGGTATAATGATGAGGGAGATAGGGTATAATTCGCCATATATAATAACGATCATCGCGTATCTTACCGGTTCTTTGCTTTTTTATCTGGCGTTTAGAAAAAAGAGCGAAGACAACGGTGGGGTTTAAACAGTGTTTATAAATGATTATGGCACTGCATTTTGAAGGTTCAGGAGGGAGAGATGAATAAAACGACTTACAGAGAACTACTTTTAGAGGCAAGGGACAAATTGGTGCACTGCAAGGCATGTGCGGTCTGCAATGGGGTGGTGTGCAGAAATAATATGCCTGGTCCAGGCTGCAAGGCTCCGGGAAATGTCGCACAGAGAAATTATGAGAAATGGGGCGATATTTTGCTCAATATGGATACAATAGCGGAAAACAGAGAGCCGAGTACAAAATTCAGTCTTTTTGGCAGAGAGTTTGCAATGCCGGTGTTTGTGGCTCCGCTTGGAGGAATCCCGCTGCATTATGGCGAATCGGTGACAGATAAGCAGTATAATGAAGCAGTGGTCAAGGCGTGCGATGATTTTGGAGTAACGGCTTTTGTCGGTGATAATGGCAAGTACGAGATTTTCAAGGAGATGATGAGCTGCGTGGGAGGGGTTATGGGTAATGCAATTCCAACCATAAAGCCTTGGAATAAGGAAGCTGTGTACGATAGGATAGATGATTCCAAGCGCGAGGGAGCATTTGCCATAAGCATGGATATAGACGGCGCAGGACTCGCGTTTTTGAAACAAATCAACCCAAACGCGGGAAGCAAGACGGTTTCGGAATTGAAAGAATTTAGGGAATATGCGGGTCTTCCGTTTATTTTGAAAGGGATAATGACGGTAAAGGGCGCGTTGAAGGCGGTGGAAGCCGGTGCCGACGCTATAGTTGTTTCTAATCATGGAGGCAGAGTGCAGGCGGGGCTTCCGTCTACTGCCGAGGTTTTGCCCGAAATTGTTGACGCGGTGCAAGGCAGATGCGTTGTTTTGGTAGACGGCGGCATACGGAGCGGTGTAGATGTATTTAAGGCGCTTGCTGTCGGGGCGGACGGCGTGCTTATAGGAAGGCCGGTGGTTCCTGCGGTTTTTGCGCGCGGTGCTGAGGGTGTACAGATATATCTCTCTGAGATTCAGCAGGAATTAAAGGATACTATGACGATGTGCGGCGCGGGATCGCTCGCTGAAATCAACAGGGATATGTGCCGTATCGCTGGAAGATAAAGCTTGAGCAAATATATAGTTAACCATAATATTTGGCTTAAAAACTTTGGCTATTAGTCGTGTTTGTTTATGCGTAGGCATTTGCCTATATGTAAATGCTCGCTCTATATAGTCAAACAGCGCATTTGTTTTTTGCTCAATGTAAAAAGCAGCAGATGAAAATCTGCTGCTTTTGATTTACGCGACTTTTTATTTCGAGATTTCGAGCACTCTGATTTGCATTGCTCCGCCCGGAGTATTGAAATCGACCACGGCATTTTTTTTGTTTCCTATAAGTGCTTTGCCGAGCGGCGATTCGTTGGAGATTTTGTTTGCGAGCGGGTCTGTATCGGCAATTGTGACGATTTTGACCTCGTGAACTTTTTTTGTGTCGACTACTTCGTACTTTACTTTTGTGCCTATCGTGATAGTATTTTTGCTCTTTTTGTCTTCGACATAGATGCTGTGGTTGTCAAGCTGCGCCTTGATCTCTTCCATTTCGGCGTGGATCTGCGACTGCGCCTCTCTTGCTGCTGTAAATTCGGCGTTTTCTGAAAGGTCGCCAAAGTCCTTGGCTTCTCTGATTTCCTTTGAAATTTCTTTGCTTTTTTCGAGGAGCTCCTTATATTTGGCTTCTAATTGCGCTCTTGATTCTTCGGTCAGAATTACTTTTCCGTTCTTTTCCATTTTTCCTCCAAATTCCTCTTAATACTATCAAAACATATGCTCAATTTCAATATCAAATTCTTGGGTATTACTTTACAAGTGAATTTTAATCAAAACGCGAATTATCCGCAGTTATATTTTAATCGCCATTTGTAAAAATCTGTTATATTTCGGCTGGCAAATACAGGTGGTTTGGGGTATAATTATGTTTACAACAAAACCATTGAGGGGAAATTATGAGCAAGAAAATAATAGATGAGATAAGGCTGCTTTCGGCTGAGCAGGTGGAGGCTGCAAATTCGGGGCATCCCGGAATGCCTTTAGGCGCCGCGCCTCTGATTTATACATTGTATGCGCGTGCAATGAAGTACAGCCCGAAGAATCCAAACTGGCTGAATCGCGATAGGTTTGTGTTATCTGCAGGGCATGGCAGCGCGCTTTTGTATTCGACGCTGCATCTGTTCGGTGGCAAGATCCTTTTGAACGATCTCAAGGCGTTCCGTCAGAAGGGCTCAAAGACTCCGGGGCATCCGGAGAGTATGCTTACGCCGGGGGTGGATATGTCTACCGGCCCTCTCGGACAGGGTATTGCAAATGCCGTAGGGCTTGCAATAGCAGAGGCAAAGCTTGCGCAGGAGTTCAACAGAGACGGCATAAATATTTTTGATCACTATACATTTGTACTGCACGGCGACGGGTGCCTTATGGAGGGTGTGTCATATGAAGCGTGTTCGCTTGCAGGACACCTTGGGCTCGGAAAGCTGATAATGCTCTACGATTCCAATGACATAACTATCGAGGGCAGCACCGCCAACGCTTTTACGGAGGATATACGCGGCAGGTTTGAATCGATGGGCTGGGATTACTACTTTGTGCCGGACGGAAATGATGTAGATGCTATCGAGCGCGCCGTCGAACTGGCAAAGAAGACGGATAAGCCTTCGCTTATAGAGGTCAAGACAAAAATAGGCTATGGTTCAAAATCTGTCGAGGGGCAGGCAAAGGCGCACGGAGCCCCACTTGGAGCTGCAGGGATAAAGGAACTCTACGAGTTTCTCGGAGTGCCGGACAGGACGCCGTTTGATGTTGCAAAGGATGTTTACGACGAGTTGGAGCCGCTCAAAAATGCGCTGAATTTGAAAGAGGTTCAGTGGAATGAGATGCTTTTGGAATACAAAACCAAGTATCCTGAGATGTATGCCAAGTATGAAGCCTGGATGGGTGCGGGCGAAGCTGATATCAATTTAGCGCCGCGCGCTGCTGCAACGAGGGAATTTGGAGGCGAAGCGTTAAATGTTGCATATTCGCAGCTGCCCAATCTCACGGGCGGGAGCGCGGATCTTGCGCCGACAAATCTTACACAGATTAAGGATTCCGGATATATGCAAAAGGGCGCGATGGCGTGCGCAAATATACATTTCGGCATAAGGGAACACGCTATGGGCGCGATTGTCAACGGAATGCAGTCACACGGTGGGCTAAGGGCGTTCGGCTCTACATTCCTTTCGTTTATGAATTATATGACCCCGGCAATAAGAATGGCTGCGATTATGGAAATTCCTTCGTTGTTTGTGTTTACTCACGATTCGATAGGCGTTGGCGAAGATGGACCGACACATCAGCCTGTGGATCAGCTTGCCTCGCTCAGAGCGATACCGCGCCTCAATGTATTCAGACCGGCTGACGCAGCCGAGACAGCGGCTTGCTACGAGATGGCATTGAATGACAGCCATACTCCGAGCGCAATAGTTTTAAGCAGACAGAAGGTCGCAGTCTGCGAGGGTACTTGCAAGGTCAGAGCAAAACAGGGTGCGTACATACTTTATGAAGGTACCAAGCCTGTTGTAAATATTGTTGCAACGGGTTCAGAGCTTGGGCTTGCAATCGACGCAGCCAAGATATTGGAATCAAAGGAAATAATGTGCAGGGTTGTGTCTATGCCTTCTATGAACGTATTCGACAGACAGCCCGAAGAATATAAAAACAAGGTATTCTCAAAGTCGCTACCGACTGTCTCTATCGAGGCGGCGTCGACCTACGGCTGGAAGAAATATGCCGACCTCTGCATCGGCGTCGACGATTTTGGGATTTCGGCTCCAAGTTCCGATGTTTTCAGTTACTTTCAGCTTACTCCGGAACTTATAGCCGATCGTATCGAAAAATTTTTAGAGTAATGAGCAGGATTTTTTTAAGCTGGATATTGTGTCTTGTGGTGCTGGCGGGCGTGTTTCCCGTAGCGGCGGACGCCGTATTTGCAGAAGAAGGAATCAGAGAAATGAAAGGCATATGGGTTGCGACCGTGCTCAATCTCGACTATCCCAAGCAGGCTACCAAGGATTCCGAAAAGTTGAAATCAGAGGCTCTGCAGATTATTGAAAATTGTGCTGCAATGGGCTATAACAGTATATTTTTGCAGGTGCGCCCTTCGGGCGACGCAATATACAAATCGAAATTCGTTCCATGGTCGAGGTATCTTACCGGCGAGCGCGGGACTGCGCCTGACGGAGGTTTTGACCCTTTGGCATTTTGGGTTGAAGAGTGTCATAAACGCGGAATCGAACTGCATGCCTGGCTTAATCCGTATAGACTTTCAATGGGCGAAGATGTGAAATTGGAGCATCCTGCAGAATGGATTCTTAAAAATTCAGATGGCAGGTATTATCTCAATCCGGGCGTTCCCGCTGTGCGCGAACATATTGTCGCGGTAGTTCGGGAGCTTATTGAGAATTACGCAATCGACGGCATTCACTTCGACGACTATTTTTATCCATCAAAAGATGTAGATGATCAAAAGGCTTATGATAAGTATAACCCTGAAAAATTAGACAGGCGAAGCTGGCGAATCGAGAATGTAAACGCGCTTATAAGAGCTGTAAGCGCTGCAGCGGATGCTCGAAGCGGCGTCAGCTTTGGAGTTTCGCCGTTCGGTATATGGGCGAACAGCAGCAGCCACTATCTGGGAAGCGCTACTCGTGGTTTTGAATCGCTTGTGAGCCAGTATGCCGATACGCGAAGATGGGTCAAGGAGGGCTGGCTCGACTATATTTGTCCTCAGATATACTGGAACATAGGTTATCCGGCGGCGGATTTCGAGGTTTTGGCAAGATGGTGGGCAGATGTGGTGCGAGGCACCGGCGTAAAATTATATATCGGTCTGGCGAGCTACAAGGCCGGAGACCCTGATGAAAACAGCGTTTGGCATGGAACATCGGAACTGCTTAGACAACTGAATCTGGCGGATTATTTGCCCGAAGTAAGCGGAGTATTGCACTTTAGGTATAGTTTTTTTGAGGAGAATGGAGCGCTTGGAGAGTTTATAAAAAATTATAATAATAGCAGCGCTGCGAATTATATGGATCGGAATTTGGTTGTGGGCAGACCGTACGAGGATGTTGTGGTTTCTGACGCCTCGATATTTATAGGCGGGGTTAGTAATCCAATGTATCCGCTGTATTTGAATGGCTCAGAGGTTACTGACAGGACTAAATCGGGTTTTTTTGGCTTGTATGTCGACCTCGCCTTTGGCAAAAACATATTTAAGTTTGAAAACAACGGAAAAACATATATTAGGACGATCACACGGCAGCCTCAGGGAGTATATACTCCGACGAAGATAAACTCAATTATTAGGGCGCTTCCGGAAACAGGCAAGGCATACTATCCGGGCGAGAAGTTCGAAATAGGATGCGTAGCTCCGGCGGGCTGCAGTGTATATGCAACGCTTGGAGGAACTCGCTATGCACTTGCTCAGGAGGAAAATGTCGAAGTGGGATATCCGGTGTGGTATTCCAAAGAAATATCTGTAGTTCCGAGCGGCGCTCCGCGGGTTGAATGGCTGGGAGAGGTAGTTTACGAATGTTACAAAAACGGAACATTACTTTCGAAGATTAATTCTGCCGCTCCTACGGAAATAATTATGAATGGCGCGGCGCTTTATGCGAAGGTCGTAACTGAGTATGCGGATACTTTCGAGGATAATAGCCGAAATATCGGTTCTTATCATTTGATTCCGCGAGGAAGCAAGGAATATGTCACAGGCGAGGATGGGGATCTGTACAGGCTCAGTTCCGGGATTTGGGTGAGAACAAGCGAGGTCGAACTCGTGTGGGATTCTCTGCCTTATAATAGGGTAAAGACGGCGTACCTGCAAAAAAACAGCGGCGGCGAGGTGATTACGATAAACTGTGCATATACTCCTGTCGCATATATAAATATGGACGGTGATAAGCTCGTAGTATCGTTAAATAATCTGGATATACGAGGCAGCGATATTGCCAATATGCGTTCAGATATGGCAGAGAGCATTAACGCGAGTATTGGCAGGCTTGAACTGCAGCTGAGAGATGGCGCGGCGCTTGGCGGCTACTATATCGATTCTTCTGCGGACGGCGAGATTAAAATCGTGCTGAGAAATAAGAAAGTTTCGCGAGATATTGTCAAACCGCTTGCCGGAATTACAATTATGCTTGATCCCGGTCATGGAGGCAGCGATTCGGGCGGAATTTCGCTTTTTGGTTCAAAATACAGCGAAAAAAGCATTGTTTTGAGGCTTTCATTCAGACTTAAAAATAAACTTGAGGCGCTTGGCGCAGAGGTGCTGATGACAAGGGCAGATGATAGCTTTATTTCGCTTTACGACAGGCTTAGATATTCGCGCAAATACTTGCCGGATTTGTTTATATCGATGCACACCGATTCTATAGGAGATGCTTCTGACCTCACCAAGATAAAAGGGGCATCGGTATTTTATCGGCATGGTATAGCCAAGCAATTATCGGACGAGATGGCGCAGACTATTTACGATAATTCTGAACTGAACAGCAGGGGCAGCCATCAGTATAATTTCTACGTGTGTCGCGGCACGTGGGCGCCTTCGCTGCTTGTAGAGAATGGTTTTGCGCCGAGTGCGTTTGATCTTGAATTTATAATGGATGATTCGAGGAGCGAAGTGCTTCTTGATGATTATGTCCGCAATATAGTCACATATTTTAAGCGTTAAGAAAATAGCGGAAGCGACTGCGGCGTTCGCGTTTGTCGATTGTTTGTATTTGTAAATTTTTGGATTATAAAACTCCGTACCGAGCGAGGTACGGAGTTTTTGGGTGTTTTTTTATTGTTGATTCTGCGGATTAGCGCTTGGCGCTGCGATTTGCGTGGCGTATCATGTACTTACTGTGTTTTTTGAAAATATTTTAGTCTGAGCGCGTTGCTTACAACCGAGACAGAACTTAGCGACATTGCGGCGGCTGCAATCATGGGGCTAAGCAGTACTCCGTTTATCGGGTATAGTGCGCCCGCTGCAATCGGCACACAGATAATGTTGTAAAAGAAAGCCCAGAATAGGTTTTCTTTTATGTTGATAATGGTTTTTTTGGAAAGTTTTATCGCTTTTACGACGTCTCTGACATCATTTTTTACTATTACTATATCTGCAGCCTCTATTGCGACATCGGTTCCGCTGCCGATTGCTATACCTACGTCAGCGCTGACGAGCGCGACGGCATCGTTTATTCCGTCGCCCACCATTGCGACAGCTCCGCGCTCTTTGTATTTTTGTGCGTGCTGCGCTTTTTCGTCCGGCAATACCTCCGCGATGACCTCGTCTACACCGAGCTCGCGCGCTATTGATTCTGCTGTCTGCTTGCTGTCGCCGGTGAGCATCACTGTATGTATTCCCAGTGCTTTTAGTTCTGCTATGGCTTCGATGCTGCCGGTCTTTATGGTGTCGGCTACCGCTATTAATGCAATGAGGCTTCCGCCGTAAGACGCGTACATTACAGTCTTGCCCTGACTCGCCAGACGCTTTTCATCTTCGGCAGCCTGCGGATTTGAAGCAGTAGTTACTCCGGATTCTTCCATAAATTTTCTGTTGCCTATGAGAAGTCTTCTGCCGTTAAAATCTGCCCCCACGCCTCTTCCGGACGTTTCGATAAAGTTTGCGGGCTTGGCAGTTGCCTGTTTCGACGCTTCGCGTTTGTCGAGTTCGCTTGCGCAGAAGTCTGCAATTGCTTTTGCGAGCGGGTGCAGGCTCAATTTTTCGGTTTCCAGTATCATATGTATTTTTTCCGGCGATTTTGCTTCTTCAAACAGAATAAAATCCGTTACTGCGGGTGCGCCGTTTGTTAGAGTTCCCGTTTTGTCTAAAAGCACAGTTTTTACTTTGTGAGTTATTTCAAGAGCTTCTCCGCTTTTTATCAGTATGCCGAGCTCTGCTCCGCGCCCCGTCCCGACCATTATAGCAGTCGGCGTGGCGAGTCCAAGTGCACACGGACATGCTATAACTAGAACAGACACAAATATTTTGACCGTAAACGCAAAATCACCTTCGGAAATTTGCCATAATATTGCCGAAACAGCGGCGATTACCATTACAGAGGGCACAAATATTGCTGAAATTTTATCGGCGAGCCTTGATATAGGGGGCTTTGAGAGCTGCGCATTTTCGACGAGGCTTATTATTTTTGAGAGCACCGTATCGCCACCGAGCCTTGTCGTTTTGATTTTCAGCACGCCATTTGAGTTGATGGACGCCGCATACACTTCGTCGCCGATATTTTTGTGGACGCCTATACTTTCACCTGTAAGCATTGATTCATCTACACTTGAACTGCCCTCAACAACAATGCCGTCGACGGGCATGCTCTCTCCGGGGCGCACGATGACGATATCGTCGATTACCAGCTGTTCCAATCCGACGCTTAGTTCCTTTCCGTCGCGTATAATATTTGCGTTTGCCGGTCTCATTTGTATCAGTTTCCTGACGGCACCAAGGGCTTTGTCTTTCGAACCGCTTTCGAGGTACTTGCCGAGTTTAATCAGTGCAATTATCATTCCTGCGCTTTCGAAATAAAGGCGGTGTACGCCGTGCGCGTCGCCTGCAAGTATTTCTCCAAAAGAGTAAAGCGAGTAAAGTATTGCGGCGCTCGTGCTTACGGCAATCAGAGTATCCATATTTGGATTTCTGCTGAAAAGGTGCTTAAATCCATTTGTATAAAATTTTCTTCCGAGATAGAGGATGGGAATTAAGAGCGCTATCTGGACTCCGGCAAATAGTATGGGATGTTCCATCATATTTATAAATTCGACGCCTATCATCGGCAGCATCGAAAAAAGCACAAGAGCTGCTGCAAGTGCGAGCAGAGATGCCAAGCCTCCTTTTGTATCTTCTATTCGCACTTTTTCCGGCATCGAAGGTATAAATCCCAATTTTTTTATTATCTCTTCAATCTTGGGCATATCTATGACATCGCTGTCGTATTCTATGCTCGCTTCTGCTCCTAAAAGGTTTACTGCTACCTTGCCGACTCCTTTTTCTCGGCTTAGGCGCCTTTCTACCGATGCGCTGCAGGCTGCGCAGGACATTCCTGAAATTTTTATTTTTTGATTTATTTTGCTCATGCTTTTATTATATCAGCGTATGTTATATCCAAAGTAAGCGAGTTGTAAAATAAAATGATGTCGAAGCTGACAGCGAAATTTGTTCTCTTTGTGATATAATCTACCCGACTATGAAAATTGTGACTAAGTATGTGGATATAGACAGCGGTAGGCTTGAACGCGAGATCGCAAAGGTGGCAGATTGTTACGAAAAACTCGAATCTTCTGATATGGCGGGATGGCTTGGGTATGCGAGCAGTGGAGCTGCTAAGTTTGATTTGTCGTTTATTTCCCGCACTGCGGAGATTATTCGCCATACCTCCGAGGTTTTTATTGTTGTTGGAATCGGCGGTTCTTACCTGGGTTCAAAAGCTGTTGTCGATGCTCTTTTATCGAGTGTTTTCAAACATAATAAAGATGCTGGGTGCGTAAAAAATACTGAAAACGTCGAAAAATGCGTGGAAGTCATCTATGCGGGTCAAAACCTGAGCGCCGAATACCTCGAGCAGATATTGGAAATAGTGCGAACTAAAGAATGCTGTGTCAATATCGTCTCCAAGACAGGCTCGACTGTGGAGTCAAGTATCGCTGCGAGGCTGATTATAGACGAAATGATGTGGAAGTATGGTGACGAGTATAAAACACGAGTTTATGTTACCACCGATAAAGCGGAAGGCCCTCTTAGGCGTGCTGCGGATATTGAATGGTACACTTCTTTTGAAATTCCGCAAAACATAGGGGGAAGGTTTTCGGTCTTTACGCCTGCCGGGCTTCTTCCGATTGCTGTTGCCGGTGTGGATATTCGTGCGTTTTACGAAGGGGCTGTAGAGGCGGAGCGGCTTTACCGAAATGGCGATTCTGCCAATGATGCCATTCTTTATGCTGCTCTTCGCAACTATTTGGATGTTGAGGGCAAGGATATAGAGCTTTTTGCCGTCTATGAACCGAGACATTCCACACTTGCGTCGTGGTGGGTGCAGCTATTCGGAGAATCCTGCGGCAAGGATGGTGTTGGGCTTTTTCCGGCGCAGGCGTGTTATACTACGGATTTGCATTCTATTGGTCAGTTAGTCCAAGAGGGAAGGCGCAATCTTTTTGAAACCGTGCTCTGGTGCGAGCAGGATGCAGATATAGAAATTCCGTGGCTTTCGGGTTGGAAGCTCAGAGCGCACGGAGGTGAAGACTTTCTGGGAGGAAAGAAGCTTTCGGAGATCGCCAGAGCGGCTTATATCGGGACTATGGAGGCGCACACCGAAGGAGGAGTTCCGTGCATTGGAATCGAACTCGAAAAAAATGATGCAAAAAATATCGGGAAGCTGATGTATTTTTTTATGATAGCAGCGGCGCTTTCGGCGCTTTCGCAGGGGCTCAATCCGTTTGATCAACCCGGAGTCGAGGCATATAAAAAGGGTATGCGCAAACTGTTATCATAGTTTTTTATTCGTTCGGATTTGCGATTATATTTATGATTTCGGTCAATGGGTTTTGATTATCCGAAAAATTTTCGCGCCTTACTTGATAAATGGTGTATAAAAATGGCAAAGCTTCGTAAAAGACGAACACGTTACTCCCGTTAATTACGAGACATTTATTTAAGCCGTCGCCTTGTATAGTAATTTTCATATTGATTTCGCCTGTGAGTTTTTCGGGTTCTAATAATATGTGTTTATTTTCGATAATCCTTTTTATTGCTTCAATGACAACTTTCTTCTCTTCTTTTGAGAAGGTGTCCTTGGTCTTCAACTCCAATTTTGGCGTGTAGTATATCGCATGGATGCTTGTTGAGGAGCGCTCCATCCAATTTGAATAGGGTTAATACCTATCAGTTTCACATAAAGTAAAACAATAACCCCTAAAAATAAAATACTTAAAGCTATACTACAAAAATTCTTTTTCATAATTTGAAAGAGAATTAGAAAGCATTCCTTATTGTGATATGAATGGATAAATGGTATATTTAGAAGCGGAGGTTCTATGAAAAATTATTCGGTAGACAAAATCAGAAATGTAGTCTTACTTGGACACGGAAGCTCAGGAAAGACAACACTTACAGAGGCAATGCTCCTTGCGACAAAAGTGACTTCGCGTCTTGGCAGGGTCGAGGATGGAAACACAGTTTCCGATTTCGATAAGGAGGAGATTGCACGCGGTTTTTCGATTGGAACAAGTGTCGTTCCCGTCGAGTGGAATTCGCATAAGTTCAATTTCATAGACACGCCGGGTTATGTAGATTTCGAAGGCGATATGCTTTCTGCTATACGTGTTGCCGGCGGCGCGGTGATAATGCTCGACGCTTCAAGCGGCGTAGAAGTCGGAGCGGAGAAAGCGTGGAGGCTTACCGAGGCAAAAATGCCTAAAATCATCTTTATCAACAAGATGGACAAGGAAAACATCAACTACGAGCAGATTATCGCAGACCTCAAAGAAAAATTCGGAAAAAGAATTGCGCCTTTCTGCGTGCCTACAGCGACTGGCGTCGAGTTTAAGGGTTTTATAAATGCAGTGGATATGGTAGGCCGCGAATTTAACGGCAAGGAGTGCGTAGACATTCCTGTTCCAAAGGGATTTGACGATCAGATCGCGGCGATGCGCGAAATACTCACCGAAGCTGTTGCAGAGAGCGACGAAGCCCTGATGGAAAAGTTTTTTGAGGGCGAAGAGTTCACTGAAAAGGAGTTCAGTGAAGGTCTCAGAAACGGCGTAGTAGCGGGCGATATTGTGCCTGTGATTTGCGGAAGCGTCACTCAGGGCATTGGGATACACACTCTGATGAATGTTATTATTAAGTATTTCCCTGTTCCGACAGAGGTCGGCGGCGGGCTCAACAAGGGTGTGCACCCTGATACGGGTGAGGAAGTAACAAGAAAACTGTCTGTCGACGAACCGTTCTCTGCATATGTTTTCAAGACGATTTCGGATGCATTCGTCGGCAAGATTTCTCTTTTTAAGGTGCTTTCGGGTTCTGCGAAAAAGGATATGGAGGTTCTAAACGCAAATAAGGACGCTAAAGAAAAATTTGCCTCTGTTTTCTATCTCAGGGGCAAGGAGCAAATTGCTACGGATGCTGTTATTGCAGGCGATATAGGCGCTACTGCCAAGCTTCAGAATACGGAAACAGGCGATACTCTCTGCGATAGGGATAAGCCGGTTAAGTATAAATCGGCGCCTGTTCCTAAGCCGGAGCTTTATATGTCGATCGAACCTAAGGCAAAGGGCGATGAGGAAAAAATTTCGTCTGCGATGGCAAAACTCAAGGATGAGGACCCTTCGTTCAATCTCGTAAGAAACCGCGAAACAAAGCAGACCTTGCTTGTGGGTCAGGGTTCTATGCAGGTGGCGGTGCTTACATCCAAGTTAAAGACGAATTTTGGCGTGGATGTCGTCCTTGGCGCTCCTAAGGTATCCTACAGAGAAACTATCAAGGGAACTGCGACAGTGCAGGGCAAGCATAAAAAACAGTCAGGCGGCGCGGGTCAGTACGGCGATGTGCATATTAAGTTTGAGCCTTGTTATGACAAGGAATTTGTGTTTGCAGAAGAAATTTTTGGCGGTTCTGTGCCTAAGCAGTACATACCTGCCGTCGAAAAAGGTTTGCTTGAGGCGATAGAATCGGGAGTGTTGGCAGGCTGCCCTGTAGTGAACATAAAGGCAACGCTGTTAGATGGAAGTTATCATGATGTGGATTCCTCGGAAATGGCATTTAAGATTGCTGCGCATCTGGCGTTCAAAAAAGGTATGGAGGAGGCAAAGCCTGTGCTCCTTGAACCTATTATGAAGATCGAAATTTTTATTCCTGAAAGCTATATGGGCGATATCATGGGAGATATGAACCGAAGGCGAGGAAGAGTGCTCGGAATGGAGAGCGAGGGCTATTTCCAGAAAGTAATAGCGGAGGCTCCGCAGGCAGAGATGTTCTCCTATGCTACAGATTTAAGGTCCATGACTCAGGCGAGGGGATTTTTCAGAATGGAGGTCGACAGGTACGAGGAGGTTCCGCCTCATATTTCAGAAAAGGTTGTCGAAGCAATCAGACTCGAAAAAGAAAAAGCATAGCAAGTGTAGGGGGGCATTTGCCCCCTCTTTATTATTGCTGGGAGGTATTTATTAAAAAAATAATGATACTTGGCACATCGTCATCGGTCGGAAAGAGCATAATGACGGCAGGGATTCTAAGGGCGCTTGCAAACAGAGGGTTTAGAGTTGCGCCATTTAAGTCGCAGAACATGTCGAGGTTTGCCAAGGACATTGGCGGCAAGGAGATAAGCGTAGCCCAGGCATTGCAGGCAAAGGCTGCGCGGATTGCACCTGTGCCGGAGATGAATCCGGTGCTGCTTAAACCAAAGACTGATAATGGCAGCGAGGTATTAGTGCTCGGCGAAAAGCGCGGAGAAATGGATGCGAGGGCGTATTTCAGCGAGAAAGAGAAACTTCTTCCGCTTGTAGTGGAGGCGTTTGAGTCGCTTGGTCGTTATGCAGATTATGTCGTAATAGAGGGTGCTGGTTCGCCTGCCGAGATAAATTTGCGCTCGGCGGATATTGTCAATATAGGATTTGCGCGGGAAGTGGGCGCAAGCTGCATCTTGGTGGGCGATGTAGACAGGGGTGGAGTTTTTGCGTCGATTTTCGGCACATATTTTATATTGCCTGAAGAAGACCGAAAGTATATTAAAGGGTTTATCATAAATAAATTTCGAGGCGATGTGTCGCTGTTGATGCCGGGAGTAGAGAGCATAGCAAGTATGACTGGACTGAGAAGCTATGGAGTCATGCCGTATGTGCGCGACATGCTCGTAGATGACGAGGATTCTGCAGGAGATCGAAAGCTTGGAGAAAAGCGTATATGTGACTTTCCCGAAACGGAGCGCGAGAAAATAGTTGACAGCGAGTTTGACAGACTTGCCGAACTTGTGGAACGGCATATTGATGTGGATGGGCTCATCGAACTGATGGGCTAATATATGTCGCGTGAGGTTCAGATGAAGAAAGGCAGAGATTTAACGGCGGGTCCTATCGGCAGGGGTTTGTTTTGGTTTTTTGTGCCGCTGCTGCTCAGTAATTTGCTTCAGCAGCTTTATACGACAGTCGATTCTGTAATAGTCGGGCAGTTTCTTGGAAAGCCCGGACTTGCGGCAATTGACGCCGTTAGCAGCCTCATAAGGCTGCCGACTAATTTTTTTGTCGGTATGTCAGTTGGTGCTACCATACTTATATCCCAGTTTTTTGGAGCTAAAAAAGACAGAGATCTGTCAGAAATGGTGCACAGCGCGGTCGCTCTTGCGCTTATTGGTGGCGGTGGGCTTTCGCTTCTTGGTGTGATTTTTGCTCCGCAGCTTGTCGGCGCTGTTTCTGTTCCGACCGAGGTGGTGGCTGCCTCCAATGTGTACACTACGATTTGTTTTTCAGG
Source organism: Acidaminobacteraceae bacterium (assembly GCA_041781135.1). Classification (GTDB taxonomy): domain Bacteria; phylum Bacillota; class Clostridia; order Peptostreptococcales; family Acidaminobacteraceae; genus JAUMXJ01. Next base: position 23,908 of record JBHAZV010000038.1, read on the forward strand.
CTTTTTGTTTATGCTCCTGTTTAATGTGGGCTCTGGTATTCTCCGTGCAACCGGCGATGCGGTGACTCCGCTCAGGGCGCTGGCGGTGTCGGGGCTAAGTAATGTTGTGCTTGACGTTCTTTTGGTCGCAGTGCTGAAATTTGGCGTTGCCGGCGCTGCTGCAGCAACAGTCGCTTCGCAGTTTATAAGCGTGCTGTTGGTGATGATTCCGCTCACAAAGACAGACGGACCGCATAGGCTTATTATAAAAAATATCCGCTTTAACAAAAAACTTTTGCTTGACCAGGTGAGGCTGGGTGTTCCCCTCGGCCTGCAGAGTTCGCTGATGCCTATAGCAAATGTTATGGTGCAGGCGAGCATTAACAAAACCGGCGCTGATTTTATAAGTGCATGGTCGGTTTATAAGACTATGAACCTGCTTATATGGCTCAGTGCCGACACACTTTCGGCGGCGATTTCCACATTTGTGGCTCAAAATCATGGGGCAGGCAAGAAAGAAAGAATTTCCCACGGTGTGTTTATTGGTCTTTGGATGACGGTCGGTGTCACTGCGTTTTTCAGTGCAATAAATTATTTTTTTGGAAGCTGGCTCGGAAGATTTCTCATTAAGTCTGAGGACTGGGGCGTGCTGCCGATAGTTGGAGAAGTCATTGTGCAAAATGTGCCGTTTTATGTGTTTTACGCGATTGGGGAGGTTTTTTCCGCAGCGATAAGAGGCAAGGGCGATACGCTCCGCCCGATGCTTATCTCGATAGTGTTTATCTGTGGTGTCAGGATACTTTGGATTTTGTTTATTGTGCCGCATTCGCCGGATCTCCATACCATTGTTATGACTTTCCCTGTATCGTGGATACTGAACGCTGCAGCTATGACATTATTCTATTTTTTGAGTAAGCGGAAAAGGGTTTCAGATTAGCTGTCAGTGTGCCGTTGTTTGGGTAATTAAGGAGTTTTAAGAAAAATAATAAAAGAATAAGCTCATTTACTATATACAAATAAGGTTATAAAAATATAGTAAATGAGCGAATGTGTGTTTATCAGATGTATACGCAAAAACTTACGCATAGGCAAATGCGGCTAATAAGCAAGCTCATTTACTATATACAAATAAGGTTATAAAAATATAGTAAATGAGCAAATGTGTGTTTATCAGATGTATACGCAAAAACTTACGCATAGGCAAATGCGGCTAATAAGCAAAGTAGAATGAAAGAATATACGATATTTGATGATGTCGGCGGCGAAATCTTGGCGCGCATCGAAGTACATAAGAACAATTCTCATTATGGGAATACATATATTCGCATAAAATCTTCGGATTTTGCGGGATTATCCTCGATTAAGAGAGATTTTTTTGGAGATATCAGAGTTTCGGAGGGGGGCGCTCCGCTCCAGGCAATGGTTTATTCGGACGATCCGCTCGCTGGATTTTTGATTTTTAGTGGATTTAAGAGACGCCGCAGCTGTTTTGAGGCTGAAGTTTCTGCAGGTGATATGCGTTTTGAAACCGGCAAAGAATTTATTGAAAAGATTGGCATTCTTTCTCATGAAGCAGTTTTTTCGGATTCGGATTCAGAGTTGTACGCTGAATGTGCAGAGCTTTTGTTCGAACATTACTCGAAAACTCATGCAGATGTCAATCCCCTGACAGCAAGTTTTGCGGATTTTTGTGCCAAACTGCCGCAGACTGTCTATTTTGCACGAAGTGAGCATGCACTGTATGCAGCTTTTGTAGAAGGCAATGAAATCGCATATATTTGTGCGAGCAGCACGGATGGTTTTGAAAATTTTGCAGCCGCTGTCTGTTCTCTACTTTTTTGTAAATTTGACAAAATCTTTTTTGAAGCCGACGACATCGATTGGGCTGCTATGTCTTTGCTCTCATTATTTGAATACGAGGATGCGCCGACATTCGATACATACATTCTTGACTGACGCCTCTTTGATTTGGCGATGCGCTTGAATAAAACTTGCGTTGTGCTAAAATTGCAGTATGAGAACATTAAGACTTTACAACACAATGAGCAGGAGCATAGAAGAATTTGTTCCGATAAGCGAGAACGCTGTGGGTATCTACACCTGCGGACCGACCGTTTATAATTTCGCTCATATTGGAAATCTCAGGACATATATCGGCGAGGACATACTTGTAAAAACTCTTATCGCATTTGGTTATGATGTAAAGCGCGTTATGAATATAACAGATGTAGGGCATCTTGAATCCGATGCGGACGATGGAGAGGACAAGCTGCTTCTCGGCGCGAAACGCGAGAACAAGAGCATAAAGGAGATTGCTGAATTTTACGAGGATGTTTTTTTTGACGACTGTGAAAAGCTTGGCATGATGCGTCCTACCGTTGTGAGGCGCGCCACAGATTGTATAGAACAGTACATAGATTTTATTAAGGTACTTGAGAAAAAGGGTTACACTTATTTTAGCGGAGGCAATGTATATTTTGATATTTCACTGTTTCCCGGCTATACCAATTTGAGCAGGGCCGTGCTTGACGATCAGATAGCGGGTTCGCGAGAGGATGTCGAACGGGATTCAAATAAAAAAAATCCGCAGGATTTTGTGTTGTGGTTTACGAAGTCAAAATTTGAGAATCAGGCTATGAAATGGGATTCCCCGTGGGGAGTGGGATATCCCGGCTGGCATTTGGAATGCTCGGTGATAGCGCTTGAAAATCTGGGAGAAAGACTCGACATTCACTGTGGAGGGGTCGACCATATCGCTGTTCATCATACTAACGAAATAGCCCAGACAGAGAGTTATACTGGCAAAAAATGGGTGAATCACTGGTGGCACGCCGAGTTCCTTCAGGACGATAAAGGCAAGATGTCCAAGTCGGCTGGGGAGTTTGTTAATCTGGATTTATTGATAAAAAAAGGGTATGATCCGCTTGCTTACAGGTACTATGTTCTTGGCTCTCATTATCGAAGACAGCTTGTGTTTTCGTTTGAAAATTTGGATCAGGCGTCTGCGGCATACAGGAAGCTTCGCGAAAAAACCATAGAGATAGCGTCCGATAAAACAGGAGGCGCATCTGTATGCACTGCGCACAGCGGGGATTGCGTCTTGCATGGCGACGGTTTGTCCTGTGCGGAGGCTCAAAAATATTTGGAGCGGTTTTATGCTGCGCTTGCCGACGATCTCAATACCGCAAATGCTCTTACTGAGCTTTATGCACTTATAAAATCTGATATTGCGCCGCAGGATAAGGTTTCTGTAATTGCGAAGATGGATGAAGTGCTTTCACTGAATTTGCTTGTACCTTTTGAAGAACGCAGTGTGGATGCGAATTTTGCCGCAGAAATAGAGCGGCTTATCAGTGAGCGCGCCGAGGCTAAAAAGGCAAAGGATTATGCGCGGGCTGACGAGATACGCGAACGCATAATCGCGAAGGGCGTCGTGATAAAGGACAACAAGGATGGAACTGTTTGGGAACTGAAGAAATAAAGCATCAGTTTTAGTTATTATGGCAATAAAAAACCTCTGCATCGCTTGCGAGCAGAGGTTTTTGTAAATAACTGAATTATTATTATCCGAAGATTATATTAAGGATGAACAGCAGTGCGAGTATGTATGTGACAATCGGAACATCCTTGAATTTTGCGGTACAGATTTTCATTGCGACATAGGAAACTACGCCGAAGACTATGCCGTCTGCAATTGAGTAAGTGAGCGGCATTGCGATAATTGTGAGGAAAGCCGGGATTGCTTCGGTGAAGTCTTCCAAATCGATTTCCTTAATAGGCGAAAGCATGAACAGTCCGACTAAAATAAGTGCAGGCGCGGTTGCGGCGCTTGGTATCATCAGGAATACCGGTGAGAAAATGAGCGCTGCCAAGAAGAAGAATGCGGTAGATACAGATGTCAGACCGGTTCTGCCGCCGTCCGCTACGCCTGCCGCTGATTCTACATAGGTTGTAACTGTTGATGTTCCAAGAGCAGCTCCGACTGTAGTTGCGACAGCATCTGCGAGGAGGGCCTGTTTTGCGCGTGGAACCTGTCCGTCCGGTGTGAGCATCTTCGCTTTTGTAGATACTCCGACCAGGGTTCCCACAGTGTCAAAAATGTCTACAAAGAGGAAGGCAATAAGGACCATAAGCATATCTTTTGTGAAGATTTCCGTCCAGTCAAATTCGAAAAAGTAAGGTGCTGCCGGCATTGAAATGAAATTCTGCGGCAGCTGTGTTATACCCATCGGGATTCCAATGATTGTCGTGATGATTATCGAGAAGAAGAGCGCGCCTTTTACCTTGAAGTTGAGAAGTATGCCTGCGACCAGAACGCCGATTATTGCAAGGAGCGCCGGACCCTCTGTGATATTGCCGAGGTCGACGAGAGTGGCGTCGTTATTGACAACAATGCCCGCGTTTGCAAGACCGATAAATGCGATAAACAGACCTATGCCGACAGAAACGGCTTTTTTGATATTTGCCGGGATGGATTGGATTATAGCTTCTCTGACATTGAATAGCGAGAGAAGAATAAAAATGAGACCTTCCAAAAATACGGCCGTCAGCGCGAATTGGAAAGATTTTCCCATTCCTAAGCATACAGAAAATGCAAAGAATGCATTAAGACCCATTCCCGGAGCTAATGCAAACGGAAGATTTGCAAGGAATGCCATTACGAGCGTTCCAATCAGCGCCGATATTGCAGTTGCTGTAAATACTTGCGCCGGATTCATTCCGGTTGCGCCAAGAATACTTGGGTTTACAATGAGTATGTAAGCCATGGTCATGAAAGTAGTGAGACCGGCGATTAGCTCGGTTCTTACATTAGTGTTGTTTTCTTTAAGCTTGAATACTCTTTCACAAAAACTGTTCATAATACCTCCACGATATATATTACACAAAAAAACGCGGTATTTCAATGGGAGTGAATTATTTGAGCGCGTTATGTATGTGTATTTTTTGTCACAGTACAGGCAGACGAAATCGAATCTGGTAAATCGCTAACATAATCCGACAGATTAGCTCAGCGGACTGATAAGGTAACTTCGGTAAATGGATGCGCTGTGGTATAGTGTATTTATGAATATAGTTTTGTTTCAGCCGGAAATACCTGATAATACCGGAAATATAGGCAGGACATGCGTTGTTACCGGAACTGCGTTGCATCTTATAAAACCGCTTGGGTTTGACATAGATGAAAAAGCGGTGCGCAGGGCGGGGCTCGATTATTGGAAGGAACTCAGGCTCTTTATTTATGAGAATTACGAGGATTTTCTTGAAAAAAACGGGTATCCGCGGGTTATTATGGCTACTACAAAGGCGCGGCGCAGGTACACTGATTTTGGGTATAATTCTGGTGATTTTATAATGTTCGGGCGGGCATACCCGTAAATATTTTGAATACCTCGCCTGACACCTGTGTTCGTATACCGATGGGGAACGGGAAGCGTTCGCTCAATCTTTCCAATGCTGTGGCGGTAGTGCTCTATGAGGCGCTCAGGCAGCAGGATTTTGCCGGACTCCGGGATATGGGCGAGTATTGGCGGCTCGGCGACTGAAAGGAAAGTGATTCTGTAGACGCATAGCGATTTGTTTTGGAAATGGGGATGCCCGGTGGTATAATCAGTTCGGAGGCGAATGTGGAAACCGTACTTTTCGGAGATGGGCTGATTGATAGAAACAAGCTTGTGGAGCTCATCGGTGGGAGAAAACACATAATTATAATCGATGAAAAGGTGTGCGAACTCTATCAGAATATCTTTTCGGGTTTTAATTTGTTTAGAGTGCCTTCGGGAGAGGGGGCAAAGACGCTCGAAGTCTACGAACGCATGATTTCTGCATGCAATGTCAGTTACCTCACAAGGGGCGGCGTGGTCGTAGCGGTTGGAGGGGGTGCTGCTCTCGATGCCGGTGGTTTTTTGGCCTCCACATATATGCGCGGCGTGTCGAATATAAAGATACCGACCACGCTGATTGCAATGTGCGATGCTGCGATAGGCGGCAAGACGGCTCTTAACACGCGCACTGCGAAGAATGAGATTGGCACTTTTTACGAAGCCGAATGTATTGTTGTCGATGTCGCGTTTTTAAGAACGCTGCCCAAACGAGAATTTGTGTCCGGAATGGGCGAGGTGGTAAAGTATGCTATGGGGTTTGAGCCGGCGATGCTCGAAATGCTCGCAAGGTGGGAATACGGCGATATTTTCTCGCTTTCGTCTGTAATCCGCAGCTGCATCGGCATAAAGCAGCGTGTGGTGGAACTCGATTTTGGAGATGCCGGATCACGAAAAACGTTAAATTTTGGGCACACACTCGGTCACGCAGTGGAGTTTGCGAGCGGATTCGAAGTGAGCCATGGCGAGGCTGTCGCGATAGGGTGTCACCATATGGCGGTTTGGGCGAATAGAGAAGGCACAATTACGGATGCCGAGCTGGATTTGATAGATGTATGCTACGAAAATTTGGGGCTATCGAGAAATTTTGATGCTAAATTTGACAAAAACATAATATTTTCGCATATTTTGAGCGACAAAAAAATGCGCGGCGATAGCATTGATATTATAAAATTGCAGTCGCTTGGTAAGCTGGCCGTGCAGGAGATTGGGCTTGATGCGCTTTATTCCGAATTATTCAAAGGACCGAAACTGCGGTTGAGTCTCGAAGAGCAGTGGCGGCGCGGCGTGCGGTTTAAGAATGAAATCGCTTTGTTAAAAAGCGGAGGTTCTGTGTGCGATGCCGGCGCAGATGCACCGGCTGCAGACATTCTTGTTGCTAACGCAGCGACCGCAGATATTCTTGCTGCTAATGCAGCGGCGGCGGATATTTCTGATGCTAATGCACCTGCAGCAGGTATGCCGCCGGAGAAGATTTTGGCGGCGAATGCGTCTGCAGTAAATGCATCGGCAGCGGTGGACACTGCCGTTATCGAACTTCCGGTTTCAAAGAGCTTTGCTCATAGGTATCTTATACTTGCGGCGTTTGCGGATACTCCGACGGCGATAGAGCGCTTTGACATATCCGACGATCTCGGATATACAATAGAAGCGCTCAAAAAACTTTCCGGCGCAAAATTTGATTTTGGTGAAGACCTTCTGACGGTCGTGCCGCGCGCGTTTCGCGACTCGGCTGACGGCTTTTGCTTGGCTAAAAGCGCCGAAATCGATACTGCCAGGATATTGACAGAGAGATTGAATGATCTCAGCGGCAGGGCGGCATATAGAATAGATGTCGATTGCGGCAGCTCTGCGTCTACTGCGCGTTTTTTGATCCCGTTCAGCTGGATAAGAACAAATGGAGCGGCATATTTTTATGGGAGCGCTTCGCTTGAAAACAGGCCTATGCACAGCATAGTAAGTGTGCTCAAGGCACAGGGGGTGCTTGCTGACCCGGCGAATATAAGTGGGCTGCCTCTATGCGTGCTTGGAAAACTGAAGCCCGGCATCTTTCGTATAGGCGGAGACACAAGTTCACAGTTTTTATCCGGGCTCTTGATGGCCGCACCGCTTCTTGGCGAACGATCGCGGATAGTGGTCGCGGGCGAGCAGGTTTCTATGCCATATGTTGATATAACTCTTCGGGCGATGCTGGATATGGGTGTGATTATAGGCAGGCGTACATTTGGCGTGGGCGTCGGAGAGCAGAAACAACATGGCGGCGGCTCTGAAATAAACGGCTTAGTCGGCGGCGCAGGTTATGTGTATGATATCGAGCCGGCATCGTATTATTCTAAAGGTATTGTCAAAATTGAAAAGGATTATTCGCAGGCGGCTTTTTGGCTTGTGGCAGAGACGCTAAGGCAGATTCGCGGGGCAGGTTTCAAAAAGATTTTGCTGCCCGGGCTCAATCCGGCGTCGGTTCAAGGCGACAGAGTGATTTTGGACATTCTCGGAGTGCGTGTTTCGGAGCTTGGCGAGATTGAACGGGTTGTAAATCCTAAGACAAGGGTGGACTTGCGGCACTGTCCCGATCTTTTTCCGATACTTGCAGTATTTTTTGCGCTTAACGGCGAGGGCGGAGTGATAAGCGGAGTCGAAAGGGTAACATATAAGGAGAGCGATCGATTTGAGGCAATGGTGCGCGAACTTTCTCGTATAGGGTGCAGGATGTCAAAGAGCGATGACGGACTTGTGATATACCCCGGAAAACTTGTCGGCAGAGCGCTTAATGCGCATGATGACCACAGAGTCGCAATGGCGCTAATAATACTCGGACTGTTTGTGGATGGCGTTACTATTGACAGCGCTGCTTCAATAAGCAAGTCATACCCAAAATTCGCTGAGGATCTGGCAAAAGTTGTAAATCGAACATCGGCAAAATCTTATTAGGAGATCAAATGAAAAAAAATAACGGAAAAAGCGCGGACATTGCAAAAGTGCTCGAAAAAGCGTATGAATATGGCAAGAAATATACTCATAAGGGCAAGACGGCGCAGTACATACCGGAGCTGGCAAAAGAAAACGCGGAACGGCTCGCCGGAGCGATAGTTGACCCGACCGGAGAAGTGTTCAAAATAGGGGATTCCGAGTATAAATTTTCCATGCAGAGCGTGGTTAAAGTTGTTATTTATTTACTCGTGCTTGAAAATTACGAATTTTCTTATATAAAGAAATTTGTCGGGGTCAAACCGTCGTCCAAGCCGTTTAACAGTATTTTGGAGCTTGAGCTCAGCAATAAAAATATTCCTGTTAATCCGTTTATTAATGCGGGGGCGATAGTCGCGTGTTACCTGCTTATGAATAAGTTCGGTGATAAGGCTTTTGACGTTGTTTTAGATAAGGTGCGCCGCCTTGCAGGAAATAATAGCATAAATTACAGCGAACCGCTGTACGAGTCCGAGCGTGAGTCTGCATTTGCAAATAGGGCGCTCACATACATGATGCTTTCGCACAGGATTATTCCTCAGGAGGTGGATGTCGACGAGCTTTTGGATATTTATTTTAAGAGCTGTGCTGTTATGGTAGATGTTCTGGATCTTGCAAGAATCGGGCAGGTGTTGTCTCGCGGGGGGGTTGACCTCTCCGGCGAAAGACTTATTGAGCAGTCTCATGCCACGATTTTGAGGACTATTATGGCAAATTGCGGCACATACGATTATTCCGGCGATTTTGCAATAAGGATCGGCATACCTGCCAAGAGCGGTGTCGGGGGCGGTATCATGACTGCGTCAAAGGCGGGTTACGGTATTGCGGTTTATTGCCCCGGACTTGACACGCACGGTAATTCTTATGCAGGTACTCGAATGCTTGAAAGCATTTCTAAGGAATTGGGACTTTCCATATATTGATGTCAAATTATTGCCGATGCCTTTTATTTTACAGAGCATAGTAACTGGCATCGTGTTTTGCAAGCAGCGGCAAGGCTTTGCGGTTTTTGGGCATGAAGGATTTTGGAGGAAGAATGTCATCTGTTTTCGGTAACAGGCTTAAAGTTACAATATTTGGCGAATCACATGGCGCTGCTGTCGGCTGTGTCCTGGATGGCATACCTGCAGGAACGGCGCTTGACTCTGAGCATATTGCGCTGCGTCTCTCGCAGCGACAGCGCGGCGCTTGGTTTTTGAAGCCGTACAATATGCGAAGCGGCGACAATAATTCTCAATTTGCATTTGATTTTGATAATTTGCAGAGGGTCAGCGCACAGGACGAAGCTTTGAAAAGCGGCTGTGCGCCGGATGCCGCAAATTTGAGCGAGGGATGCGAATTAGACAGGGAGCGCCACGAATATGAAGGGCTTGACGAGCTTTTTAAGGAGCTTGTAACTTCGCGGGGCGAGGGCACATCTTACGAAATACTCAGCGGTGCATCTGCAGACGGGGTGTGCTATGGTTCTCCTTTTTGTGCCGTGTTTCGAAATACTGATGTGCGGCGCGGAGATTACGATAGGATTAATACGCATTTTAGACCCGGACATGCCGACTATGTGGCTTTTAAGAAGTTTTGCGGTTTTTCCGACCTTAGCGGCGGAGGGCATTTTTCGGGCAGACTTACCGCTCCGCTCGTGCTTGCCGGCGCAGTTGCAGAGCAGCTTTTGGCAAAAACGGGCGTTGGGATCAGTGCAAGGGTTGCTTCTGTTGGAGGGATTGAGCTTTCTTGTGATGATTCCGGTAATTTGCTTGAAACAGCGGAGCTTCGCGGCTTGGTTAGCGAGATTGCTGCATCGGGAGATTCGGTGGGGTCGGTGCTCGAACTTCGCATAACCGGAATGCCTGTGGGAGTAGGAGAACCGTTATTCGAGACATTGGAGGGCGAAATAGCGCGCATGGTTTTTGCGGTGCCAGCGGTCAAAGGCATTGAGTTCGGCAGAGGCTTCGAATTTGCCAGGCTGCGTGGTTCGGAGACTGTGGATGCGTTTTACTGTGACGCAGACGGCGCGATAAAAACTCGTTCAAATAATAATGGCGGGATAAACGGCGGGATTTCAAACGGAATGGATATAGAGTTCAGGGTTGCTGTAAAGCCGGCGTCAAGTATCGGTATAGCTGTGGATACGCTCGATTTTGCCGATTTTAAGCAGAGGCAGCTAATTACCGGCGGCAGGCACGATAAATGCATTGGCGTCAGAGCGGGCGCTCCCATTGTGGCAGCGACAGCTTTGGCTATTTACAATTGCAAAAAAATGTAATCCGAAGTTTTGCTCAGCGTGTTTTGGTTTTTACGAAGGCAGTAAAATACAGCATATGGAAGAGCCAGATAATTGTGATTACGATCTGCCCCCAAAGTATGCTCCGCATCATAACCGCTGCAAATCCGAGCAGCGCTGTCACAATCAGCATAATTTTTATTTTTACTGACTTTGTCATTCCTTCTCCTTTTACGTAGGATTCGAGGTTGTCGCGGTAGAGCTTGGTATTTTTGAACCATAAATCCAGTTTTTTGGAACTTTTGGCAAAGCAGCATGCTGACAATAACAGAAATGGAAAAGAGGGCAAAAAGGGCAGGACAGCTCCTATCGCTCCGATTCCGAGGCTTATTGTTCCTGTAGTTATTAAAAAAATTTTTTTAATAGTCATAGTAACCTCAATATGAATATAATGTTTTTTTACGCTGATTTTGCGCTTAGTTTTGCCTTTCGTCTGAAGCGGCGATTTTTAGTACCTTATCTGCGATTCGTACCGTGGATGCGCGGTGAGAAACAAGGACTATAGTCTTGTTTTCGCTGTGCTTGTGCAGCGAGCTCAATATTATGGCTTCATTAAGGCTGTCTAAATTGCTGGTCGGTTCGTCCAATAGCATAAACGGCGCGCCGCTGAGAAATGCTCTTGCTACGCCGAGTCGCTGTTTTTCGCCGCCTGACAGAGTTTCTCCCAATTCGCCCGTATTAGTTTCATAGCCGCTCGGAAGTCCGGAGATAAAGTCGTGTATAGCCGCTTTTTTGCATGCTGCTTCGATTTCGGCGTCTGTTGCATCAAGCTTTGCAATGCGAAGATTGTTTGCGATGCTGTCGTTAAAAATGTGGGTGTCTTGAGTGACTAAGCTCTCGATTTTTCTTAAATTCTCCGTATTTATTGTGCCGAGGTCTCTGCCGCTGATGCTTATGCAGCCGCTGTCCGGTGTCCAAAATCTCATGAGCAGTCGAAGCAGGGTGGATTTTCCGCTGCCGCTGCGCCCTGTCACGGCGTATATTTTGTTTGGCTCTATGTCTGCGCTGATGCAGTCCAGCACGAGTTCTTCGCCGTTTTTGCTGTTGACGAAATTTTCGCCGTGGCTGCCGTTTGTGCAGCTGTTAGTGTTATCGATGCCGCCGTTTGAGCTGCCGCCGCTTTGTTTGTTGTCCTTGTATGAAAAGCTGATATTATTCACTTTGACACTGCCGAAATTAACCTCGCTGTTGCCTGTAATTTCAGGTGTTTCAGGCGTTTCGTCAAGGATTATAAGCACTCTTTCAGCTGACGCCATAGTGTTTTGCAGTGTGCTGCCGAGGGCTGCGAGAGCGGTTGTAGGACCGAACGACGATATGAAAAGCAAAAAGCATATTGTGACTTGATGTACGTCCAGCCCTGAAGCATCTGTAATCAGCAGCATTATCAATCCGAAAATCGTGATGAGGGCGCTTGTGGCCGCAAAACTGAGTCCGCCTGCGCGCTTCATATTTTTTTCGCATTCCGAAAGTTTTTCTGAACCGGATACGATTTTTGCGAGACGATGCTCGCCGTCTGCGTATTGGAGAGTTTCGGGCAGTCCTCTCAGGCTGTCCAGCACAGTGCCTGCAAGCTCGCCGGCTGTTTTTCTGTATTGCACCCCCGCGGAGCTGCCGCGTTTATAGATAATTATCGGAATTACCGCACCGATGAATATGTAGCATGCTGCGGCAAAAACGCCTGCCGATGGCCCGGCGGCGGCAAACAGGTATGCTGTAAGCAGGGAAGCATGTATCAACGCTATAAGTACGGGTGAGATGGTATGAGCATAAAAAACTTCGAGCAGTTCGACATCCGAGGTTATAATATTTATAAGTTCTCCTCTTTCGCGTCCCTCCAATTTTGCGGGGCAAAGCTTTCGCATAGCTCCGAATACTTTGTCGCGTATCATTGCGAGAGTTTTGAATGCAATGTAGTGATTGCAGTACTGCTCTGCATATCTTAGTATGCCTCGCATAAGTGCGCACGCGATAAGCGTGTAAAATATTGGCGCGACATTCGCGTCTATAGAAAAGCTTGTCAGACCTGCGGCGGCTACTATGGAAAAACCGAGCGCCGGAATGAGAGTAGCGGCAATATGTCCGAGAGAACCAAACACCACTGCCGCAACCATTACAGGAACCATCGAACCGACAAGCTTTAGCAGTGCCGCGGTGGTTACGAAAATGCTCATGCCGCCGCTTTTTGCAGCGGCACTTTTCTGTGTTTTATTAAAGTTCAGCTTCATAAGTTCTCCAATTGCTGCTGCGAATTCCAAAGTTCGGCATATTTTCCGCCGAGCTCTAAAAGTTCTGTGTGGCTTCCGTTTTCTACGATTTTTCCATCGCTCATAACATAGATATTGTCGGACTGTACGACATTGGCGAGCCTGTGAGAGATTAGAATAATCGTCTTTTTTCCTCTCAGTGCGTGGATTTCGTTCATAATTGTCTCTTCGCTCTCTACATCGATATTAGAGGTCGCTTCATCGAATATGTATATTTGCGAATCGTGCAGCAGCGCCCTTGCAAGCGCAAGTCTTTGTCTCTGCCCTCCGGATATATTTGAAGCCCTTTCGAGCAGCGGTGTATCGAGATCATCTTTCGATTTTGCAAATTCTTCCATATCCGCTCTTTTTAGAACACACCATAGTTCTTCGTCTGTTGCCTCGCGCTTTGCAGCAATCAGATTTTCTTTGATGGTACCTTTGAATAGATAGCTTCCGTAGCCGATATATGTAATTTCTTTAAGCAGGCTTTCTTCCGTGATGTCTTTGAGCTCTGTGCTGTCGTTATCGTTTTTTATTTTAATGCTTCCGTGGTATTCTCTGTTTTTGAGTGTCAGCAGCGAGGCGATTGTCGTTTTGCCGCAGCCCGATTCTCCGACTATCGACACAAAAGCCCCGCGAGGTATTTTCATATTTATATCGTCAAGTATTGTTCGTTCAGATCCATATGAAAATCCGACATTTTGGAATGCGATCGATGCATTTTTAGGAAATTTCGCCGTGCGCTTTTCATCTGTGCGAGTGTCAAGTATTGCAAATATTTTGTCGCTTGCCGCCATTCCGTTCATCGCTATGTGGAAATAGCTGCCGAGCTGCCTCATCGGAAGAAAAAAATCTGCTGATATCAGAGTTGTGAATACTGCCGCCGAGAGTGTTACTGAGCCTTTTTGATATTCAAATGCTGAAATTATCATTCCAAGCGCAGCTCCGCCGTATGCGACGATATCCATTATGGTGATGGAGTTTAACTGCATCGTGAGCACGCGCATTGTCGCTTTTCTGAAGCTCTCTGCTTCTTTATTCATTTGGCGGTGTTTGAATGCGTCACTTTGGTATATCTTGAGAGTTGTAAGTCCTTGCAGATTTTCTAAAAATGTGTCACCGAGGCTTGCGTACTTGCCCCAGTATTTAGAGAGCAGTTTTTTTGCAAAGGTCTGTACTGCTGCAATAGAAATCGGTATAAGCGGAACGCACAAAAAAAGCGCGATTGCAGCCAATTTGTTGATTGGAAGCAGCACAAGAAACAGCGCTGCCGGCGCGAGCATCGCGTAGAAAAACTGCGAGAGGTAGCCTCCAAAATATGTTTCGAGCTGGTCGACTCCTTCCACAGAGAGCTGGACGACTTCTGATGTCGGCGTCTTGCGATTCCCAATTTTCAGCAGTTTTTTATAGATCAGCTCCCGGAGCGTGATTTTTACGGATTTTGATGCGAGGTAACTGAGCTTTGCGGCAGCGTTGAAGCAGGCAAAACGGATCGCCACGCAGGCGAGCGTCAGCGCAATACACCATGCGCGCGTCGTTTGTCCAAATATTATTTGGACAAACGACCACATTATGGCGAGGTTGGCTGCCAGCGCGCACAGTTGCACTGCAACATTTGCGAATATGTACTTTTTGCTTTGACTGACTGTGTTTATCAGCCGTTTATTGATCATCATTCCAATATTATAATGCGAACGATTCTCAAAAACAAGCCGTTATAATTCTCTTTGAGCAATTACAACTAAGTATTCTCCTAAATCGGCTATTGTACCTGTTTCCTCGAAGTGATTTTTGCGCCAGAAATATTTGGACTGCTTATTTTCTTTTGACCAACCGAGGCGCAGACGTTTTATTCCTTCATTAGGCAGGTAATCCGTAAGTTCCGTGATAATCGAGCTTCCTATACCTTTTCCTTGTTCGGAATTGTGCATCATGAACAAGCCTATAAGGGCTGTTTCATCGTCGGGAAAATGATTTATCAGGTCCATGATTGCGATCAGACGATTGTTGTCGTAATAACCTATGTAGTACTTGTCATTTAATGTCTTTTGGGGTGGGAGTGCCTTGAGGTCATTTGCGATGGTTTCTTTTGTTACAAAGGGCGGACAGTACTTATAGTACAGCGGATTGCCTGCGCATAAATCAAGGATATCTGCGGTATCAGATTCGCTCAGCTTTTGTACTTTGTACTTTTTTGAAAAAAGTTCAATATTCAAAAAATTCTCCTTTAATTGCAGTATATTAGTGGTTCAGCGCTATTGTTCGTCGTTTGATGAATTTTGAAGTTGCTCATAATTTAAGCAGCATATGAATCACTTCTTGATAACCGTTTTTTGGTGACTTGAATCCTCTGGGGTTTCTTCCGAATTCTTCGAAGCCGAGGCTTTGGTACAACGATAAAGCTCTCTTGTTTTCTGCAACAACACTTAGTTCCAGCTGCTCATATCCGGCTTCTTTGGCACAATGAATGCAGGCAATAGTAAGTTCTTTTCCCAATCCGAATCCCCAGTATTCCTGCAAAATGCTTATGCCAAAATCTGCCCGGTGTTTTATTTTATGCTTTTTTCCGACAGCCTTGATGCCTGCAGTCCCCACAACCTTTCCGCCGATAATCGCAAGGATCTCGATTTCATTGGGACTATCAGCTTTTTCTTCTAAGAATAGCGATTCTTGCTCCGGATCAAAATTGTTTTCTTCGGGATACGACAGCAGATAATCCGTTTCGGCGTGCGTAAGGTTGAAATTTTCGTAAACAGCTTTCCCATCTGAAGCATCACCGTTCCTGAGTAGCGCTTCTATACCATTTTTCAAAGTAATCTTTCGGTTATATTTCATTTTGTTCTTATCCTTTCGTCGTCTTTAGTCAAAGAGAAACAGTTTTTAAATGCGTTTTGGAACAGCGGTTCGGTGAAATCGGAGATTAGTACATCAGAAAATTCAGACGGATTGGTTAAAAAGAGGCGGTTTGTTTTCATGTGTAATCCCCCCTTTTTATTTATATACAGTTTTTCTTAGAATCATACAATTTGTTGAACTGGATTCTTTGAATGATCCGTAAAACCTGGCGGCATCTTCGTTATCTGCCTGAATTAAAAAGTATTGGTTTATATTGTTTTCTAGACATATCTTTTCTAATTCGCGAAACAGGCTTTGGGCAACCCCTCTGTGCCTATAATCGGGCAGTGTATATATCCAGTTAACATAACACATTTTATAGTTATCCTGTATACAAGTATAAAAGTGGTATTCTAATCTTCCTACAACCTTATTATCTTCGTAAGCCAGCAATGATTTGCACAATTCATTGGAATTGCTTGACAGTGCCTTAATGATGGTTTCTTCATCCACAAAATCGGTTGTCATCATATCAGGTTCTGCTAAAATAGCCGTGCTTAAATAATCTATATAATCTTTAACATTATCTATTGTAAGCTTTTTTATTTTCATTAGTCGTCCTCCGAATGTTAATTAGTTCTTCTGATGTTATTGCAGAAATTTTTATTATCTCTGTACGATTCATCTGCTGTCTCCTCGCTTAAATTATACACTTTGCAAAGGAAATGTCGACAATTATCCGCAACTTATAAAGCTGTATTTTGAGAAAAATAATATTTCGATTTTTTGAAAAACATGATATAATATCTAAAGACGGTTTAAAATTCTATCTATATGCAATAGATTGGAAAGGGGGTAGAAAAAGGTATGTGTTACAGTCGTTGGGCGTATTGCTATGCAGCCATTTCTTAACTACAAGACTGGGGGTATAGATTTTACCTATGAAAGGGCTTTATTGTTTCGGGATTTGTTAACCTGTAATGGTTTCGATCAAGGTGAGGTTCAGTCTTTGTTTAGTGCAATCGTTGCTTTATGGCTGAGAGGTGAGCTTGCGCTCCTTAAGGAGCGTTCTCGCGGAAAGTACACACATAGAGTGGATTATACAAGGTTTAGCTTGCGAAGCGGGTTGAGGGGGTTATACGATTATGGTGTAGTGAGTTTATATACGGCTCCTGTCGGTTGGAGGTCGGTTCTTTTATCTTTCCCCGACGAGATACTCCGTAGGCTCATGATACCTGCAAATGGCTTATTCCAAGTGGTGTCTTCGTATAAAAACACTTTATATTTACTCGATGGGGTGTGCGAGGGGGTATATGTAGGGGTAGACGGAGTTTTAGCACCTACGATAAATAAGCATATTGCGCAGAGCGAGAATTTCATGGGGTATAGGTTCCAATTTTTACTTGAGACTGTATTTGAGGGTATACTTACTTATATATTTGAGAGTATTAGGCAGACAATGTATCAGAATGATGTAAAGGTATCTTGGGTGGGGGTAGATGGGTTGACGCTATGCTATAAGGATACGGTAGATGTCAACCTCATAGTCCCACCAGAACTAAGGGGTTACATGGTCGAACCAAGGGCTTCGATGCTTGAGCATTTTTTATATTAAAATTAAAATGGAGGAAAATTATGGCGATTAAAAAACTTGGTTTCATGAAGAAACTGAATAGGCAAATTGTAGCGATCGCGCTTGCGGGTGCGATCACGATGGGTACGGTATTCAGCGGGGGTATTTCGTATGCGACAGATGCGTTTCCTGTGTATGAGAACTGGGATTTATGGGGTGGAAGTGAAACTGCCAGTATTCGATGTCCTGTAAAGGTCTACCCGTATACATCGAACACGAAGTGGAGGGTGTTCGAGCATGTAAGTATCACGGAAACTCATAGGCAAATGCTGAAAGACTTGCGTGCGAACCTTGATTCCGTCAAAGCGGGCAGGAATCTCGATTCTTCCTTTGGCAACATCAAGGCGCTGTTGGAGCAGCTGCTTGTGCAAGTGAACAACCATTCTTTGGGCAGACCTCAGGAGCTTCTTGACGCACTTCGCTATGCGATAGATACGCTTGACACCCTGAAACAAGATGGTTTCAGCGGGGGTACGAGGAAGGCGTGGCAGAGTGCGAGAAAGGCTCTTACTGAAATTAATAAGAGGCTTAAATTCCCGAATTCCCGTGTTGTTGTATATCTGGACGGTTTGGAGTTGTATGCGGACGATGTTCAGGCACAGGTGATAGATGGGCGCACGATGGTACCGCTTAGGGCGCTCGGCGATGCGCTTGGTTTGATTGTTGAGTGGGACGATGCTACAAAGACGGCTATCTTTACAGGGAATAAGCGAGGGTATTGTGCCACCTATCCAAATGATAACTATTTCGGGGTACAGATTAGAGTGAAATTAGGCTCTAATACTATTGAGGCAACTCACTATGAATGCGAGTTTGAGGAAGGTACGAAGGAACTTCGTGAAACATTTCCGAATGGGGAACATAAACCGTCAGTCAAGCCTAAAGATGGCAGGGAGTATGCTAAGACGGTGAAAATGGATGTTGTACCGCAGACAATCAACGGTAGAATTATGATTCCTGCGCGTTTCTTCCTCGATGCGTATTATGAGTTTTCGGACTCTCTCTGGTCGGCAGAAATTCGCGACCGTCTGAAAAATGTATCAGGGGGGTACAATCTCATTAGTTTGTATTCGAGTTTTGCCTTTTCGCATGTTGTTACTCGCGATAATACACCATCTATGGACAAGAACCCTGAATTTGTTGAGCGTGATAAAAAGATGAAGGATACTATTATGCTGATGAACTCGGTGGATATTGAAATGTATGCGAACGAGCTTCGACCTGTGGAGCGTGACGCTTACAAATTGTTATCGCAAAGACACACGGCGAATGAGCGTATTGCGGAGCATATCGCTAATGGGGGTAGACCGAATTCTGGTCTTATGAAGGGGGTTTATCCGAAAGGGTATGATATTTATGACTTTAGAAGTGAGAATTATCTCGGACAACATTGGGGTTTCTTAGCGGGTCAAAACAAGTATTCGGACGGACCGATGAAACACATTCAGGGTAACGGTCCGAGCAGATATCCGATACCCCTCATGTACAGTGTAGCGAGAGCGGGTAAATGGTCTGGTATGTACGGTTTCAATTATTCGAATCAGGATAGTGTGAATACTACATTGGATAGAATGAGAGCGTTCCTTCCCAGTGCGAACCGTGATACAGCAATAAAGAATAAAATCGTGTCGGATTCTCGTCTTGTTACAATGACGGATTACGACTTTTTTCATATTGAGGGTGGTAATTATGTGCTCGATTATGTCGAGTTTTACGGAGATGTAAAAAAACCTAATCTGAGTAAAATATATGAGCAAGGTACGGCTATATTGGTATTCAATTATAGGACTGGTGCGGTGGAAACATGGTGGGATTCAACAGACGAGTTTGTAAAATTTGAATAGAGTTTGGAGGTATATAATGAGATTGAAATTTCAAAGAATATGGAGTTTGGTACTATGCATAAGCATGGTGTTTTCTACTGTACCTTTGTCAATGATGTGAGACTTTTTTAGAGAAAAAATAGCAGTATGTATGATAAGCTACTTTTGGTTTTGGAGGGGTGCTAGCACCCCTCCAAAAATTTTCGTCTTTCCATCGGAGTCATCCATCCGAGTGTCTGCATTGGGGTATTGTTGGACCTACGTAAATATTTACTCATCTGTGTTTTCAGGTCTTCATAACTATAAAAACTCATTCTGCTGTAAAATCTTTCGTTGTCGTTTCTGTGGCTTCGTTCTACTTTTCCGTTGTGTCTTGGTGTTCTCGGTCTTATCAGTTTATGTGTGATGCTTC
>JBHAZV010000039.1:0-2933 GCA_041781135.1 Acidaminobacteraceae bacterium
AACTTCCATGGCGCGCTACCTGAGCACCCTTTTGATGGTTCCCATTATCCCTCTTGCGATCATATTTCCGGTCTGCCTAGTCATAGAATTTATAACTGATCTTCCAACCCTGTCAGCCAAAGTATTCTTAGAATTCTTTTTGGCTTGCTTTTCCCTTTCAATACGCTCGCGTTCGCGCTCTTTTTCATCATTAAGACGTGCGACGAGCATTTCGAGCATTTCATATGCAGACTCCCTGTCGATAGGAACGCGATACTTTGAATTAAGCATAGCATTGGGAAATTTATCAGAAATTTCGTATCTCCCCATAAGACTTGATGGAGAAAGAATATAGGCGCGCTTTGTGACCTCCGGAACACCGGATTCATCAAGAAAAGAGACTATAGCTTCACCGACGCCGAGCTCCATCAATACCTTTTCTATATTTAATTCGGGATTTACCCTAAAGCCCTGCGAAGCTATCTTCAGATTTTTTATCTCTTTTGCCGTGTAGGCACGCATTGCATGCTGCACCCTGTTTCCAAGCTGACCGAGCACCGAATCAGGTATGTCGGTAGGAGACTGCGATACAAAATATATACCGATGCCTTTGGAACGAATCAGTCTTACTACCTGCTCTACGCTCGATAGCAGCGCGCTGCTTATACCGTCAAAGATAAGATGCGCCTCGTCGAAGAAAAATACCATTCGCGGCTTGTCGAGGTCTCCGACTTCGTCAAACTGTTCATACAGTTCGCTCAGCAACCAAAGCAAAAAAGTCGAATACATCTTCGGAGATAGGAAAAGCTTTGTTGCATCAAGCAAATTTATAACGCCCTTTCCATCTCTGAGCTGCTGAAAATCAAAAAGATCGAGCTCCCTCTCTCCAAAAAACACATCGATGCCCTGCGCTTCGAGACTGTTGAGCTGCCTCAGCACCGCCGAGAGCGAAACCTTCGGAAGACTGCCGTACGAAGGATCCGGATGCGCCATCGCAAATTCCACAAGCTCCTTAAAATCCTTAAAATCGAGCAGCAAAAGTCCCTGATCGTCCGCATACTTAAACAATGTCTGCACCACTGCACTCTGCGTATCGTTGATCTCTAAAAGCTTCGAGAGCAGAGTAGGTCCGAGATTAGTAATAGTCGTACGTATAGGCAAGCCATTTTCGCCGTATAGATCCCAATAATTTACAGGGAACTGTTCGAAATTCGGGTAGTTTTCCCCAAATTTAGCGATATGGGCGGCGAATTTTTCGTTTGGCGCTCCCGGAGAGGCAAAGCCTGTCAAATCGCCCTTGACATCTATAACAAATGTCGGAACGCCCTCTGCGCTCAAAAGTTCGGCAAATTTTTTAAGAGTTACTGTCTTTCCCGTGCCTGTGGCTCCCGAAATCAATCCGTGCCTGTTTATCATATTCGAAATCGGTCCAAGATATTCGCCTTCCAATGTTTTTGCAAATAAATACTTATCCATTTCACTCTTTCCTTTTTAGAAAAAATCTACCTTTTTTTTGTCCTGTTTATATTCCTTATCGCCATTTGCGCTGCCGCTGTATTCGAGAGCATCTATTATACGCTTGAGATTATACATTCTATCATCAAGGTTCATTACCATATCTGCACAGCCTTTGAGCTCAGCCTGTATATCTCTCGGAGCTTTTTCTCTGTATCTGTAATATATCTTGTGCTCTATGCTTGCCCAGAAATCCATCGCGATAGTCCTTATCTGAATTTCCACCCTGACAAGCTCGGTGCCTGTACTTAAAGAAACAGGATACTCAACATGCAGATGCAGACTCATGTAACCGTTCTGCTTTGGCTTTTCTATATAGTCCTTGACTTTTACGACATTTATTTCCGGTCTGTTTTTTAGTATCTCTGCAATTCGATAAATATCTGCCGTAAATGCACATATAATCCTGATACCTGCTATATCAAAGATATTGTTCCGAGCATTGGCAATCGTTGGTTCCAAACCAATTCTCTGTAATTTTTCTATAATGCTCTGCGGTTTTTTAACCCTGTACCTTATGTGCTCTATAGGATTGTAGTCCTGTATCAATCTAAATTCTTCATCTAAGTTTTCGAGTTTGACTTTAAGTTCATCTACAGCGAATTTGTGTAACAAAAGCAGATCGCGCCATTCCTTGGCAACATTTGCAGATATTTCATCGTACATAAATCCCCTCCCAATACTACTTTATCACTTTTTCGCACATTAGTCACAGAAATCTCTTATTGACATAGCCGGATATTTCCGAATTTCTCATATCGCTCTCCGAAATGCCGCATGAACCCAAAAAATCCACAATCTCTCGATTTGTAGTGTGCAGGATTATTTTTTCGCCGCTGTCGGAAACTATCTCATAAAGCCTGCCGTTAAGCGCCTCCGACCGCATCCTTATCCTGTAATAGATTATATGAAAACCCTCATCGATCAGCGCCCGGCAGAGCCCCAAAGCAATAATGTCCTTCAGTTCATAAATGCGATGCGCTTCCTTTCTCATGGCTAAGAATTTCTCAAAATTGCTGAATTCGAAGATGCCTGCCTCTGACATCTGCCTCTTAGCAAGCGCATTCATAAAATTGTATTTAATAATTCCGTCTGCAACAGAACGCACTTTCTGGCGCGCCATATCTGCCGCAAACCCAATCAATGCGCCTACCTCCTCCGCAAGATACTCCGTAACTCCAATGTACGCAACTTCGGTATACGCAATATCCCCCTCAGATGAGTTTATATAATGCTCCGCAGTAAACCTTGCAAGTTCAAAATTTTGATCCAAAAACTTCGATTTGTCGCCGCTTTCGGACAGGCGTTCTATTCCGGAAAGCCTCTCTTCCAGCAAAAACGCAGGGTTATCGAAATCGGTATTATCGACATCCATAGCAGTGCCGTCACACACCTTGACTAACTTAAAATCGGTAAAATCACAACTTATGAGCCTATAG
>JBHAZV010000040.1:0-16339 GCA_041781135.1 Acidaminobacteraceae bacterium
AAAAAGAATTCTAAGAATACTTTGGCTGACAGGGTTGGAAGATCAGTTATAAATTCTATGACTAGGCAGACCGGAAATATGATCGCAAGAGGGATAATGGGAACCATCAAAAGGGTGCTCAGGTAGCGCGCCATGGAAGTTGAGTATTGTTTCGATACCTGCAATAAGGTGTTTTTGGATGTGCGTTCTGAGGATGAGTATGCAAAGGGGCATATCACTGGTGCGCTGAGCCTGCCGATACTTCATAACAGCGAGCGTCACGAGGTTGGTTATATATTTAAAAACGCCTCTCGCGATGAGGCTAAGCGGCTTGGGATTCATTATGCATCAAAGAAACTTACGGAATATTTTGAAAGAGTTCAGGAGCTCGTCGGTAATTTCGGCGAGTCCGATATAGTGTTTTACTGCGCAAGAGGCGGATATCGCAGCCATGCGGTACATTCTTTTTTTGGCGGACTGGGAATTAATACTTGCATTCTGGAGGGCGGGTATAAAAAATATCGAAGCAAAGTTCTGAGCACTATAACGGGCGCCGGAGGTTTCCCGAAATTTATTGGAATAAACGGCCTTACCGGAACGGGCAAGACCGAGGTTTTGTGCGCTCTTGAGCAGCGCGGAGAGCCTGTGCTTAATCTTGAGCGCGCCGCGAGGCACAGGGGATCAAACCTTGGAGCTATAGGTATACCGGAGCCGCAGTGCGCGCAACAGTTCGAAAATGATATCTGCCGCGAACTTATTCTGGCTGCTGAAAAAGGCTACTGCTTTGTGGAAATGGAAAGCCGTAAAATAGGCAAAATGCTGGTTCCAAAAGAACTGTACGACGCATATCACTTTGGAAACAGTGCAGTCGTTTGGATAGAAAAAGATATGGACAGCCGCGTTGATTTTTTAGTCCGAGATTACGGCGCGGGCTCGGCGGGGTTCGACAAAGAATTTATGCTTGGAATGGGAAAAATCAAATCCTATATACCGGGCGACGTTTATGAAAAAATTATGGAGCGCTATAAAGCCGGAGATATGAAAGGCGTTGCAGGAATACTTCTTGAAGAATACTACGATCCGATGTATCGCCGCAGCACAAGAGAGCTCAAAATCTCTATGGTGCTCCGCGGCGGCTGCGCTCGAGAAACTGCCGAAAAATTGGTCCGATTTAAGGATTCTCTTGATCTTCGCGGTAGATAATTTTTGAGCCGCCCGAATTCATCGTGCCTCTGAGGAAGAAATCTTCTTCGTTTGTGCTCGTTCCTACTGTTACGATTATGTCATAATATTTGTAGATGCCGCCTAAATTTTCTCTGCCCGGCGGCTCAAGCTCGAGATATTCTGTCGCGGCTGCTTTTGCAAGGTATTTGAGAGCTTCCGTTGCTATGTTTTTGCCTATGTCCTTGCTGTCGGTGGAAGCGACGATTCCGAGCCCGACAGTTCTGCCGTCTACCGCTATTGTAACCGCCGCCGCATAGTCCAGTCTTGAAGCGTTGCTAACAGCAAAATCTATCATTTTTTTGGTTATCGGGTATTTTTTGTATTCGTCGTTTGTTTTGAAAATCCCGTTTTCCATTCCCTGTTTGCCGTCTAAATTTACGAGTATTCTTCCGTATGGCGTCGCAAAAATCATAATAAGCGTAAAGAGCAGCACCGAAAATATGATGGTTAGAACGGAGCTTTTGGACATTTTTTTCTTTTCGCGCATCGGAGCGATGCCCTTTTCCGCCATCTTTCTCTCTATTCTACTTGCAAGCTCTGTAAATCTTTCGAGCCCGGCTGTCATCTGGTCGGTCTCTATCATTTCTATTGCGCGGTTGGCAATATTTAGCGCTTCCGCTAATTTGTCGCGTTTTTCGTACAGTCTTATGGCGGATTCATAGGGTTTTGATATTTTAGGGGAATAATTTTCAAACAATTCAATATAGAGCTTAAAAGCGAGCTCTTCGTTTGCGTATTCCATTTTTTCTGCTCTTTGCATAAGATTGAGCATTTCCGCCATTTTTTCGGACATCTGCCCTCCTGCAACATTTTACCATATTTCCTGTGTTTTTAGAAAGCTATTGACAACTGCGCCGAACGGGGTTAAAATTAAATCATACTAAAAAAGTAGGGATTCGGCAAAGCCGAATATGGGGGTATTGTGAAACTGTCTACAAAGGGAAGATACGGGCTTAAGGTGATGTTTGACCTCGCTCTTAATGCGTCCGAATCGCCTGTCTCTCTTACGGATATATCTGCGCGTCAGCAGATAAGTCCGGCATATCTCGAACAGATAATGATCCTGCTCAGACGCGCCGGGCTTGTTACTTCGGTCCGCGGCGCTCAGGGCGGTTACTATCTTTCGCGTGAGGCCGGGCTCATAACTGTGGGAGAGGTGCTTATGGCGCTCGAGGGTTCGCTTGCGCCCACAGACTGTCTTCGGGTGGGTGTCGCGCCGGACGAATGCGACTGTGTGCCAAGGCTTGTCTATTCAAAAATATACGAGGGCATACTCGGAGTCGTCAACAATCTCACATTGCAGGATATGAAAAATGAGTATTATCAGGATTTTATCGTGCACGAAATTCTGGTATTTAACGGCGCAGAGCGGTGGAACGAAAAATCCGCCGCTAAAAAGAACTGCGGAATTAAAAAATCCGCTGCTAAAAAGAACTGATTGACATTTTGGCTATTAACATACTACTGAGATAAGGGGGAATAATGAAATATATTTATCTGGACAACGCGGCTACAACAATGGTAAAGCCGGAGGTTTTAGAGGCGATGATGCCTGCATTTACCGCGTCATACGCAAATGCATCAAGTCTGCACAGTCCCGGGCAGCGAGTTCGTGAAATTGTGGAAGAAGCGCGTGCAAGGCTTGCGGGCACTATTAATGCAAACGCAAAGGAGCTGTACTTTACATCGGGCGGGACGGAGGCCGACAATCTCGCTATCAGAGGGGTTATGAAATCCTTCGGCAGCGGGCATATCATCACCTCGAAGATAGAGCACCACGCGGTGCTGCACACAGTGGAGGCTCTTGAAAAAGAGGGATTTGAAGTTACCTATCTCGATGTAAATGAGTACGGCGAGGTTCTGCCCGAAACACTAAAGCAGGCGATGCGTCCGGATACAAAGCTTGTCAGTATAATGTATGCAAACAACGAAATAGGAACCATTCAGGACATCAAGGCGCTTGCCGCTATTGCAAAGGCGGGAGGCGCACTGTTTCACACAGATGCGGTGCAGGCGTTTGGGCAGGTTCGCATAGACGTCAAAGAGATGGGGATCGATTTAATGAGCCTTTCGGGTCACAAATTGCATGCTCCTAAAGGTATCGGCGCTCTGTATGTCAGGAACGGGGTCAGATTTTCGCCCATAATGTCGGGCGGCGCTCATGAACGGGGCAAGAGGCCCGGTACGGAAAATGTGCCGGGAATTGTAGGATTTGCAAAGGCTGCCGAGATCGCTCACAAAAATTTGGAACAGCATGTAAGCAGGCTCAGCGCCATGAGGGACGCCATAATAGCCAAAGTGCTTGCGCGTGTTGAAAAATCACGCCTGAACGGACATCCTGTAAAGAGGCTCGCGAACAATATACATCTTTGTTTTGAGTATATCGAGGGCGAAGCGCTGCTGCTCAGCCTCGATATGAAGGGTATTGCCTCGTCGAGCGGCAGTGCGTGTACTTCCGGCTCTCTTGAGCCTTCGCACGTGCTCTTATCTATAGGGCTTTCACACGAGATTGCGCACGGCTCTGTGCGGCTGACCTTAAGCGATTTTAGCGAAGAAGCCGATATAGATTACATAGTGGATTCGCTGGCGGACGTTGTGGAGAAGCTTAGAATCTGGTCTCCGCTGACGCCGGCATAACAGTATAAAAGATTAACAGGGGGAAATATGCTTTATACAGAAAAAGTAATGGATCATTTTACAAATCCGAGAAATATAGGCGAGTTAGCTGATGCCGACGGTGTGGGAGAAGTCGGCAATGCAAGATGCGGCGATATTATGCGCATCTATGTCAAGGTTCAGGACGATATTATCACCGACATAAAGTTCAAGACATTCGGCTGTGGTTCCGCTATTGCCGCTTCGTCCGTGGCTACGGAAATCATAAAGGGCATGAATATCGAAGATGCGCTGAAGGTCACGAATAAGCAGGTTGTAGAGGAGCTTGGGGGTTTGCCTGCAATAAAAATCCATTGTTCCGTCCTTGCAGAGCAGGCGCTCAAGGCGGCGATATACGATTATGCGCTCAAACACGGAAAAAACTACAAAGGACTCGAAGGCTATGTGCCTCCTACCGACGAAGATCATGATCATGCCCATGAACTTGTAAATTTTGATTTATGATTCGGTAAATATTAAAAAGATTTAATCGCTTTCCTATTGAACATCGACTTGAGTACTATTATAATTAAGACAATAGACATAGAAGATGTTAAGCGAGGAGGTGATAAGAGTGTTTTTCTTTAATCTATTTAAGAAAAAGAAAACAAACTCGGAGAAAGAGAAGGGAATCATAGGTACGCAGAACAAAGAACAATTAGCAAAGGAAATACGCGGAGGCGGCGTTGAGCAGATGCCGCCGGATGTGGCAAAGAGAGTGGCCGAGGAGATCGTTGCGGAGCAGGAGGCAAAGAATAAAATTCAGCAAATGCTAAAAAACGGGTAGTCGGCGTCGCAGAATATGAGATTCCAAAAAATATAAAGCATCCCCCTTGGGGTGCTTTTTGCTATCGTTAAACCAATTTGTAATTTTTACTTAAAAAAGTAAAACAGCTATTGATTATGTTCGAGTTTTGTGTATAATGAATGCGGAGGTTGAAATGAGTAAAAAGGAATTTGATGGAGTATGTCCTTGCTGCGGCAATCATATGCAGGTCAGAGAATATCACTGCAAGAAGTGTTCAGTAACGGTAAGCGGAAATTTCCAAAAGTCGGATTTTTGGAATCTGGATGCGCTTCAATTAAAATTTGCAGAGATATTTTTGAAAAACAGAGGCAACATTAAAGAAGTTGAAAAAGAGCTTGGAGTTTCGTATCCATCTGTTAAAAAGCTTTTGGATAATTTAGTTTCGGCACTCGGCGGCGATTCCCGTGCGGCAAATCAGGAGACGCCCAAGGCTGTTTTGGCGTCTGACTATGGCTTCGAAATATTAAACGATAATGAGGAGGCCTAAAATGGATAGAAATAAAATAATCCGACTTTTAAAGAGCGGCAGCATAGAAGCGGGCGAAGCGCTCGAACTTTTTGAGGCTTTCGGAATAGAGATCGACGATGAAATCAGTTCGCTGCTTGGCGCGAACGGCGCTGGCGGGCGTTTCGGCGCAGGTTTTGAAAATGGCTCAAATAGCGATGCGGATAGCGATGCAGATACAGATGCGAATGACGGCGTAGATAGCGACGCAGATAGTGATGGCGCGAATTATGGCGAGGATTTTATTAAAAATTTGGAATCAAAAATTTCGAAAATAGAGAAGAAATTCGAAAAATTAGGCGCAAAATTCGAGGAGATGTTTACGACCGGTCCGGCATCTGACAGCGGATCTTCTCAAAAAAATAATTCCTCCGGAGGCGCAGGCGCTTTTGAATCGGCTTATGAGCAGAGTTTTGCCGGAAATACCGTAGAAATCAGGCTCAGCCACAGCGACATATCGCTTGCGGCGGCTGCGGAGCTGAGTTATAGGTTTGTAAATCTCGAAACCGGCGAGATCGAAGAAGCCCCTGAGGATATCATTGTGTACAATGATGGAAAAAAACTAAGAATCACGGAAAATTTCTACAAGAACATCGGTTCAAAAGTGGCTTCTGGCGGGTTAGGCAAAAAGGTCATAGATATGATAGGGCTTACGACGATAGTATATCCAAGGTACAGGGTCGAAGTAACCATTCCGGAGGCTCGCAGGTGTTCGCTTGTTAAGCTGCAGACCAGCAGCGGCAATATTAATGCCTCTGGTATAAACACTGTGGAAAGGCTCGATCTTAACAATGTTTCCGGTGTGATTTCTGTCGATGACTTTATTGGAGAGCATCTGATTTCCAATAATGTTTCGGGTGCAACCAACCTTACAGGAGTCAGAGTGAACCGCGCCACCATCGGATCGGTTTCGGGCGGCGTCAAATTCATCGGAAAAACTCCTGAGCTTGCGCTAAATACTGTTTCGGGCAAGGTTGTGGTAGCTAACGAAATGCTGCTGTATAAATCGAGCATAAATACTGTTTCGGGCGCTGTTCATTGCTATGTGCGAAACGAAAACAGGCAAAATACTGTTATTTCGGGATTGTTCAAGCAGTCTGCCAAGAATCGCTCCAATGGCGAGGCGGGCACACTGCTGAGGATCGGTACGGTCAGCGGCAGCGTAAAGCTGCACGACCTTTCTGAGTTCAATTGACGCAAAACACTTTCTGTTCAGCGCTTGCATCGCTTTTGCCTGTCGCGGGCATAGAAAACTGCGTTTGCGATATGTGAGGAAATCACAATATAATAACCATGCGCTGCTTTGCCTGAATGTCGCCTTATTGTTATAGGGCGCACATTCGGCGGGGCGGCGTTTTTATGTATTAACAAAATTTCTTATTTGATTTACCCTAAATCTATTGACATGGCGCGCCGAAATACTACAATAATACTGTCTGAAAAGTTTACTAATTCTAAACACCAAAAAATCGCAGAGTTTAGTAATTGTAAACTCGGCATGGCGCGGATGATTTCGGGCAGCTGATTGGTAGGCTGATCTTAAAATGGTGGCGGAGCAATGAACATAGGAGAAAAAATAAAGAGACTCAGGCTTGAAAACGGGCTTACACAAGAGGAGCTTGCCGACAGATGCGAGCTTTCAAAGGGGTTTATATCGCAGCTCGAACGCGATATGACATCTCCTTCGATAGCGAGCCTGACAGACATACTCGAATCTCTCGGCACAAACCTCAAAGATTTCTTCTCGGAGCACGACGAAAAAATCGCGTTTTCGCGGGATGATTTTTTTGAGAAACACAGCGATGAACTGGGTTACAGCCTTGAATGGATAATACCCAATGCGCAGAAAAACGCTATGGAGCCGATACTGCTCACGATAGAGGCGGGCGGCGAATTCGAATCCCACGAACCTCACAGCGGAGAGGAATTTGGGTACGTGCTCAGCGGAAAGATACAGCTGAGAGTGGGCGGCAAAACTTTCAGCATAAAATCCGGCGAGACGTTCTACTACGAGGCAAACAAGGAACATACAATATTAAACAGGGGCAAAAGGCCGGCGCAGCTGCTGCTTGTGAGCTGTCCGCCAAATTTTTAGACAGGGGGGTCGAATGGAAGAGAAAATCGTTTACGGCGAAAAACTGATAAAGACATACGGGCAGACTACCGTGGTCAACGGCATAGACTTCTGGGTAAAACGCAATCAATTCCTGACCATACTCGGTCCGAGTGGTTGCGGCAAAACCACCACTCTGAGGATGATCGCCGGCTTTGAACAGCCGACTTCAGGCAGAGTGTTTTTTGAGGGCAGGGATATGACAGAAACCCCTGCGTACAAGCGCCCTATTAATACGGTATTTCAGAAATATGCACTTTTTCCGCATATGAACATATATGACAACATAGCCTTCGGTCTGAGAATAAAAAAGCTGCCGGAAGATGTAATCAGAAACAAAGTCGGCAAAATACTGGAACTTGTCAATCTTTCCGGCACGGAAAAGCGCAAGGTGACCTCTTTGTCCGGCGGTCAGCAGCAGCGCATAGCGATAGCTCGTGCGCTCGTTAACGAGCCGAAAGTCCTGCTGCTCGACGAGCCGCTTGGAGCGCTCGACCTAAAGCTGCGCAAAGAGATGCAGATAGAGCTTAAGAATATGCAGAAAGAGCTTGGAATTACTTTTGTCTACGTCACTCACGACCAGGAGGAGGCGCTTACCATGTCGGATAAAATCATTGTGATGAATCACGGCGACATACAGCAGATAGGCTCGCCGATAGATATTTACAACGAACCGATGAACAAATTCGTCGCGCGCTTTATAGGCGAGAGCAATATATTCGAAGGAGTGATGCTGCGCGACAAGCTGGCTCATTTTGCCGGAAAAGACTGGGACTGCCTCGACGGAGGATTTGGGGAGAATGCAAAAGTAAATGTCGTCGTCAGACCGGAGGATGTGCATTTAGGCGAGCCTACCGGATCTGCCGACGAGCTTGTGGGCACGGTGACCTCGGTTCTCTTTAAGGGTGTTCATTACGAAATAACTATCGAAGAAGGCGAAAGAACCTGGACGGTACATGATACCGAAGTCTTTGAGGAAGGCGAAAAAGTTACTATGTACATGACGCCTGATGATATCCACATAATGGCATGGGAGGACTGATGAAAAAATTAGCTTCTGCTCCCTACATAGTCTGGACTGCGATATTTATCGTGGTTCCGATGTTTCTTATAACATATTACTCGCTTACGGTGGGTGGGGTATTTTCTCTTGCCAACTTTGCCAGAGTGTTCGAGCCTATCTACTTAAAAGTGATGTCGCGTTCGTTTGTAATAGCTGCCGAGGCGACGGCGATCTGCCTTTTGCTCGGGTATCCGATGGCGATGATCCTCAGCAAAATGAAGCCTAAGTACAGAACGCTTGCAGTCATGCTTTTTGTGCTTCCGATGTGGATGAACTTCCTGCTCAGGACTTACGCCTGGATGACAATCCTCGGCAAAAACGGCATTGTCAACTCCGTTTTGCAGCTTTTCGGTATTCCCGCGCAGTCGTTTCTGTTTACCGAGGGCGCAGTTATGCTCGGCATGGTGTACAATTTTCTGCCTTTTATGGTTTTGCCGATATATACGGTGCTGACAAAGATGGACAAATCGCTTATAGAGGCGGCGGAGGATCTTGGCGCAAACCGCCTTGGCGTGTTTACAAAGGTTACGCTACCGCTTTCCGTTCCGGGCATACTCTCCGGCATTTCAATGGTTTTTATGCCCTCAGTATCGACATTTGTAATATCGAACCTTCTGTACGGCGGTCAGTATATGCTCGTAGGAAATCTTATAGAGCAGCAGTTCCTGCTTACTCTTGACAAGGGCTTCGGCTCGGCGGTGTCAATGATACTTATGATAATTATTCTTATCTCCATGGCGATAATGAACAGGGCGTCCGGCGGAGACAAGGAGGTCAGCATATGGTAAAAAACGGCAAATTGGGCAGAGCGCTCAAAAATATCTATACTGTGCTGATGTTTATATTTTTGTACGCGCCGATAATCGTGCTGATAGTGTTTTCTTTCAACGACTCCAAGTCTACGGCAAAATGGGCGGGGTTTACATTCAAGTGGTATGCGGAGCTTTTCAGCAACAGCGGAATCATGAGCGCGCTGTACTACACGGTGCTTGTGGCGGTGCTGGCGTCGATAATATCGACGGTCCTTGGCACTTTCGCGGCATTCGGCATTCACTATATGAAGAAGTGGCAGCAGAATGCGATACTGAACGTCAGCAGCCTGCCGATGCTCAACCCCGACATAGTCACAGGCGTATCGCTGATGATAGTCTTTGTATTTCTGAATATGGAGCTGGGCTTCGCTACCATGCTGATTGCGCACATAACATTCTGTACGCCGTATGTGATACTCAGCATACTGCCAAAGCTCAGGCAGATGCCTGCAGAGATACTCGAAGCGGCGATGGATCTCGGCGCAACTCCGTGGGTTGCGTTTAAGAAAGTCGTATTTCCTGAGATAAAGCCCGGAATTATAACCGGAGCGCTCATTGCTTTTACACTTTCCATAGACGATTTTGTAATAAGTTTTTTTACGACAGGCAATGGAGTGCAGAATCTTTCCATACAGATATATTCGGCTGCAAAGAAGGGCATCAAGCCCGAAATCAACGCCCTTTCTACCATTATGTTTATTTCGGTTCTCATACTGCTGGCGCTTATAAACAAGAGGACAAAAATAGAAGAAATATAGCATCGCAGAGATTCACAGAGAAAGGCGCTTGAAGCAAAAGCAGCGAAACACAGCGCTTGCAACAAAAAACAATATCTGCGACGGGTATGTCCGGCGTGATATATGCATTATATGCACAAGAGGAGGATTATTAAGGGAATGAAAAGATTTTTGGTGATTGTGCTTGGAGCAATGCTCGTGCTTGCATTGACAGCATGCGGAGACAGCCAAAAAGTCATAAACGTCTACAACTGGGGCGATTATATCGATGAATCGGTGCTGAAAGAGTTCGAGACAAGAACCGGCTACAAGGTCAACTACGAGACCTTCCAGACAAACGAAGAGATGTACGCCAAGCTGAAAAATGGCGGAACTAGCTACGATATCATTATTCCGTCAGATTATATGATAGAGAAGATGATAAAAGAGGATATGCTCTTGGAGATCGACCTCAACAAAGTACCGAATTACAAGAATATCGATGCGGTCTATAAGAATCTGGCATTTGACCCGGACAATAAATATTCAGTACCGTATTTCTGGGGCACTGTGGGAATAGTCTACAACACCAATGAAATTTCAGATGAGATAGACTCGTGGACTGCGCTTTGGAACGAAAAATATTCTAAGCAGATAGCGATGGTGGACTCGCAGAGGGATGCGCTGATGATAGCCCTTAAAATCCTTGGATATTCGATGAATACAAGGGATGAATCGCAGCTTGACGAAGCCAAGGAACTCCTTATAAAGCAGAAACCGCTTGTGCTCGCATATGCAGGCGACAGCATAAAGGATCTGCTCATCGGCGAACAGGTCAGCATCGCCGCAGTATGGTCGGGAGAGGCTGCAAACATCATTATGGAAAATCCGCATTTCCGCTACGTCATCCCAAGCGAGGGCACGAACCTCTGGTTTGACTCGATTGTAATACCAAAGGGCGCCAAGAATATCGAAGCGGCTCATATGTTCGTGGATTTCCTGTGCGACCCCGAAATAGCGCAGAAAAACGCCGAATATGTGGGATATGCGACATGCAACACCGAGACTAAAAAACTGCTCGACCCGGCGCTTTTCCCTACTACGCATGCGTACCCGCTTGAAGAATGGTATCTCGACAAGGCGGAAGTATTTGTTGATCCGGGTGATTTTATCAAGGTTTATGATAGAATATGGACGGAGATAAAGGCGAAGTAGAAAACACGGTACGGTGTTCAGCTGTGTACCGTTAAGATAATTTAATATTACGGCGTCGGCGCTCCCGACGCCGTGCATTTGTGAGGTATTATGATAATAGATTGTAAGAGTATTGCGGACGCAATTATCGAAAATGTGCATCGCGAGGCGTCGGGCGCGGCTAAAACTCCACGGATAGCTTCCGTGGTAATCGGCAGCGACGGCGGCTCGGAGTCGTATCTTAAGATGATGGAAAAAACCTTCGAAAGAGCGGGGTTCGGCACATGTATATGCAGGCTTGCGGAAGATGCGACCACCGAACAGGCCATCGCGCTTGTAGAAAGCCTGAATGCCGACAGAGAGATCGACGGGGTCATAATCCATAAGCCGCTTCCGCCGCAGATAGACGAGCGCAGATTGCTTTACAGCCTCGACCCACGCAAGGATCTGGACGGACTGCATCCGGTGAATCTCGGCAAAACGCTGTCTGGAGATGCCGGAGCGATAGCTCCCTGCACTGCGCGCGCGGCCGTAGAGGTGGCAAAGGGAGCGGGTATAGAGCTTACAGGAAAGCATGTGGTTATTATTGGCAGAAGCAGCATTGTAGGCAAGCCTGCCGCGCTGCTGTTTCTAAGCGAAAACGCAACTGTCACGGTATGCCATTCAAAGACATCGAATCTTGCGGATATAACAAAGCGTGCGGATATTATAGTGGTCGCCGTGGGCAGACCGCGTTTTTTGGGCAGGGAAATGGTGAGCGAGCACAGCGTTGTGATAGACGTGGGCACAAATAATGTCGACGGCAAAATGGTTGGCGATGCCGATTTTGATGCGATTTTCGGTCTTGTAAAGATGATTACCCCCGTGCCGGGCGGCGTCGGCAGAGTAACAAATGCAGTGTTGCTCGCCAATGCTCTTACAAACTTTACAAATAACAACAAATAGTGTATTCTGTACATGGTGCAGTTATGACAACAGATAAAAGAAGAAGCGAAAGAAAGCCGTTCAAAGGCAGTTTGCATATCGACGAGCTCTACAATCAGGAGAGGGTATTCGACATATCCGGGACTTTAGATGTAGAGTTTTTCGATATTTCCAAGCACGGCGTCGGCTTTACCTGCGAAAGCGAAGTTCCTCTCGACTGCTATTTCAACGCTAAAATAGATCTTGGAGAGGATCATTCTTTTTATGCGGTGCTCAAGGTCATAAGAGTGTTTGAGGTCAGCGGTCAGAAAAAGTACGGCTGCGAGTTTGTAGGACTTGCGGACATACTTGCAGACTACATAGACGATTATTCCGGGGACATAAACATTTCTTGAAAAATATCCTGGATTATAGTCACGAAGAGCTTGCTGCCTCAGTCGGTCTTGAAAAATACCGCGGCAAGCAGGTTTTTGAATGGCTGCGAAATGGCGCTGCAAGCTTTTCGGATATGAGCAATCTTCCGCTCGCTTTGCGAGAAAGACTCGCCGCCGAATATTCGGCACAGCCCTTTAGGGTGCTGACAAAAAAAGAAAGCAAAGATGGCACGGTAAAGGTGCTCGGCGAGTTTTTAGACGGCAACACGGCAGAGGCGGTGCTCATGAAGTATAGCTACGGATATAGCGCATGCATATCTACTCAGGTGGGCTGCAAAATGGGCTGCGCATTCTGCGCTTCTGCAAAATGCGGTTTTGTCAGGAATCTCAGCTCCGGCGAAATGCTCGGCGAGGTCTTTGAACTTACGAGGCTTGCAGGTGCAAAACTCTCTAATATCGTGCTCATGGGAATGGGAGAACCGCTTGACAACTACGAAAATGTTGTGCTGTTCATAAGGCGTGTCACGGATCAGGCTTACTATGGGCTTTCGGCAAGGAGCATTACGCTCTCCACCTGCGGCTTGACAGAGGCGATGGACAGGCTTGCAGGAGAGGGATTCCAGATCACTCTTGCGGTTTCGCTCCACAATCCGTTTCAGGCTGAACGCCGCGAGATTATGCCTATAGCAGGCAGGTACAGCATAGACGAGGTTCTTGGTGCGGCGCGGCGCTATTTTGACTCTACGGGTCGCAGGGTTACTTTGGAGTATGCGCTGATAGCCGGCGAAAACGATAGCGTGGCACATGCTGCAGAGCTTGCCGCACGGGTGGCATCGCTCGGAAAGCAGGCTTTCCACATAAATCTGATACCTCTAAACGCACATGAATACACAGAGCGCAGAGGTTCTGACAGGGCGCGCGTGGAGCGGTTCAGAGGCGAACTTGCCTCAAAGGGAATAAACGTAACAGTCAGACGCGAGCTCGGCTCAGATATAGATGCGGCTTGCGGACAGCTGAAAAATAATTGGAGGAATTATGGTTAAATTAATTGCGGGACTCAAGGGTACAGGAAAATCCAAGCAGGTCGTAAAGACCGCCAACGAACATGTGCTCGAAGCAAAGGGAAATATCATATACATCGACGACGACAGCAGACCTATGCACGAGCTCGACCACAAGATCAGGTTTATAGATGTATCCGAGCTGCCTGTGGATATAGCTTCGGAGTTTTTCGGATTTATTGCGGGTATTATCGCAAGCAACTACGATATCGAGCATATCTACATCGATGGGGTTTTCAATAAAGTGTCGATATCCACAGAAGAGCTGACAAGGCTTTTCGAAAGGCTCGAAGCGGTCAGCGTCAAGTACCAGATTGGTTTTACCGTGACTCTGAATATCGAAAACACTGTTCCGGAGTCGCTTCAAAAGTTTACGAAATAGCAATCTGAAGTTAATTAAACATAAAGTTGCGCTTAATGGCTGCGCAGTATAATAAGTCATAATATACAAAGGCTACGACGGAGACGAGTAGCCGGGATCATTTGCCGACGAGAGAAAAATTGCCGCGGCTGGAAGCAATTTGGGCAAACCCCGGTGAAGACTAACTCCCGAGCTCGGTCTTAGTAGCGATTGTGGTCGGCGTTTGCCGATATATTCGTGAAATGGCTGCGTTGGCAGCGAAAATGCCGAATGAGGGGCTCTTTTGAGCAACCGGGGTGGAACCGCGATAACTCGTCCCTGGACAGGCGACGAGTTTTTTGTTACTCAAAATACTCTAAAATCAGGGAGGTAAAATGATCAAAATTACAATGAAGGACGGCAGCGTCAAAGAGTTTGAAAAAGGAGCGAGTCTTTACGATATTGCCAAGGCGATTTCGGGCAGGCTTGCAAAAGAGGCAGTTTCAGGTATTGTAGACGGAATCGAAAGAGATCTTTCATATATTCCGGATGCCGATGCGAGCGTGAGCATACTGACCTTTGCGGATGAGGCGGGCGCAGATACTTACAGGCATACATCGTCGCATATTCTGGCGCAGGCGGTCAAAAGGCTGTTTCCCGGCACAAAGCTTGCGATCGGCCCATCGATAAAGGACGGTTTCTACTATGATTTCGATTCGGAGCACAAATTTACTCCTGAGGATTTGGAAGCACTCGAATCGGAGATGAAAAAAATAATAAAGGAAAGTCATGAGCTCAAGCGTTTCGAACTTCCGAGGGCAGAGGCTGTCGCGCTCATGCAGGAAAAGGGCGAGAGCTACAAAGTAGAATTGATAAACGATCTGCCGGAAGGCGAGGTCATATCATTTTATCAGCAGGGAGAGTTTGTGGACTTGTGCGGTGGCTGCCATGTGAAGAACACAGGCGATATAAAGGCAGTAAAGCTGCTTTCGCTCGCAGGTGCGTATTGGCGCGGTTCCGAAAAGAATAAGATGCTTCAGAGGATTTACGGCACTTCATATCCAAAGGCTTCGGAGCTTGAAGCGCATTTAGAAAGGCTTGAAGAGGCAAAGCGCAGAGACCACAGAAAACTCGGCAAGGAGCTTGGTATCTTTATGGTAAGCTCTACTGTAGGCGCGGGGCTGCCGTTCTGGCTTCCTAACGGCGCGACAATCAGGCGTGTAATAGAGCGTTTTATAGTCGATAAAGAAATAGAATGTGGTTATGACCACGTATATACCCCGATACTTGCGAATGTGGATCTTTACAAGATTTCCGGGCATTGGGAGCATTACCAGGACGGAATGTTCCCTCCGATGGATCTTGGCGACGGCGAAATGCTGGTTCTCAGACCGATGAACTGTCCGCATCATATGGAAGTTTACAAAAACAGCGTGCACAGCTACAGAGAATTTCCGATAAGGATAGCGGAGCTCGGTATGATGCACCGCTACGAGATGAGCGGCACGCTTTCCGGACTGCAGAGGGTCAGGGAGATGACCTTGAACGACGCGCATATTTTTGTGCGGCCGGATCAGCTCGAAGAAGAGTTCAAGCGCGTGGTGAATTTTATACTTGCCATGTACAAGGATTTTAATATCAAGGATTACAGGTTCAGGCTCAGCTATCGCGACCCGGAGAACAAGGTCAAATACTTCGATAACGACGAAATGTGGAACATGGCCGAGGCTAAACTTAAAAAGGTAATGGATGAGCTCGGCGCGCCGTACTACGAGGCTGCAGGCGAGGCGGCGTTCTATGGACCCAAGCTGGATGTACAGGTGCGAACAGCAATAGGCATGGAGGAAACCCTTTCGACCGTGCAGCTCGACTTTCTGTTGCCGGAGAGGTTCGACCTTACGTATGTCGGCGAGGATGGCAAGAATAACCACAGACCTGTGGTTATTCACAGAGGAGTGCTCTCTACTATGGAGAGGTTTATAGCATACCTTATAGAGGAATATGTGGGCAAGTTCCCGACATGGCTTGCGCCTGTGCAGGTGGAGGTGCTCACTATCGCAGACAGGCATAATGATTATGCGGAAGAACTCAGGACTCTGTTTGCGGATAATGGCATCAGGGTGAATGTCGATAAGCGCGCGGAAAAGATCGGGTTTAAGATACGCGAGGCGCAGCTCAGGCGAAGTCCGTACATGATTGTCGTGGGCGACAACGAAGCAAACGACCGCAGGGTCTCCGTGAGGTCGCGCGATATCGGCGAGGTCGGCGCAATGAGCACAGAGGACTTTATCGAAAGAGTGAGAGAGGAGATTGCAACTCGCTCGCTGACTACGCTTTTTAATCCGGCTGGCGAGTAGCGGCAGAGCGGCGTCTTGGCTTTGTAGAGACAAGTGAGCGCAGTATAACGAACAATCATCGCATGGAGGATTTATGAATGCAGGTTACGATGTATTAAAAAATAGAAGAAGTATCAGAAGGTTCAGATCGGACGATGTGCCGCGTGAGCTTATTGAAAAAGTAGTTGAAGCCGGTTTGTATGCTCCAAGCGCAATGGGTACTCAGCATACTGTG
>JBHAZV010000041.1:0-50382 GCA_041781135.1 Acidaminobacteraceae bacterium
CCTCCTTATTTCCTCATATTTATCCAATACTTTGCGGCTGTACCCCGTCTCGTATATGCCTGATTCCCACAGCTCTTTTGCCCTGCTTAGTCCGCAGTTATAAACCATAAGCACACCGTGCATTGATGAAGCCTGGTCGGGACATCGTTCACATAGTAGTCCGTAGTGTGTCCGGCGAAAGTTTCGGCAGTGCTGCCGCGCTTTTTTGTATAGATTTCTTTATATACTTTCTTAAGCTTTATATCCGATTCCCCCGCATCTAAAACCATTTCCGCCGAGTGTTCCAAGCCATGCGCTTCGCCGTCTGGCGTCATAGTCTTCAGGCTGTAATTTTTCGCCCCTGTAGACGGCTTATCGTATAGCAGCCAAGTAAAAGCGTTAAAAACAGTTGCCTTGCCCGTCGCGTTATCGCCGTAAATTTTAGTGTTATCGCCAAAATTTACCTTGAATTCTTTTATTCCTTGAAAGTGTTCCAATTTTAATGTTTTGATTTTCATATTACTTTGCCGCCTCTCCAAGCATTTTTTCTTTCGCTAATGTATAAAACTTTCTATCTACTTCGAAACCGTAACAGTGCCTTCCGAGCTCCCTGCACGCCCGAAGCGTTGTCCCGCTTCCCGCTACCGGGTCAATCACGACATCACCTTTGTCGGTAAATATTTCTATTAATTTTTTTAATAATGTTATTGGTTTTTGTGTCGGGTGTATCTTTGGTATATCTCTGCCGTCGCGCTCCCAGTTGAACCAATTAAATATCATTTTGCCTGTACCCCTGATCGGTTTGCCATTCTCATCAAGTTTTCTGCCGTTATTAAACTTTGGGAGTTTATCCCTATACAGAACGAGCGCATGTTCTGTAGCGCCTACGATTCGCATATTCGCCTTTAGCACCTGCGATGAAAACGGTTTTATAAAAAATATGGGGTAACTGTTATTGAAGCCGTGTTTTTTGGCATACTCTTTAATTTGCGGAATTTGTTCAAACGAACAGAAAACTATCATCGCCGGCGATTTCCCTTTTTCTTTGGGTTCTTTTATAAGCAGTTTGTTGCAGAAGTGGAAATACTCCGCTATATTGAATCTGCCGTCTGTGTTAAAAAAACACGCTCCGGCAAGTTTACTTTCGCCGTTCTTGTTGTCGCCATCTATGTACCACTGCGGATTTGAGCCGTAAGCATTACTTCCAAGATTATACGGAATGTCCGCTATAACCAATTGCGCCTTTTTTATTTGATAGGTTTTATAGTTTTGGAAATTATCATGATATAATTCGCAAACTGTCATCTTCCCTTTATCTCCTCATATTTTTCTATAACTTTTCTGCTGTACTCTGTAGAGTAAACGCTGTCCGCCCAAAGTTCCTGCGCTCTGCTATGGCCACAGTTATATACCATCAAAGCGCCATGCATTGTATCTGAATTTTTTATAGCCTGCGACAGCATCAGCGCCCCGGCCGCGGTATTTTGGTACGGGTCAAGGAAATCCGCAAAGCCGTAAGCCTCTGATAACCACTCGTGATTGAAGCTGCTAATCTGCATAAGCCCATAATCTCCGCCCTCCGATATCACATCCGCTCTATAATCGCTCTCAACCTCTATCACCGCGAGAATCATCGCCATATCTATGTTGTAGTATGCCGCAAGCTCTCTTATGTGGTCTTGTAAGCTTTTATCAAGCGGTACATCGTAGTATCTTTGCTGCGCAACTTCTATCGCTTCTGTGGTTGGCTCTGCTGTTGTTTCAGCCGCAGTAGTAGCAGGCAAGGTCACCATAATAACCCCCGCCGCTTCCTGTGCACTCTGCGGCTCTGTCTTCGCAAATACAAGGTATATATTTATTAAAATGGACACTGCCAAAATCCCGAGCAGAACTACGGTTATACGCTTGTATTTTCTTACTAAGTCTGATATATTATGTATGTGTGTGATTGGAGCGTTTCCGATGTAGGTGCGCTCTTTTTTTGTATAAAATTTCATCTTTTTCGTATCTCCTTATACCGTTACTGCTGTGGTAATCGCTCCGTTGGCTTCAAGCTCCGACAGCATAGCAGTAAGCACTTCTCTTTTTTCTTCATTTCTAAAGCAAAGCTTTTCCAGCCAATCCTCATAGTCCAAACTTTCGTCGCCTCTTATCTTTCCTGTAATCGTGCCATAAATATCATTTGGCAAAATATATAGATCGTAGTGGAACCGAAAACAGTTGGTGATCTCTTTCCTAAAACCGTTTGGCGTTTCAACAAAGCCAGCCGCCTTTAGCTTTTCCTCGTTAATTGCTATAATTTGCAACATTCTATAAACCTCTTAATAAACTTTTTCGTTTTAGTTTCCGCCCCCTACTCCACAAATGCATCCAGGAATTCTCTGAGATGCTCCTTCTTGTATAAGACCTTCCCGGTCTTGGTCTTGTTGACTTTGATGATTTTCAGCCCCATATCCCTGAAACGGTCAAGGGCTCTTATACTGCAACCGGTCCATGCGGCCGCTTCCTCCGGCGTTAGATACTCTTTTTCGCCTATGCTACACAGTGTGCTGTTTTTATCTGCCATACAAGCCTCCTATTCTTCGCCGACATCTATCCCTGTTATTAGTCTAAATTTTTCCGGGTCAAAATTTGGGATCGCCTTAATGATTGCTTTTTCTTTATCTGTTAAGCTTTTCCACCATTCATTGCAGCAATCGCGAGTTTCTCTGATTTTGAGATAACCGCCCGTGGTTTTATATTCAGGATGATTTTCCTTTTCTTCATCAGTCATATCTTTCGATTCAACCCACGCAATAGACCCTAAATCAATGTTGTTCAGCATTTTATAAGCTTTTGACTTTCTCCATTCTTCCAGTGTGACGTTGGATAGTTTGTCAAAAAACATGATTGGTTTATCGATGGTGTTAAAGCAACCTACGCAATTTGAAGCCAGGTTCCAATCGCCGGTGTTGCAAAGTCCAGTGCAGGCTTTTCCAGTATTGACAAGATCAAGAACTTCATGCCAAGAGAGTTCACGAACAATTTTTATTTTATTTGTGCAGTGCTTATTTCCACCATCTTCAAAGTCAAGCTCACCATAGGCTTCAATTTCAGCGACTTTGTTATCAGAATCAAATCTGTAATACTGGAAACAATCAGCAGCTTTTTCACAAAAATGGAATCCTCTTACACAAATAACGGGTTTTTCTTCCATTTCATAAGTCTTTCCGACTTCATACTGCATATCTTTACAAGTCCAATCTGAATTGAATACTTTGTATCCTTTCATTTTTCCTCCTGTTTTTGTTTTTCATTGAAGTAATCCCAAATAAGCATCAGGATAAATCCCGTCATTGTGTGTCCTGTGCGTTCCGCTTCGTCTTTCAGCCGCTTTTTCAATTCTCGCGGTAGCCTAAGTATCAATGCTTCTTTCATTCTGCCGTCCTTCTTTTCGCAATTTAGATATCCATTCGATATATCTAATGTATCCTATTATGGATATCTTGTCAATATCCTTTTTGCACCTTTTTTTATTGATATATTTTTGATATCCTGTTTGTGTGGAGGTGCAATATGGGCGAAATTTATAGATATCCATTGAAGATCGACGCCGAAGTGATGGACGGCATTAAAGCTCTTGCCGAGGAGCATTCCCGTTCTGTGAACAAGGAAATTGAGTTTGCTCT
This sequence comes from Acidaminobacteraceae bacterium, assembly GCA_041781135.1. Classification (GTDB taxonomy): domain Bacteria; phylum Bacillota; class Clostridia; order Peptostreptococcales; family Acidaminobacteraceae; genus JAUMXJ01. The sequence continues at coordinate 3,648 of JBHAZV010000041.1, forward strand.
GAAACAGTACATAAAAGCTCATACTTCTCAAGAAAAAGATTGATTCCTTTGATTATCCCCTCATTTACCGAGATTCCAAGTCTGTCAGTTACGGCTTCGAGTCTCTTCTTTAATTGTTCGGGGATTTGTAGTAAAACTTTCCTTTTCATTCCGCCTCCTTTGCTTTCATTGCATCTTCCAGTTTCATATTGATTAGTGTATTTAGGGTGAATCCCCTGTCTTTCGCCTCGGCTTTGAGTTTTTTGTGTAGTTCCTTACTCAATCGGAGCGTTGTCGTTATTTTCATTTGTCCTCCTTGCGTTTGTTATGTTATAATCTCCAAAAGGAAACTGTTATGATTTGGGGCGATTTGAAAAATTTTACTTGGGGCGAACTCAGATGCTTCACTTGGAAAGAGCTTGAAAACTTACAAACTTTGGATTTACTCATCAAGGCAAAAAACTCACCTGACATCCCTGCGGAAGTTGCACAAAAACTCGAAAATTTAGTAGCTTCAAAACTAAAACTTGCAGGGCTTGATTTATCATCCTCAAAAACCAAATTCCCAAAATTAGAAAAATCTGCGTCAATCATTGATTGGGTTTTGAGGATTAAAGGCTTTGCGGATTTATCCGAATGGATTACCCCCGCCATCCAAGATGTAATTGAATTTTTAATACAACACTTCAACTCTCTATGACTCTGGTATCCTCCAGCGCACTTTCAACAGCGTTATTTTCACCCCTCTCCCCCGATTCAGATCGTTGCGACCAAGTGTCTTTCAGCAGTTTGAATACAATGTATCTCAATACGCGTTCTTTGAAAGGCACGTCATCATCAAAGACCTCCCCAAGCTTGTGGAGCACCGCTCCATCAACAAGCGAGTAATTCCTTTTGAGTCGCTCCTCATCAAGTAGTTTTACTGCCTCGTCAGTCAATTCGATTTTCATTAGGCCTCCTGTCATTTTGTGAATTCAATTCACTCGTTAGCTAAAAAAAATAATTTGATTTGCTCTGATGTCAAACTTAAAACATCAGATAATATTGTGATTTCAGAGGCTTTAAATTCGGATTTGTTGTTAATTTTCGCCGACAAGGCTTCTCTTGTAATCCCAATCTGTTGAGCGATGAATTCCAACTTCAGACCTTTTTTATTGATAGCATCTTTTAGTCTTATTGTGTCTGTAATAGTATCCCCTCCTTTTGTTGAATTTAGTTCACTATCGAGATTATACTCTCGCCGTGAATTTGTGTCAACACTTTTCGAGAAAAAAGTTGAAAATTTTTCGCACACATTGTATAATTGCGGATGAAAGGAGGGAAAATGCTTAAACTATATGAGAACATAAAAAAATTAAGAATCAAAAATGATATGTCACAAGGTGATTTGGCTCAAAAAGTTGGTTACAAAGACAGAACCTCCATCGCAAAAATAGAGGCTGGAAATGTTGATTTGTCTCAAAGTAAAATTGTTGCTTTTGCCCGAGCCCTCGGCGTTTCCCCCGCCTACCTGATGGGATGGGATGAGGAAGCCCATAATAAAGCCTTCGCCGATGCCATCCTCATCGAAATGCCTGAATCCGTTCTTATTCCTGTGTATGGAAAAATTAAAGCAGGAGTCCCCCTCGAAGCGATCGAGGACGTCGAAGAGCATATCGATGTGCCAGCGAAGTGGATTGAGTCAGGGCGAAAGATTATCGGTCTGAAAGTGGACGGCGATAGTATGTACCCGAAGTATTTCGACGGCGATATTGTCGTTTTAGAGTGTGATATTGACTATTATTCGGGCGATGACTGCGCTGTGTATGTAAATGGCTACGAGGCTACCATCAAACAAATTAAATGGATTGATGACGGGATCGAGCTAATCCCTATCAACACGGTATATCCGCCAAAAAAATATAAAAAAGAAGATTTTTCAATTCTCGGTAAGGTGATCGAGATGCGAAGACGATTTTAATATTTGGGAGGGTTTTCATGAAAAAATTTTTTATCGGGCTGTATTACTTTATGTCTATTGGGTTCATATTATTGGTCGGGCAGGACTCCTTTCCGAAAGATAGCTTCCAGGTTGTAATTTTAATTTTGATGATTTTTGCGTCTTTGGCATTTTTTTTAGGGAATAAGCCACAGCACGTTCAAAAATCCGAATCGCCTTCCGAACCTGTTATAGTTGATGGTCATGTACAAGGCTTGTATGATAAGCTTTCAAAATCAAACACTGATATCAGTTTGCTACAAAGTGAAAATGCGAAGCTAAAAGATAAAAATAAAGATCTAAAACAAGAAATCAAAACGTTAACGCTTACCGCATTAATAGAGTATAACAAGCTTATAGTCGAGGAAAACCTTAATTCTGAAGAGGTTAAGTCTAAAATTGCGTTATTAGAAATTGAAGAAAAGGATTTGATTGAAAAAGGACACGCTCTTGAGTCAAAAAACACTCTCGATTCCAAAGTGGGAAGATCTAAAGCAAAGCAAATACTTAAAAGTTTTAATTCTGACGTAAATTCAATTCTTATTAATACGACACTTTCAAATTCGGAGGCCTCAAGGGCAAGAATAATAAAGGCCTTCGAGCAAGCTAACAAAGCTTTTGCAGACGAAAGTGTTGCTATTTCAAAAGATTATCTTACCTTGAAACTTCAGCGCCTTGATTTAACACTACTTGCATTACAACGCAAACAAGATGAAATAGAGCAACAAAAAGCTATAAAAGAACAAATGCGCGAAGAAGAAAAAGTTAGACGAGAAATAGAAGCCGAGAAAAAGAAAATAGAGAAAGAAGTATCTCAATTTGCAGCTGAAAGTAAAAAGTTGATGGACTATCTCGCTAAAGCAAATTCAGACATCGAACGCAATCTATATGCGGATAAAATCAAAGAGTTGGAAGAAAAAATCAAACTTCTTGAAGAGGATAAAAAACGTGTATTTGAGCGAGAAGCAAACACGAGAGCGGGCTTTGTGTATGTCATTTCAAACATAGGCTCGTTTGGAGAAGATATATATAAAATCGGTATGACTCGCCGCCTTGAGCCGATGGATCGCGTAAAGGAGTTAGGCGACGCATCTGTTCCGTTCGAATTTGACGTTCACGCTATGATTTTTAGCGATGATGCCCCAGCGCTTGAGACACTGCTTCACCAAACGTTCAAGGATAAACAAGTGAACAAAGTCAATCCAAGAAAAGAATTTTTCAAGGTTTCTCTTACCGACATCGCCGAGTTGGTAAAAAAAGAGTTTAATGCTACTACCGAGTTCACTATGCTTGCGGAAGCAGCTCAGTATAGAGAATCGTTGCGTATAGCCGAAACTAGTAATGCTGCGACATAAAGGGATTCCTGAGAGAGATCATGGTTCATAATAAGCGCATTAAAATCATTTATGAGATTGTTTTTATAGTGTTGTCTTTAGTTGCTGTTACAATCACGATTTTAGACATCATTGAAACCATCAATCTCGAAACTGATTCGCTTCTCCGGACAGTCGATGAAGCAATTACGTATGTTTTTATAGCCGACTACATCATCAGATTGTTGGCGACAAAAAACAAACGAACCTTTGTGAAATCAAATATCCCTGACCTTATCGCGATAATACCGTTCAACTCTATTTTCAAGGTATTCCGAATCGCTAAAATTTTGAAAGTGGCCAGACTTGCAAAAATGACGAAGCTGCTTAGGTTAGTCGCGGTAGGCAGCCGGCTACTGAAAAGAACAAAAAGGATTTTGCGCACAAACGGCCTAAACAAAGCGTTGTGGTTCACGGCTGCAGTCATATTACTTGGATCCCTAGGTATTTATGTGGCAGAGAAAGGTCAGACAATTGATTCATTTTTTGATGCAATTTGGTGGTCGTTTGTCACAGCGACTACTGTCGGTTACGGTGATATATCGCCGGCCACGGCCACCGGAAGACTAATCGCTGGAGTGTTGATGATAACGGGGATTGGAGCGATAGGCATGATTACGAGCGCGATTTCAACATACTTTATTAATGGGAAAGATCAGAAATTAACACCTGTTGAAAATGATTCTCTCAAGCAGTTCATTATAAGCTCAAACGAATTAAGCGACAACGAAAAATCTGAACTTATTAACTACTTAGATTTCCTCAAAAGCAAGCGTTAGGAGGCTTTGTATGACCGTAACACCTTACAAAAAGAAAGACGGCAAGACATACTATATGCTAAAAGCGTACGACGGTGTTGATCCCAAAACAGGGAAGCCGAAGTACATCTGCCGCAGGGGCTTCAAAACATCCAAGGACGCGCATCTTGCATATTCTAAAATCATTGCCCAAAACGGTATAAAAACAAGCAAAAAACTAACATATCAGTATGTCTATGAAATGTGGATGGATGAGCATCGGACGCAGGTCAAGGAGTCCACGCTGAAAGCCGACATCACAAAGTTTGAACTACACATCCTTCCCACGATCGGTCATTATCTCATCGACAAAATTACGCACAAGGACATGCAGGCCGCGGTCAACGAGTGGTCGAAAAGCCTCAAACGCACCGGTAAAATCAAGACCGCAGCGGGTGCCGTCTTCCGCTACGCGATGCAGCACGGATATATTGATAAAAATCCTTTAGAGCTGGTTAAAGTACCTAAAAAGCACGAAGAAAAAACTTTTGAAAACTATCTGGATCGTGACGAACTCTGCACTTTCCTTGCGACTGCAGATGAAATTCTTTCAGAAAAGTGGTCAACATTTCTCCACCTACTCGCTTTTACTGGACTACGCAGAGGCGAAGCCCTCGCCCTCGAATGGTCAGATATAGATTTTGACCTTGGCACACTTGAAGTCAATAAAAATCTTTCAAAAGCGTTCGAGAAGGCTGTTGTTTCGTCCACAAAGACCCAATCCAGCAATCGCACCATCTCACTTGGAAAGACGATTTTGGACCGCTTAAAAGCGTACAGAGATGTATGTGAAAGCAATACCCTTGTTTTCCCTAACACCTCTGGAGATCACATCACTATGTCACAGCCGCAGCGTAAGACTGCAGCTGTATGTAAAAAAGCTGGCATAAAACACATCACTCCCCACGGACTCAGACATACACACTGCTGCCTGCTCTTTGAAGCCGGTGCGTCAATTGCACAAGTGCAGCAAAGGCTCGGCCACAGCGACAGCAAGATCACGCTGGAAATCTATAACCATGTTACCCGCTGGAAAGTCCGAGAGGCTGCTGAAATTTTCGAAAATTATATTTTTTGATACCCTCCAAGGTCAAAACCATGGTCAATAACACAATAAATAATGCACGATCATTGAAATATAAGCAAAAACAAGGATGCACATTCAAGTCCCTTCATCCGCACCATAAAAAAGAAATATCCTGAATGGATATTTCTTTTTTATTTGAACTTTAGCCACAAATAAAGCGCTTATTCCAAGTATAAACAGCTCCACTCCCCTCTTCAAGATCCTCCATCAGCTTCACTACAAAGACGCTCAGCACGAGCACACAGGTAAGTGTTACAAAGCTGAATACCGTAATGTTTTTAATACATACTGCTTTTGAGATCATTTTCTTCATCTTCCATATCTCACCTTTCAATCCATTCTATCCGAATTACAACACATGTCAAATTATGATAGCAAAAAAAGAGAGAAAACAATTACTGTTCTTCGGGATTAATCTCCCCCATCGGATTTAGAAAAGACTTCACAACGAGTCCGGAGCTGCCAATCATATTCCTTAAGCATCTCGTACACCTGGTACAGCGGCAAGCCCATTATATTGTAAAAATTGCCTTCGATTTTTTCCATAAAAAGACCGCCGCCTTCCTGTATACCATAAGAGCCGGACTTGTCGTAGGGTTTTTCCCTATCGACATAGTCTATTATTAATTTTTCGTCAATTTTAGCAAATATTACCTTGCTCGTTTCGATAATATTTTTCTCGGGAATATCGCCAAGAAGCCAGACTGCACTGACGACCTCGTGCTCCCTGCCGTTAAGCCTGCACAGCATATCTATGGACTTTTGACGATTTTCACCCTTTCCGAATATCTCCCCATCCAATATCACAACAGTATCCGCAGAAAGCACCGCAATCTGCTGCTCAGGAAACATGCGCTTAAGCTGTTCATAAGCCGCAAGCGCTTTCCCTTTTGCAATCTCCGAAGTAATCTCAAGCACATCGCCCGTACGCCGCCTGACGAACGCTTCATAAGCCTTTTCGTCAAAATCAGGCACAAACACTTCAAACTCAAACGGAAGCATAGCCATTATCTCTCTTCGACGCGGCGACGCGCTTGCAAGGTAAAGCTTCATTACACCAACTCCAGACCTCTTCTAAACGCCTCGATATTGAGCTCCTGAAATTTTGGCTTGACCTGCTGCCTTATCAGCGCATCCCAATCTGCATTGTCCTGAAGCTCCATCGCTTTTACGAGAGCACCGAGTATTATTATATTTATTGTTTTGACATTTCCAAGCTCCTTTGCGATATCTTCTGCGCGGAATGTCTTGACATCAGCCTTGGAGCGAATGTCATCCACCACTCCCTTAGGATAAACGGCATTTCCCGCAAGCACAGGAGCGGAAGGGATCTCAAATTCATTTATCAGTACTTTTCCGCCGCGTCTCAAATATTGCAGCCATTTTGCAGTCTCCATAGTCTCAAAAGAAACTATTACATCAGCCTGACCCTCTCCAATAATAGGCGAAAACACCTCGGCGCCGTATCTTACCTGAGTCGTAACACTGCCGCCGCGCTGCGCCATTCCATGCACTTCGCTCATCTTGACATCATAGCCCGCCTCAATTAACCCCGCCGAAAGTATCTTAGACGCGAGGATGATCCCCTGACCGCCGACACCGCACAAAAGTATATTCTTTGTATCGCATTTAGCTGTACTCATTACGCTTTCTCCTTTCTTGTGATCGCATCAAACGGACATGCCTGCATGCATACCTCGCAACCGAGGCAAGTATTAGGATTAATAGTTGACTTTTTCCTGTCTGTATTGAACTCTACAGACGGGCATCCCGTTCTTGTACACATTCTGCAGGCTCTGCACTTCTCTTCAACTACTTCGCAGACATACCTTGTTTCCAGGCCAAATTCCTCTATATCCATCTTAGAAAACTTTTTGAGCGCACACGGCCATCTCGTGATTATTACAGATGCCCCATCGTATGCGAACGCTGCTTCAAGAGCCTCGTCGACTTCCTTTGCCATAAGAGGATTTACAGTGACTACATGCTTTATGCCGACTGCCTTTACAAGCTGTTCAAGATCGATCATGGAAGCAGGTTCTCCGCTCAGCTTGAAACCTGTGCCCGGATTATCCTGATGTCCAGTCATGCCCGTAATTCTGTTGTCCAAAATCACAGAGACAGTATTTCCGCCATTATATGCGACATGTATCAAAGAGTTTATGCCTGTATGGAAAAAAGTAGAATCGCCGATTACCGCCACAACGCGCTTAGTTGGATCAAATTTTTCAAATACGCGCTTTGCGCCGTGTCCCATGGAAATTGAAGCTCCCATACAGATTACAGAATCCGTAGCATTTAGCGGAGGTGCTGAACCGAGGGTATAACATCCTATATCGCCGGTAATTACAACATTTTTCTTTTTACTAAGTGTATAGAAAAAACCTCTGTGCGGACAGCCCGAACAAAGCGTCGGCGGCCTTGCAACTATACTTTCGTCCGAAGCCCTGATAGTTTCACTCTGAACGCCGAGCAGCGCCTTTGCGACTATGTCCGGATTCAGTTCTCCGCACCTCGGCACTCTTTCTTTGCCGATTACATTTATCCCCTCTGCCCGCAGCTGTTCCTCAATAAAAGGTTCGAGTTCCTCAACCACATACAAAGTCTCGACCTGAGCCGCAAAATCTCTTATTTTTGCCATGGGCAGCGGATAAGTAAACCCAAGTTTAAGATATGAAGCGCCGCTTCCAAATACTTCCTTCGCATAATTATATGCTATCCCCGATGTGATTATGCCGATTTTCCTGTCGCCCCATTCGATTCGATTGAGTTCAGTCGTGTTTGAAAATTCCTCGAGCCTTTTCAGCTTTTCTTCTACCACAGGATGCGCCGCCTTGGCATTTGCAGGCGCCGAAATAAATTTTTGCGGTTTTTTAACATATGGAATATAAGGCGGCTCGATTCTCTCGCCTTCAGTCACAAGACTTTTTGAATGACACACCCTTGTCGTCATCCTGAAAAGCACCGCAACGTCAAACTGCTCCGAAATCTCAAAGGCTTTTTTGACATAGTCGAGCGACTCCTGTGAATTGGAGGGCTCTATACAGCAAATCTTTGCAAACTTCGCATAATACCTGTTGTCCTGCTCATTCTGAGAACTATGACACCCGGGATCATCTGCGCTCACAAGCACCAGCCCGCCGGTAATGCCCGTGTAAGATATTGTAAACAGCGGATCTGCGGCGACATTCACTCCGACATGTTTCATCGCCGCAATAGACCTCGCACCCGCCATAGAAGCTCCAATAACTGTTTCAAGCGCAACTTTCTCGTTGGTCGCCCATTCAGAAACTATTTCTCTGTATTCCGAAATATTCTCCAAAATCTCTGTTGAAGGAGTTCCAGGATAGGCGCTCGCATATGTCACCCCTGCCTCGTAAGCTCCCCTCGCGACCGCTTCATTGCCGGTCATCAATTTTTTCATACCATCCCCCGAATATTAAAATATTTATATTTTTATATCTGCCGATTTTGTAATTATTTAATCTTACAACTGTCTGGCGACAAGCGCCGCCAAAGCTATTGAATACAGCTTAACATCGGCGGTATCCGCCCTTGAAGTAAGCACCACAGGCACTCTCGCTCCCATGATGCAGCCTGCCGACCTCGCGTTTCCAAGGTATGTAAGCGCTTTGCCTATTCCGTTTCCCATTCCTATGTCGTGTACAAGCAGCACATCCGCATTTCCGGCAACCTCGCTCCTGAACCCTTTGATTTCCGCCGCCTCACTTGACACAGCTAAATCGAGAGCAAGCGGTCCTGCCACGACAACACCTCCTCCGAACGCGCCCTCTTGGCACATTGTCTGTAGAGCAGCCGCATCTACAGTCGCCTGCATTTTTTCATTGACTTTTTCCTTTGCTGCGAGCGCAGCAACCTTGATACGCTCGATTCCGAGTGAACGGGCGCACAGCACCGCATTGTCCACAATGCGCTTTTTATCATCCAACCCCGGTGCAATATTCATACCGCCGTCGGTAAGCAAGAGCAGCTTGTGATAAAACGGCGATTCATATACCATCACATGGCTGAGAAGAGAATCAGTTCGGAGTCCAAACTCCTTGTTAAGCACCGCCTTTAATATTATAGAAGTATCTAACAGCCCCTTCATCAAAAAATCTGCCCTTCCGTCCGCAACAAGTCTGCACGCCCTGTCAGCAGAATCCGCAAGACCTTCCGCCGCAACTATTTCGAAATTAGATATATCGAGCAGATTTTCAGCGGCGACAGCCCTTATCTTTGCCGCATCTCCTACTAATATTGGTTCGGCAATCCCCACCGCAGCCGCATCGCAAACTGCTCGCAGAGCGTCCGCATCCTCTGCCGCGGCAAGCGCAAGCCGCCTTCTGCCGTCCGCCGCGCCGCGCACTGCTTCCATGATTTCTTCAAGTCTTTTAATCATCACATCTCCTGTATTTTAAGTCTGTTATTTTTTGCCGCTATTTTTTGTGCCGCCATTGTCAACTCTTTGTTTTTTTGTTCCTGCCGACCGTTTTATTGGCTTTTTACCGGAACTTTTCTCGGATTGTTCAGAAGATTTTTTTTCGAGCTTTGATTTTTTTACAGCCGGCACACCGTCGCTCCGCAAATTTCTTTCGCTTAACATTCTTATTGCCTCCAGGACATACCTGTTGTCAGAATCGAGCTTTTGCGCCTGAGATATCAGTCTGCTTACCTTGCCGAGCTGCCCAATCTTATCTGCAGCAAGTATTAACTTGCCGAGTACTTCCGCATTGGAGGGAAATATTGCAAGCGAACTCTTCAAACACTCAAAGGCGACAGCGTAATCGCCGCGGATTTCGTACAGTTCAGCCATTCTCTCCCACGCTTCATGACAGCCGGAATTAAGTTCAAGAGTCTTTTGATAGTAGTTTATGGCGCTGCTGTGCGAACCCATCCGCTGATACGCCAAACCGCTGAAATAACTGTGCACCCACCAATCGGAGAACACAGGCTTACACTGAGTCAGGTATTTTAATGCGGCTTCAGGATCGTTTTCAACTGTACTGCATCCCAAATGCAAGACATATTTCGCCTCAGCACTCGCAATAAGCGAATCTATTTTTTCTATAAACTCCCTCTTGATGTCCTCCTCATCCATCCCCTTTGCAAAACATCGCTTTGCAATATTCCAGCGGTATATCGCATTTTCAAAATCGCCGCGATTGTAGCACGCTACGCCTACAAGATCGTGAAACCCCGGAAAATCCGGAAACATCGCTGAATAATGCATGCATAGCTTCAGAATCTCTTCTTTGAGCTCTTCCTTGTTTGCATCCAGCGCCTCGTCGTACAGCAGACTCAAAAAATCATAAAGCGAAAAAAAAGAAATATCAAAATTGAGCAAAGCAGCTCTGACATTGCTGACGATATTCCTGGAAAGTATAAGCTGTATAACCGGCGCAAAAATTTCGGCTTTCTTTGCCAAAAACTGCAAATAAATCTCTCTGAATTCAGATAGCGTCTCGTGGTAACGCTCAAGCAGTTCAAGCCCTTTCGCGCTGTCGATCCTGCTCAGCAGCTCTATATCTGTGACATTCGAAAGATCGTCGTCTTTAGCGTCAGCGCGCTTACTAATGACGCCGCTCAGCGAAAAAGCATCCGACGAATATATCTTCGAACTGTCAATAGGCGAGATTTCAAAGTGATTTTTGGCATAGCGAATTGCGGAGACCAGCTCTTCGTCCAATGTTGCGCCGGTAATTATAAGTATTTTTTCCGTCTTGGCGACGAGATCGTCAAAATCGTTGTCGGCGCTTACGTCAGGAACCGGCATGTCATCAAAAATACCTGTGCCGCCCTCTAGTACCGGCCTAAAAATGCCCGCATTTTCCAGCAAATGCTTCTCTATGGCGCTCCTAATTTCCAAGCTTCCTCCTGATGTCCTTATCTATTATTTTTCTTCTGTACAAATCAAAATAATCGAAATTTTCTGTTCTTATTATCTCGACAGGGTCGTTCAAATCCAATGTCATTTCAACCTTTTCCACATACTCGTCCGTGCTGTGCATTCCATCTACTGATACCGCGACCTTCCGCCTGTCTGCCGAAAGCACGTCTATGTTGATTTTTGTGCTCGCAGGAAGTATTACAGATGCTGACATCGGTCTGTTTACAGCGTTGTCGTTTGGAGCGAGCGGAGTGATCTGGTAAGCAGGCAAATCAGTATGAACCACCGCTCCGCCGGTCCATATCGCGTACCCTGTCGCACCGATAGGTGTCGAAATAACAAAACCATCACCCGTAAAATAATTGAACGGGCTGCCGTTGAGATAAACCTTAGAATGCAAGAGCCTCGGCTCATAATGCCGGATTATCACTTCATTAAATGCATAATCAGAAAGCTCCGCTCCGTTGATAGTGGTCATTTTTACAGCTATAACCGGATAGCGCACCACAGTATACTTTTTTGTATCTAATACGTCAAAGATCCCTTCAAGATGTTCTGGCATAATGGTGTTCAAAAAACCGAGCGTACCGGTGTCTACTCCGACAAAGGGCTTCCCAAAATGCCTGCACGCCCTGATTGCGCTCAGCATCGTTCCGTCGCCGCCTATAACGATTATCGCGTCAGGTTCCGCAAATTCGGACGCTGCGCCATCGTCCGCCTCGGCTTTGTTCCGGCACGCACCCTCTCCGATACTGCACACGCTCTTGCCGCGCCCGGAAAGCAGTTCGGTGAGCCTTTTTCTGACGCGGCCTGAATAACTATTCGAATTTGAATAGATAAGTAAACGATTCACGCTGCACCGCTACATTTCCGACGGAGCATCAATACACACGAGATTCATCGCCTCCGCAAGTACTGTGCGCACAGCCCCCACGAGAGCGATTCTCGCACCGGAGAGCTCTCTATCGTCAGTAATTATTGGATTTTCGTAATAAAATCTGTTAAATGCCTTTGCAAGGTCTACTGCGTACCTTGCGACATGGTGCGGCTCATAGCTTTTAAGAGCGAGCTCGACTGCATCGCCAAATTTTCTGAGCAGCTTAACGATTGCCACGGATGCATCGTCCAGCAGTAATTCGGCGCGGAAATCGCCCGAAGGAGAAAGTCCCTGCGCCTCGGCTTTTCTCAGCAGAGAACAGCATCTTGCGTGAGTGTACTGTACATATGGACCTGTCTCGCCTTGGAAATTAGTCACTTTTTCCATTTCGAACACATAATCCTTTTCCCTTGAAGTATAGAGCTCCTGGAATATAACTGCTCCGTAGCCAACCTGTTTTTCGACCGTTTCGCGATTAGGCAGTTTCGGATTCTTTTCTTCGATGATCCTGCTTATCTCCTCTCGCGCCGCCTCCAAAACATCCTCTAAGAATATGACATTGCCTCCCCTTGTGGTCAGCTTGCCTCCAACTATCGAAATCTGCCCAAACTGAACATGCTTACATTCGTCTGCCCACTGCCTGCCCATCTTTGCAAGTACCGCAAAAAGCTGCTTAAAATGAAGGGCTTGCGTGCTTCCGACGACATAGATGCTTTTTACAAAATTGTAATTCTTCTTCCTATAGTGCGCCGATGCGAGATCTCTTGTAAAATAGATGGAAGATCCATCCCTTTTCTGGACGATTGCAGGTATCAAACCCACATCGTCAAGATTGACTATCTCTGCGCCCTCTGATGTCTCCAATAAATTCATAGTTCTCAGTTCATCCACTACAGGCTGCATATAATCTGAAAAAAAGCGCTCTCCATTGTATGAATCGAAATCTATTCCAAGTTTTTTATAAATTCTCGAAAACTCGATCATTGAGGCATCAACACAGAATTTCCACTGAGCCTCGACCTCCTGGTCTTTGTTTTCGAGGCGTACAAACGTCTGCCTTGCTTCATCGTTCAGACTGTCATCCTTTTCTGCTTCCTCGTGAAACCGCACGTAAAGCTTAAGCAGCTCCGGCACCGGATTTTGCTCTATAGCAGCCTTGTCACCCCATCTGTTGATGGCAACTATGAGTTTGCCAAACTGTGTGCCATAATCTCCTAAATAATTTATGGAAAAAGTATTGTAACCAAAAAAACGGTGGATTCTTTTAAGCGATTCGCCTATCATTGTGCTTCTGAGATGCCCTATATGAAACGGCTTGGCTATATTCACCGAAGAATATTCGAGCACAACTGTTCCGCCGCCGCCAATATTGCTGCGTGCGTACTCGGATTTTTTGAAAAGCACCTCTTTAATGACCTCGCCGGCGACAAGCGCATCGTCGAGATAGAAATTAAGAAAGCCGCCGGCAGCCTCAATTTTTGAAAATCCCTCGACCTTGCCGAGTTTTTCACACAAATCCTTCGCTATCAGCGCAGGCGCTTTTCTAAGAGTTTTGGAAAGCCGGAAGCACGGAAAACTATAGTCGCCCATTTCGGGATTCTTCGGGTATTCTATGCACTCGTAAACATCAGCCGAGCACATATCTACATTTGCGGATACTGCAGCTGCAATTTTCTGTTTGTAATCTGTCATAACTCCTCCTAAGCGAATAGTTGTCGCACTTGTTCAATTATAGCATAAGTGATAAGATGATTTCCATGAAAAGAGAATTTAGAATTTCATTAGTACTGATAGCAATTAACGCAGTTTGCTTTGCATACACATTTTTTGCCCCTTCGCTTAAACAGGCAATGATGCTTGTAAAACCGATTGCCCTCACCGGAGATTACTGGCGATTTGTGACAAGTATGTTCGCGCATTCCGACATCATTCATCTCGCAATGAATATGGCATGCCTTTACTTTTTCGGACAGATGACGGAATATTTTTTCGGAAAGGCAAAGTTTGTAGCAATCTACTTTCTTTCGGGGCTTGCAGGCGCAGCGTTTTCTGCGTACTTCAGCGATTACTCTGCTCTTGGGGCTTCGGGAGCCATATTCGGTGTAGTCGGAGCAAATTTCTATATGCTGACCAAGATGAACGGCGAAACCAAAAAACGCTTTGCATCCGATCTTATCACCTTTGTGGTTCTTAACATCGGATTCGCGGCGCTCAACAGCGGCATCGACCAGGCGGCTCACATAGGAGGATTAATAGGCGGAATAATTTCAGGATTTGCCTTTGGACATATCGACGAAAAAATTCTAAGCGCCAAGCAGCTCATTAGAGCCACAGCAGGAATTGCCGCAATCGCAATAATATTCTTTTTCGTGGCGTGGCTCAAACTTTCCGACCCGGAGACATACAAAATAGCAATAGCTTACAGATACAAGTATCAGAGCGCCGAAGCGGCTTATGTCACCGCAGAGGACGCTTTATCAAGACATCCCGACGATGCTGAAATCCAAATGCTCTACGAGGAACTAAAATATCTGAACAATCTAAAATAGCAATAAAAACACATCGCAGCGCGCAAAACAAGTACGCGAAACTCACAAAGCAATTACGAAAAAAGTACAATGCAAGTACGCAAAACTCACAAACAAACACAGTGCCTAAATAAACATTACATAAGCCCGCTGCTCATAAGTATATAAAATCCTGCAGTCAGACTGACAAGAGAAGCCACAGTTGTCGCCATCACCAGCGCGGCGGCTAAATCGCCTTTTTTAGTGTAAAGATCCGCATATGTATAACTCACTACGGCTACCGGCGAAAGCAGGCTGAGCGCAATTATAAACAGCGATTGCCCAGTAAAGCCCATAAACACTGCAATCACAAGTCCGAGCGCAGGCACAAACACGCTCTTCCACGCTAAAGAATCCAAAATGTACTTAAATTTTTCGAATATTCCCGAAGCTGTAAGCCCACCGCCTATCAGAAAAAGTCCTATCGGCGAGGCAGTATTCCCCAAATTGTTTAGCGGCGCGAACACAAGCTCCGGTATTCTTATGCCAGCAAACTTCAAAAAGACTGCAGCCAACGAAAATCTAACTATATTATTATTCAGGGTGGATAATATTACTTTTTTGTAATCTATTTTATCGCCCTTGCTTATTTCAAATATTACAAGCGACATAATATTCGTAATCGGAACAAAAATCATCAAATTCAGAATTACAGTATCGTAATTTTGCCCAGCATAGTAACTTGCGGCAATTTGCAGCCCGAAAAGCGCAAGGTTGGTGCGGACATATGATTGAACAAGTATCGCTCTCGTCTCCGGATCGCGTCTGAGCAGGCTGTTATAATACCAACCAGCGATTATCACAAGTGTGGAATAAACTGTAAGCCAAACGGCGGGCATGGTATCTACCCCATCGAAGCTTTCGATATTATAGAGCGCGCAAAAGAGATTAAGGGGCAGCAGCACATTAAAAAGCACGGTATTGCCGTGGCGCACAAAATCGCGGCTCACAAAACCGAGCCTTACGCACAGTGAACCTGACAAAATCAGGACAAACACGGGTATCAGCAATCTTGCAATCTGTACAAACATTTTTATCTCCAGTGCCGCTTTATTTTTAATATCACAATCGCGCCGTCTAACGCTTAGCATTGCATTTCGCTTTCAGGCCGCTTCGCTTTTAAGCTGCATTTCGCTTTCAGGCTGCTTCGCTTTTAAGCTGCTTCGCTTTTAAGCTGCATTGCACATCTCATTGCTTATTAGCCGTCTTTGCCTATATGTAAATGCTCGCTGTACACCCCGCGCAGGCATTTATCTGTACATTTACTATATTTGTTATATTCTGTTGTATATAGTAAATGTACTTGCTTATTAGCCGTATTTGCCTATATGTAAATGCTCGCTATACACCCCGCGCAGGCATTTATCTGTACATTTACTATATTTGTTATATTCTGTTGTATATAGTAAATGTACTTGCTAAGCATTATTTTAACACAATATAAGTCACACCGCCGCCGCCTTCATTGTGTGCGGCCTCCTCAAACCTTTCGATATTGGGATGGGATCTGAAATATTCGAGCAGCCCCTTTTTGAGCGCTCCTGTTCCCTTTCCGTGTATGACCCTCGCCCTGCTCAGACTCGAAGAAAGAAGTTCATCTATATACTTGGAAAGCTCATTTACGGCATCCTCGATATTCATTCCGCGAACATCGATCTCCGGTCTGACATTCGCAGACTTCAAAATACCTGCGCTCCTGCTGCCACGGCCGCTCTTTTCCTGTCGCTTTGCAGATACAAACTTAATCTGAGCAATATTTGCCTTGAGCTTCATTGCTCCTATTGCTATCTGGCAGTCTCCTTTATCGTTGGGCATCTCTATGAGAACCGCCTCCTTTTTAAGCGGAAGGAAACTGACGATGCAGCCTTCCTCCAACCTGCTTTCGCCGCCTTCCTCAGAGTGGCTTGCGTCCATATCAAATGCTCTGTCGCCGAGCTCATCTATTTTATCTCTTAACTGCCTGCGCAAGTTTTCCGCTCCGGAAATCCCCGCCCCCGCTGCTCGCATTGAAGCAATAAGCTCATCCGCTTCAGACTTTGCCTTTTTCAATATGGCGCGCGCCTCGGATTTTGCCGCAGAAATTTCCTTATCCCTGCTGCTCCTGATTTTTTCGAGCGCTTCCTCACTCTGTTTTTTGAGAGCTGCAGCCTCTACTCTGAGTCTTATAGCCTCGTCTCTCTCCCTTTCGGCAATATTTCGACTCTCGGTGACCTTTGCCAAAACTCTTTCAAAATCCACATCATGAGTCAAAAGCCTGCTCTTTGCATCTTCTATTATCGCACCGGAAAGACCTAACTTTTGAGATATCTCGAATGCATTGGACTTGCCCGGAATGCCGACCAAAAGCCTGTAGGTCGGGCTGAGAGTTGCAACGTCAAACTCTGCGGAAGCATTTTCGACGCCCTCGTTCGTCAGCGCATAATGCTTGAGTTCTGCATAATGAGTTGTCGCAATCGTTAGAAGCCCTCTGCCTCTGAGCTCCTCAAGTATTGATATCGCAAGGGCAGCGCCTTCGGTCGGATCTGTTCCGGCGCCTAATTCATCAAGCAGCACAAGAGAGCGCGAATCCGCAGTCCGCAGAATTCCGACTATATTTGTCATATGAGCCGAAAATGTCGAAAGGCTCTGGGCGATACTCTGCTCGTCGCCTATATCTGCAAGGACATGCTCAAAGACCGGCATCGTTGTTCCGTGATCGGCAGGTATGTGCAGCCCCGCCTGCGTCATAATTGCAAACAGCCCGACAGTTTTAAGGCTTACAGTCTTTCCGCCGGTGTTCGGACCGGTTATAAGCAAGGTTGTAAAATCCCTGCCAAGCCATATATTTAGCGGAACGACGCTGTCGCGCGGCAGCAGCGGATGCCTGCCGTTTCTTATCTTAATATATCTGTCCGCCGAAATTGCAGGACGAACGGCGCGCTGTTCGAGAGCCAGCTTGCCTTTTGCAAGCACAAAATCGAGTCTGGTCATAATATCGGCATTCTGTCTGATCGACTCCGCCGAAACGCCGACATCCGCACTCAGCTCGGCAAGTATCCTTCGTATTTCCTCTTCCTCGTCCAACGCAAGAGTCGTAAGATCATTATTTAACTTTACTACTGCCATCGGCTCTATGTAGACAGTGCCGCCTTTGGAGCTCTGGTCATGCACCATCCCCGCCACGCTGCCTCTGTGCTCCGCCTTGACAGGAAGCACAAACCTATCGTTTCTTATTGTTACAATTGTGTCCTGTAAATATTTGGAAAATGCTGCCGACGACACCATCGCCCCCAATTTTTCGCGTATTTCCGCCTTTTTGCTCTCAATCCTGCGTCGTATTGAAGCCAGCGCAGCAGAAGCGTTGTCAGATATGGTATCCTCGCCTATAATCGCCGTATCAATCCGCTTTTCAAGCTCCTGATGCGAAGAAAGAAGCTGCACCATCTCTCCGAAATATTTTTGGGGCTCGACCTTGTCTCCAAGAAATGCCTTTAGCTTTCTGGCTGCACGCAGAGTGTCGCACACCTCTAAAAGCCGCCTTGGAGAAAGGGTAGAGCCTATCTCTGCAAGCTTGACAGTTTCAGAAATATCATGAAAATTCCCAAGCGGAATATTGCCATGAGATATTATAAGCTCCAAGGCTTCCTCAGTCTGACCCTGAAGCTCGGCAACCCTGGCTGCATCGTTGCTCGGAAACAGTTCGCGCGCGATATTCTTTGCCATACGCGATGCGCATTTATCGGCAAGCATCTCTCTGACCCGGTCAAACTCTAATTTTTTTATACTTTTTTCCATAATTCAAAACAAATTCCGATAAATTACTAAATGAGCCTGATCGAATCCTCGTCGACAAATATTTTGCCCTCGCTCAAAAGTCTGCCGACCGCTCGTTTGAATGCCTTCTTGCTCAAATTCAGCCTGCGCTTTATAATCTCCGGAGAAGTGTCGTCATTCATATAAAGCACACCGTCGCCTTTTTTCAGGGCTGCAAGCACCACTTCGATGTCACTGTTAATCTGTTCCTTTGCGCGTTTCCTGATACTCAGCCTGAGCTTGCCGTCAGTGACCAGCGTGACCCTCGCATCTATGCGAACGCCGACTTTAACCTCTTTATACATCTCGTTGAGCGGTATAAGTCCGTGGAAAACGTCATCCACAGCCACAAATGCGCCCATTTCGGGCTTGAGCTCATATACAATGCCCTGGACAGTGTCTCCCACTTTATACTTATCGGTAGTAAGCAGCTGGTTATATATCTTGGCGGAAGTGCGAGGCGACAATTGTTCGCAATCAGCCCCTTCCGCAATATATACGAGCAGCTTTTCTCCCTTTTTATAAATTCCCCTCATTTCAGAATACGGAATACTGATTCCGCCTTCAAACACAGTTCCATCCCTGCCGCTGCTAATCACTTTAAGTTCTTTTATCATAAGCCAATTATAACATAAAATAAAGCCGCCTTTCGGCGGCGAACAGTTACTATCAGGGAATTATTTATGTGAAACTACATTTTCCGCCTGAGGGCCCTTTGCGCCGTCAGTCACGCTGTAGCTCACTGCCTCGCCCTTATCGAGCGTCTTGTAACCATCTTTTTGGATTTGTGAGAAATGCACGAATACATCTTTTCCGTCTTCTCCTGTAATAAATCCATAACCCTTTTCCGAATCGAACCACTTAACAGTTCCGTTGATCATTTGATCCTCCTTGCGTCTCCATAGTAACAAATCGGAAAACTATCCGTGCCACTTGGTACTCTCGTATAATATCCTATTTTTGAAATTTACGCAAGCCTATATTCACTCGTCTATTTCAGTAAATTCCGCCTCCTCATAATCTGACGGCGAAGAGTTTATATTTACATTGTCTCTGCTGACGGGTTTAACACGCTGTCTGACGCCATTTTGCGCGCTCGCAGGCGCAAATCCCAGCATATATATCACATCAAATCCGAGCCCGATAAGAATAATGCCTAGTATAACCCCGGTCATTGTAAATGCAGCTCCGGCATTTATCATTGCAAAGACGCCAAGCCCGCCAATTATAAGATTCGACGTAAGCGAGCGCCTGTCCCTCTTAAAAAAGACGCTGATGCATGTGCTGACAACCATTACAAGCCCTATGTAAAACAGCGGCGCATCCATGACCTTAAAGGATGCCAGCAGAAACACAAGCGAAATTATAGAGAAAAACACATTCTTCAGAAGCAGCGACAAGATGAGCGCTGAAGCCGCAAACAGCGAAAGCAGCACCGCAGCGGATCCTACAACGAGTCCTCCGATCTGCACAGGGAACACCACAAGCAGAGTTCCCATCACAATTAGTAGTACGCCAAAATTCTTCATACCTTCTTATATCATCAGAAATTAAACTAAAATCGTGTATGCTGTAAACAACAAAATAAAAAGCCCCTCAAACCCGCAAATCGACTTATATTGGAGCTTTTTGACAATATTATTTCTTAGGAGCAATAACTTCTGCT
This sequence comes from Acidaminobacteraceae bacterium, assembly GCA_041781135.1. Classification (GTDB taxonomy): domain Bacteria; phylum Bacillota; class Clostridia; order Peptostreptococcales; family Acidaminobacteraceae; genus JAUMXJ01. The sequence goes on from JBHAZV010000041.1 coordinate 23,654, forward strand.
TCTCCGTCAACCACTTTTTCGCCACGCTGATTTACAGCGTATGTTTTCAGCAGAAGCCTGCCCTTTTCCCTGACTTCGGCGACCTCTGCGGTAGCAGTTATAGTATCGCCTATATACACCGGCTTCAGAAATTTTGCCTGCTGCGAAAGATAGATAGTCCCGTTTCCCGGAAGCTTTTGACCGAGCACTGTCGATATAAGCCCGACAGCAAGTATGCCATGCGCTATCCTCTGTCCGAACATCGACTGCTCTGCAGCTACCGCATTGACGTGAACAGGATTAAAATCGCCTGTAATACCGGCGAATCCATAGACATCATACTCGGTGATAGTCTTGCTGAAGCTCTCCTTTTGCCCTACTTCGTAACTCATAATACCTCCTGTGAATTTATAATCTGATGCCGCTTTACAGCGTCCTCTCCGCAACCTCGGCAAGCGGGCTCCTGACGACCTTCTTAAGAGAAACATGTCCGGTCAGCTCACTGTCTTTCAGCTTTTCAATCACATACACCAGACCGTTGGACTTTGAATCTACAAGAGTGTTGTCGATCTGATTGTCGCTCGGATCCCCAAGGAATACGAACTTTGAACCGTACCCCGCCCTCGTAAGCATCAGCTTTGCCAGATGCGGAGTAATCTCCTGCGCCTCGTCGACTATGACAAGAGCGTCCGAGAAAGTACGGCCCCTCATGTACGTAAATGTCTTTGTCTCGATAGTGCCATAACGCCTTTGCTGCTCTATAAACTCATCCACTGCAAAATCGGGTTTGCTACCGTAAACTGTATGCTTATTGCTGACCTGCTTCTTTCCCGCCTTTGCATCTATAAGATTTTCTATTGCGTCATAGAATGAGCCCATCCAAGGTCTGAGTTTTTCGTTTTCGTCTCCCGGCAGATAGCCTATATCATCGCCAGCAGCCACCACCGGCCTGACAAATACTATCTTTCTGTACTCGCCGTCCTCTATGACCTTCTGCAGCGCAACTGCAGTCGCTACAATAGTCTTGCCTGAACCGGCACCCCCCGAAATCGAAACAAAATTTACGTCGGAATCCATGAGCAGCTCATAAGCCATTGCCTGCTCGGCATTTATCGGCTTTAGCCCCCACGACGCCTGTTCGCTGTACATAAGCGGAACAAGCCTGTCGCCCTTACGTCTGGCAATAGTTTCGTGATTTTCATTATTCGATGATTTTATATACACAAACTGATTTGGTTTAAGATACTGCAGCGATTCCGGAAGCTCGATCCCTCCGCCGTCTACTGCCTTTATCTGCGCAGAGGTCAGGCTTGCATTTGCATATCCCGAATACATCTGCTCGATGTCGACCTTGTCGGACTGATAATCCTGAACTTCTATGCCTACAGCGTCGCCCTTAATCTGCATGTACAGATCCTTGCTTACAAGTATTGTCCGCAGCCCTTTTTTGCCGTCGTCATCCGCAATTTTTCGTGTAATTGCTATGATTTTAGAATCGTTCTTGCCGACGTCAATACCAGCCGGCATATCGCCAAAATCCACTCTGCTGAGATCGATTCTGATTGTTCCGCCGCTTTCGAGCTTTATGCCTTTTCTAAGGCTTCCGAATTTTTGCCTCAGCTTCGAGAGCTCTCTCGCCGCAGCGCGCGCCTGAAAACCCACGACCCCGTCCCTGCGCTTAAGATTATCGAGTTCCTCAATGCACACTATAGGGATTATTACGTTATTGTCATCAAAATTATAGATGCTGTAAGGATCGTGCACCAACACATTCGTATCGAGCACATAATTTTTTACCATAGCCCCCTCCTCGCTCTACTGTTTCTCTACTCTGAATTTTACATTCTTTCCGTTAAGTACCTCGGCATCAATGCCCGAAAGCGTGGTGCGCTCTATAGAATCTGCAAGAGTCTCAACCGCAATATATTCGTAGTGGAGAGCCACCGCGCCGGCAAACTCGTCATCCGAGTCGTAACTCACGCGTATTCTGTCCATCACGTCAAGATCCATCGCCTTTCGCTCCTGCTGAATCTTTGAAACAATCTCTCTCGCATATCCTTCCAGTATAAGATCCTCTGTCAAATTGGTGTCAAGAAGTATAAAATTGTTGTTTTCGAGCCTGACCGTAAAGCCTTCTTTCGCTGTGATTCCAATTAGAATATCGTCTTTGGTAAAACTTCCTAAATTTTCGATTTCTATACTTCCGCCGGATTCGAGCTTCATTGCGACAGCTCCCTGATCCAGCGCGGAAAGCGCCGCGCTCAGTTCCTTGATCCTGCTTCCGAGGCGAGGCCCAAGCTCCTTGAAATTCGGCTTAAGCGCAAATTCCATATAAAGCGGCAGATTGTCCTCATAAACGACATCTTTTACATTGAGTTCCTCCATAAGCAGCGGGGTGAGATCCTCGATAAGCGCCCTGTGCCTGCCGTCCACTATAGCTCTTGCAAGCGGCTGTCGAACCTTGATTTTTACCGATTCTCTTGCCGACCTCCCAAGAGAGGAAAGTTCTTTTACCAGATCCATTCTATGCTCTATCGTCTCCGAGATCAGAGCCTTATCCGCCTTTGGGAATCGCGAAAGATGCACAGAGCCTTCGCCGGTGAGATTTTCGTATATCTCATCTACCATAAAAGGCGCAAAAGGAGCGGTAAGCTGCGCAATCTGTACCAACACCTCGTAAGTGGTTCTGAATACCGCCGCCTTGTCGTCATTCATCTCCGAGCCCCAGAAGCGCCTCCTCGATCTGCGGATATACCAATTTGAAAAGTCCTCCACAACAAAATTCTGTATAGCCCTCACGCTTCTCATATGGTCGTAGCTGTCCATATTTTCGGTAACTTCCGCTATTACTGTATTGAGCTTCGAAAGCAGCCACAGATCTAATTCCGAACGCTTTTCATAAGGTATATCAATTTCCGAAGCATTGATACCATCCGTATTCGCATACATTGCGAAAAAATTGTAAAGATTGCTCAGAGTCCCGAAGAATTTAGAGCTGACCTCTCTTAGCTGCTCCTCGTTAAATCGCTTAGGCGTCCATGCGGGATTGGAATAAAGCAGGTACCAGCGCGCCCAGTCTGCGGTGTATTTTTCCATCATATCGAAAGGATCAACCGTATTTCCAAGCGACTTTGACATTTTTTTGCCATTTTTGTCGAGTATTAAATCATTGACAAGTACGTTTTTATATGGTGCCCTGCCCTTAATAAACACCGAAATCGCAAGCAACGAATAAAACCAGCCTCTCGTCTGATCTATACCTTCACATATAAAATCGGCAGGAAACTGATTTTCAAAGACGTCAACGTTTTCAAACGGATAGTGCCTCTGAGCAAAAGGCATTGCGCCGGAATCGAACCAGCAGTCTATTACATCGCTCACGCGCGTCGCTGTTCCGCCGCATTTTTCGCACTTTATGTGAATACTATCTACATAAGGTCTGTGCAGCTCAACGCCCTCGTCTATATCCTCGATCGCGCGCTCGACAAGCTCCTTGCGGGAACCGATGGTCTGGAAATGCCCACAGCCGCATTTCCAGATATTAAGAGGAGTGCCCCAATAACGGGAACGCGAAAGCGCCCAGTCATTTACATTTTCGAGCCAATTTCCAAAACGTTTTTCGCCCACAAAGTCCGGATACCAATTGACCTCGGAATTTGCTCTGACGAGCTCGTCGCGCAGTTTGGACATCTCGATAAACCAACCCTGCTTCGCATAGTAAAGCAGTGGGGTATGACATCTCCAGCAGTGCGGATAATTGTGTTCCATCTTCTGTTTGCGATAAAGCAGCCCCTCTGCATAAAGATATTCTATTATTTCGGGATCGGCATCCATGGCTTTTTTTCCGCTCCACCTGGTATCGACAAATTCTCCGTTCAGATCTATAGGCTGCAGAACAGGCAGACCGTACTTTACGCCCACCTGGTAGTCGTCCTCGCCAAACGCCGGAGCTATGTGCACTATGCCGGTACCGCTGTCAGTTGTGACAAATTCGGCAAGGGTGACAAAAAATGCGTCCCTGTCCGCTTTGACATCTGGAATCAGCTGCTCGTAGCGCCTTCCCTCGAACTCTTTTCCGTTGTGCTCGGACACAACTTCGTAATCGCCCTCAAGCACGCTCTGTGCGAGCGTTTTTTCGAGTATTAATACTTCGCCCCCGTGCCTGACCCTGACATAGGTTTCGTTGGGATTCATCGCCAAAGCCACGTTTGAAGGCAGGGTCCACGGCGTAGTCGTCCAGACAAGGTAACTCTCGTCAGCGTCCGCCGCCTTGAACTTGACATACACAGTGGTAGTCTTTATTTCCTTGTAACCCTGCGCAACCTCGTGCGAAGCAAGCCCTGTCCCGCATCTGGTGCAGTAAGGCATTATCTTGTGACCGTCGTAAATCATGCCCGCTTTGCCGAACTGATCCAGAAGCCACCAAACGGATTCTATGTAATTATTGTCAAGAGTGATGTACGGATTATCCAGATCTATCAGATAACCCATCTTGCGGCTCATATCGCGCCACTGCGCCTCGTATTCAAACACGGATTTTCTGCACAATTCGTTAAATCCCGCGATTCCGTAATCTTCGATATCTTTTTTGCTCGTGAGCCCAAGCTGCTTTTCGACGCTAATCTCGACAGGCAGACCGTGAGTATCCCACCCCGCCTTTCTGAGTATGCGGTATCCCTGCATGCTCTTGTACCTGAGCACCGAATCCTTGAGCGTCCTCGAAATCATATGATGAATCCCAGGGCGTCCGTTAGCCGTAGGCGGACCCTCGTAAAATACAAAATCCGGTCTTCCGTCGCTTCGCTGCGAAGCTTCCAGATGACCGCATTCCTCCCATTTTTTTGACTGCATAGCCTCTGTGTTTTTTAATTCTCTGTACATAAAACCCACTTTGTATTTTCTTTAATGTTACTTTCGCATATAATGCAATATTTAAATTACCCCGAATTTATTAAATCGTTGCTATGATCAGCAGCTGCAAAACCGCAAATCTTATAACCCTGAGCAGGAGCAGCGCAAACAGCGGCGTAAAATCGAGAAATGCCGTGTTGAACCCAAGCTTCTGTTGAAGCAGCCTGACAGGTTCCATTATCGGATCGACAAACACCCCGAGCAGATGATTCGCAGGGTGCTCCGGATCTCTGACAAACCAGCTGAGCACCACCTTGACGAGTATCATCACCTCGACGATATCAAAAATAATAGATACAGCTTTTAATATCATTTCTATCTGTAATCGTTTGAATATCGGAGATTGGCGTTATCCTCCGAACTGTCGAGCCTTACTCTCTCGTCCTGAGCGACTTCAACGCCCACAGGCGTGAGGGCGAAAATCATATGGTCTCTGATATTTGTGATAGTATAACCAAGAGCATTAGCCGCGCCGAGCACTACATATGTCATTACAAGCCTTTCGTCTTCGCCGAGGTCGTAAAGATCGAGCAGCACAGTCTTGCCCTCTTTGAGAGCGTCGACTACGTTGCTGCTGTGACCGGTAACGCTTTCGAGCGAAAGACCGTTTTCAAACGAAAAACGCGGCCTGAGAAGCTCCATATCGACTCCGCTTCCCGAATAAGCGGAAACATCCGATTTTATGTTTGTCTGATGCATTGTGCCATGATCCCCCTTTGGTATATTATATGCGGCTTCATCCTGATACGTAGTCTTGAGCTTATCTTTGTACATCTCGTAAGTATGGTTTGTCGAAACCTCGCCGCTCTGCTCGTATCTGTCGTCCTCCTCCTCCGGAGTTCCAAAAGCCTTCTTCAAAAAACCCTTAATGCCCTTCTTTTCCGCCATCACACTCTCCTTCCAAATATTTCCGTTCCTATTCTTACCATATTAGAACCTTCTTGGACAGCTAATTCATAATCGTTCGACATCCCCATGCTGAGATATTCCGCAGAGTATGTGGGATACGAAAAACTCGCCGTACTGTCGAATATTTTCCTCATGCGCTCAAACTGCCTGCCGACCGCTCTTAAATCGGCATTCTCCGCAACGCACATAAGACCTCTTATGCGAATGCTCCCATACGACTGCATCGCCTCGATCATCCGCTCGACATCGCCTGGATCGACGCCCGACTTCTGAGCCTCGCCGCTGATATTTACCTGAAGCAGCACCTCTGCGCCTCCGAGCCTGCGAACTATTTCGTCCGCCAAAGCAAGCCTGTCAAACGACTGAATAAGCGCGCTCCTGTCTTTGAGGTACTTTACTTTGTTTGTCTGCAGAGGACCGAGTATATGCCAACTATGATTGCCGCCATCCGAAAGCGCATCGTACTTTGCGACAAATTCCTGCACTCTGTTTTCTCCGAGATGCAGAACACCGGCGCGCAGCGCATCCTCCGCTTCGGCGACCGTCCGCGTCTTTGTTACTGCGACAAGACACACGTTATCGCCAATACGCGATCTTATATTTTCGATCCTATCCTTTATTGAACTCAAAGCTACTCCACAGGGTCGCCGGCTTTGTAATCCGAAGCATTCCGCACCACCACCTGACCTATCTCGACAGTGGAAACAAGTTCGTTTTTCGAATTATAAAACCTGCCATTTTGTATTATAGCACTTCCGGCTTCGTTTTTTAATACTTTGACCGGAACAAATTCAGCAAGGCCATTAAGCCCTTTTCTATATACGCCGCGTTCTCCGCCGACCTCAGTAAGCGCAGTGCTTGGAATAATTAGACCCTTGTAACCCTTAAGCGATACGGTGCATGGAACGAGCCTCTTGGTAAAAAATCCTGCAAAATTATCATTCAGCCTTATCACGCATATCGTGCTGTCGCCCTGTACAAAGCTGTCATGCAGCGTTCCGGCGATCTCGGTTCCATCGATCTGCACCGCGTAACTATCGGCTTCAAGATAAGTCTCCGCCTTGCCATCCAGAGGGATTTTTATTGCAATGAATATATTTGAATCATCTATAACCTTGTAGAGCTGTTCTCCGCTCGCCACCTTCTGCTTTGTCAAAAGCACTCGCGACGGAATATTTTCAAGCTTCGAAAAATCAAATGTATAAATATTTCCTATACTTGCAGCAGCTTCCAATCCATCCACAGAAAAACTCACCTTGCCGCGGAGCGAAGAATACACGCTGACCTCGTTCTTTGCCGTATAGGTTTGTTTTGCGGATTCCTCGGCGCTTATCTCTGTGCCTATTTTGCCGAGCAGCTCCTTCTTTGCCGAATATTCCTTCTTTTTTGCCGACGCCTCGGCTATCCTGCCATGCTCAATATCGATTAGTATGCCGCTTCTAAGCGCGTCGAGCTCACCCTGTATCATGCGCTTTGTTATCGCTATATTTGCCGCCTCGCTGCGCCTGTCGACATGGGAGGCGCTGTCATCGATCGTGATACTCAGCACAACATCGCCCTTTTCTATCAGGTCGCCCTCATTGACCTTGTACGCTGTCGTTCCGGACGAAACGCTGTATATCACCCTTTCATTGCGTATAATAAGAGCGCTAAAATCTCCGCTTATATCGAGCTCGCCATACCTGAGCACGACCGTGCGATCAGACAAGTTGCGACGCCCGAAGAAATAGTAAACTATGCCGCCTACGATAAGCAGCAGCAAAAAAAGCGCAAAAGCAATCCTGCCATAGCGCAGCCTCCTGCGCCTTCTGCGTCTTGCTCCGCCCTCCGCCATGCTATACCTCCGACTTAAAAGCGCGGGTCATAAGAGAGCAGACCGCATCCTTTGGATCTATCTCACCTGCGAGCACCCTGCCAAGCGCTTCTGTTATAGGCATTTCGATGTCAGTGGTTCGTTTTAGCTTCTCCAATACCGCCCGCAAAGTATGTACGCCCTCTACGACCATACCTATGCTGCGCTCCGCCTGCTCCGGATGCGCTCCGCCGCCGACAAGCCTTCCAAACCTGAGATTCCTCGAATGGCTGCTTCCGCAGGTAACTATCATATCGCCGACGCCCGCGAGTCCGCTGAACGTATCGCGCTGCGCTCCGTGCGCAATGCCGAATCGCGCTATCTCGGCAAGGCCACGCGTAATCAGCGCTGCTTTGGCATTATCACCATAACCTATGCCGTCGACTATACCCGCCGCCACAGCTATGACGTTTTTAAGCGCCCCAGCAATCTCCACTCCCGCTAAATCGGAACTCCTGTAAACTCTGAAATACTCGCCGGAAAAAACGCTCTGCACCCGCAGCGCAGCGCCCTCGTCATCAGATGCCGCAACTATTGCAGACGGATGTCTTGCCGCCACTTCTTCCGCATGTGTAGGACCGGACAGCGCGACATAGCTGCCGTTTAACCTCGCATCGACCGCGCGGGCGACCTCCGAAAGTCTCATTCCCGTGCCTATCTCAATTCCCTTTGCAAGATTTACGAGCACCGCTCCATCCGGCATATATTCCGCATAAGACTCATACGAACGCCTGAACCCCTGCGCAGGCACTGCCGAAACTACAAAATCCGCTCCGCGCACAGCGCTTTGCAGATCCGCAGTAAAACAGATGCCGTCAGAAAGTGCGATGCCGGGCAGGTACTTTTTGTTTTCGCGGCTGTATAAAAGCTCGCGAACGAACCCAGGATCTCGAGCAAACGCGCAGACTTCGTGACCATATTCTGCAAGCATATTCGCAACGGCGGTTCCCCAGCTGCCGAGAGCAATAACCGCTATTTTCATTTTTCTCCGCCCCTTGATTTGACTTTCATAACGATAGGCGTTCCCTCAAACTCAAAATTCTTGCGCAGACAGTTTTCGAGGTATCTCAGATATGAAAAATGCATGAGTTCGCTGTCGTTAACTGAAAACAGGAACGTAGGCGGGCGGACATCGACCTGCGAGGCATACAATATTTTGAGGCGTTTGCCCTTGTCGGACGGCACCTGATGCATTGCGATAGCCTCGTTTATAACCTCGTTTACCACGCCTGTAGAGATACGCCTTACCGAATTTTCGTAAACTGCACGGACAAGACCGACTATTTCTCCAATCCTCTGCCCGGTGAGCGCAGACACGAATATGCACGGCGCATACTGCATAAACACAAACTCACGACGGATTGATTTCACAAACTCGCTGTGAGTGCTGTTGTCCTTTTCAAGCAAATCCCATTTATTTACAACAAAAATGCTCGCCTTGCCCGCGTCATGCGCAAGCCCGGCAACTTTTTTATCCTGGTCGGTGATTCCCTCGCTCGCATCTATTACTATCAGACATACATCAGAACGCTCGATAGCAGTCATAGCGCGCAGCACCGAGTATCTTTCTATATTTTCATTTACTTTTGATTTTCGTCTTATTCCTGCTGTGTCAATCAACACAAAATTTTGACCGTCGCGCTTAAACGGCGTGTCTACAGCGTCGCGGGTAGTACCGGGAATATTCGAAACTATGACTCGCTTTTCACCGATAATGCGGTTTACAAGCGAAGACTTGCCGCTGTTCGGCTTTCCTATAAGCGATATGCGAATGCTGTCGTCGTCATCAATGCCACCGGACTCTGGGAAATTTGCGACCACTTCGTCAAGCAAATCGCCAAGACCCATTCTGTTCACAGAAGAAATCATAAACGGTTCGCCGAATCCGAGATTGTAGTAATCATAAAAATGCGGCGGTTTCTTGTATGTATCTATTTTATTCAGCACGAGCACGACGCTTTTTCGGCTGCGCCTTAGTATATCTGCAATGTTTTCATCCTCTGCGGTATACGAATGCTTGCCGTCGCATAAAAAAATAATGACATCAGCCGTGTCTATTGCAATTTCCGCCTGATCTCTCATTTCTGAGAGCAGCACATCCTCACTGCCGGTGTCAATACCTCCCGTATCTATAATTGTAAAATCCTTGCCTACCCACTCTGCATCGGCGTATATACGATCTCTTGTGACGCCCGGCACATCCTCCACTATTGAGATTCTCGAACCTGCGATATAATTAAAAAGTGTCGACTTGCCGACATTCGGCCGCCCGACTATCGCAACTATAGGTTTTTTCTTCATTTTGCATCTTCCTCTCTCGCTGCTTTGCCGCCTAAATTAGCCAGTTCTTCGTAAAAACTCTGTACATCCTTAAACTCCCTGTACACGGAAGCAAAGCGCACATAGGCGACATCGTCCAGGTCGCGCAGCGCCCTCATTATTTCTTCGCCTATAAATGTAGTCGTCACCTCGCGCTCCTGCCCGCTCTGAAGTTTGGACTCCAAATCGGCGACTATTTTTTCCATATCGTCCACGCCGACAGGGCGCTTTTGACACGCCCTGACAATGCCTCTGAGCACTTTTTCCCTGTCGAACAGCTCGCGCGTAAGATTCTTTTTTATAACATAAATGGGAGAGTATTCAATTTTTTCGTATGTGGTAATCCGCCTGCCGCATGCTTCGCATTCTCTGCGCCGCCTTATAACCAAACCATCATCGACAGGCCTGGAATCCACCACTTTCGAATCTATACTGCCGCAATAAGGACATTTCATGCGCTACTTAAATCTCTTAGGTATACTTAAACCCTGCTTTTTAGGTTCATCGACAAATACCGGTACTTCGGGCTTTTTAACCTGACTCATGCTCAGACCCTTCGGCTGGCGCGAATCAGACTGATTCTGCTCTATGCCTGTCGCAATAATAGTCACGCGGACCTCGTCTCCAAACGCCTCGTCCTCGTGCTTGCCGGGGATCAGAGTGACATTAGGATCGCAGCAGGATGATACGAGTTCGAGCATTTCGTTAAATTCCTCGAATGAGAGGGCGTCAGACGACTGTATTTTTACGACCACGCCGGTTGCGCCCTTGATGGAAGTATTTGTAAGATTGGACTCGAGCGCCTGCCTTGTCGCCTCTAAACCTGCTCCGTCATCAGATTTGGAAGAACCTACCGCCATATGCGCTATGCCCTTATTTTCCATAATTGCCCTGACATCTGAAAAATCGGTATTTATTTGGTTGTCGTATTCGAGTGCAACGCTCGCGATGCCTAAAATTGCATCCTTAAGCGGCTCATCAGCCATTGCAAATACTTCGCCAAATGGAATGCGCTTTGTCGACATGGACGACAGCTTGTTATTGTCTATTATTATAAGAGCGTCTGCAAATTCTTTAAGCCTTTCGATTCCGGCAAGCGCCTTTTCGCGTTTAAGATTGCCCTCATGCTTGAAAGGAGTTGAAACCACTGCAACAACGAGCGCGCCAGCCTCTTTTGCCAATTTGGCTATGACAGGCGAAGCACCGGTGCCAGTACCGCCGCCCATTCCTGCGGTTATAAACACGAGATCGCGCCCAGCGACCCATTCCTTTAGCTTTTCAGCGGATTCCTCCGCCGCTTTTCTGCCTTTTTCAGGATCTGCACCTGCTCCCTGCCCCTTTGTGAGCTGTTCTCCGATAAGTACCTTGTTTTCCAGCTGCGAATGTATGAGCGCCTGTTTATCTGTATTTACGATTACAAATTCTATCGAATCATATGAGTGGATTTTATTGGAAGCGCTGTCGCCTACTATTCTGTTTACGACATTGTTTCCTGCTCCTCCAACACCAATAACAATTATTTTCACTACATCATCTTCGGTAAGGTATTCCATACTTCCTCCACTCTTTGATTTTATTTTTTCATCGGCGGATAAATCCGAAAAACACTGGTTCTCAGTGTTTTGGTCGAATATAAACATCATCTGCCCGCTGCTTGTTTTCTCTGTACGCATTTTAGCATATTCTGGTTCTGCTTATCAAGATGCCGTATGACTATACATAAGTTTCTGACACACATCTGATAAACACTGCATTTGTCGCAAAAATTGCCCTGCCTATTCCTGTGATTGTTGTTCTTCGGATTCAGACTGCTCTAATTCGGACTGCTCTAATCCGGACTGCTCCAAGAGCAAAGTTTTTCTAAGTCTTCTGCGCTCCCTGAACCTTGTAATAATCTGTCTTCTGATCAGCGCAAGGTTGTTGAAGAGTCTGGTTCCGAACACGAATACCGCCGCATAGTAGAGCGGTATCCCAAGGCGGTCTCCCACCCACGAAAGTATCATCGCAAGGATGGTGTTGATAAAAAGACCCGAACCGAATATCACAGGGTCGAATTCGTCCATATAAGTTGCCTTAATCGCTCCGACTATCGCATCCATCGCCGCAAGTATCCCGACCGAAACATAAAACGAAGTTATTGAGAAAAATTCTATCGGTATGTAAAGTCCGAGGATTACGCCCACAACTATAAATATCGCAATCAGTATCATCTGCCGTTCACTCCTATTTTGAATATTTCGATATGCTTTGCCGTATTTATTTCCACCCGCAGACCCCAGCCGCGAAGTTCATCGAGCAGCCCGCCCTGCGTGCTCATGGTTGCCGCAAGAATCTTGCGGTCGCCTATCGCCTTTATGACAAACGGAGGCGCGAGCTGGACGCCATTTATCATTATAACCGGGCCTACGCATCGCACTTGGGTACTCTCTAAAATTATGCGCTCATCATTTATGGATATTGCCTCTGCTCCGGCATTTCTCAGGCTTTCGACAATATCCATCAGGTCGGTGTCATGCACTATAAGATTGTTTGCGGATTCGTCGTGCATAAGTTCGCGCTCGCCGTCCTGCACTATTATGATTATGCCAGGCCCGGAGATATCGGTATACCCCGCAAATGCTTTCAGTTGATTGAGTTCTTCGCTGAGCACGTCCTCATACTGCTCCTTTAGGCCGTTAAACGCAAACTCTGCAGAGGCAAGCTGGTCTTCCAGATGCCTGCGCCACTCTTTAAGCACCTCTACCTCCTGCCTGAGCGTGTTTATTTCGTTATTCAAAGTAAATAAATTTCGCGCAGATACGTACTTGTCAGATTTTGACAAATTCAAAAAAAAGGCCACCAAAATCCCGACGAGTACCGCAAACAGCGCGTGCCTGAGTATGAATATGCCCTTTTTCATAAATCCGCCTATTTTACCACCTGAGCGTGTATAAACCTCAGCACGCCGGTAAATGCAGGCACTTCGATGGTTTCCGCATCCCTGACCTCGGCGTAGTAGCCCGCCTCCCTGAATCTGCCTATTATCCCGAACCTGCTCGTTATAGCGCCATTCAAGGTGTCATAGTCGCCTATAACTTTTATGACATATGGCGCCGACAGTGGCACAAAATTGACATTGAGCTGCCTGCCCGCAAGCCTGACCTCAGAATAATTTGTAAGCCTCTGCTCGTTTATCGAGATCGCCTCTGCGCCAGCGGCATACAGCTCGTTGACAAGGTCAAGAATCATTCGGTAATCATACGCAAGAAGCCTGGTAGCAGTTACACCCTCCGTTGAAGACGAATCGTCGAGAGTAATTACGATGCCGGGACCGCTCAATTTGGTAAGACCGAGCAGCGCACGAATCCTGTTCAGATCTTCCGTCAGATTTTTTACAAGCGCCGATTCCTGTGAAGCGGAATTGGAAATAGTGTCGAGCCTTCCCTGAAGCTGCTCTATCTCCTGAAGCAGCGCGGTTTTCTCCGCCCTTAATGTCATAAGCTCCTGACCCATCTTCTCGAACTGCGATGAGTCGTTGACGTAATTCTTTGCGTAATACTTGTATTGGAACGCAATAAACGCTCCGAGCAGCAAGCACGCCAGCGCAACCCACGCATGCCCCTTTGTTATCTTCATATATCTCCTCGCACTCCGTTCAATCTCCGAAAGGTCTATAAACAGGAAGCCCGTCGCTGCTTATATCGATTGTGCCCTTTTCAACTCCTTTTTTGCGGAGATCTTTGTAAATTACCAAAAAGTCATTAAAACGCTTCTCGTAATTCTCGCCAAGTCCAAAATTGACAAATAGTCCGTCTACTTCGAAGTAGATGCAGTTGTCTTCGAATCTTACATTTTTTTCCGGACTCAACCTCGCTATTTCAAATAGTTTTATATAGTTTATCACATTCTGAAGAACATAGAGTTTTGTTATTTTTATTGTCCTGCCAGCCGAATAAGAATCAAGCGGCAGTCCCGTCACTACAAAGCTGTCGCCCGCCTCTGTCAGAACTCCGAGCACTATCGCTTCGTCATCTATCGATATAAGCATGTCGAGATAACGCACCACGCAGAAGTGCTGCCTGTAAACTATATCTATTACCACTGTATTCGGAAATTTTTTGGTTACAGTCGCATCTTTTACAAACGGATGTCCGAGCAGCGATTCGCTTATAGCTTTTTCGGACACATCAAAATAGAAATCTCCATGCGCAAGCCCCGAGTACAGCGAGAGAGTTTCAAGATCTAAACCGTACTGCGAATCAAATTCTATATTCTGTATCCTTAAGACAGGACTCACATAAATCCCGTATGCAAGTGCAGCAAACAGCGCAATTGCAAGCACGAACCAGAAGAGATTTTTCATAAAGCCCCGCCTTTGCGAAGCAGAGCGCGAAGCTCTCTCCTAAGCGCCACACTCGCGTCCGGCATATCCTGCAACTCGGCTGCTGCTCGCATTGCAGACAGCTTCTCCGGATGCGCGGCAAAATCAGCTACTATCTCGCTAAGCTTCGCCGATGTAATCTCGCTCTCTTCGGCGTAAATCGCAGCCCCGGTGCTCTCCCAATACTTAGCATTTGGCCGCTGATGGTCGCCGGCGACATTCGGCGAAGGTATTACTATCGCAGGCACTGCGGACATTATGCCCTCGAACACGGTAGAGCTGCCCGCTCTGCACACCATCAGGTCGGCGATTTCGAGTTCACTCTTCATATCGGTTATATACGGCACAATCTCCAGGCAAGATCCGAGACGCGAGCGAGAATTATTATCAGAAATTAGGCGGTCATAGTACGCATGACCGCACGACAGTTTGATATTAAGCCTTTCGAGAGTCTTTTCCGAAAAATCGAGACCCGTCACTAAATCGTTCAAAAATGCTGAGCCGAGCGAGCCGCCCACGACTAATACCCTCAGCCCGCCCACGACTCGCTTTGCGTATTCTTCAGCACTCACTTTTTCCGGAGTATTCAGAAGCGGCACACCCGTTACGACAGCGCGCGATCTGCCGCGCTTACTAAAATGACAAGCGCTGCCGGCAAAAGTCAGAAAAACTCTACTCACCCTCCCGGAAAGCCACTTATTTGTATAACCCGGACTGACATTCTGTTCATGTATTGCAGTTGGTATTCCGAGCGAGACGGCAGCAAGCATAACAGGCAGCGAAACAAATCCGCCAGTTCCTACGACCACAGCCGGGCGCTCCTTCTTAAAAAGCCGTCTGCACCTGAAATAAGCCCGGATTATGCTCATTATTGAGCGGAAAGTTTGAAATGACACCTTCAACAGCGGAGTTACAATATCGAGACCGAGAAAATCGTAATCGGTCCTGCCTACAAGCTGTCTGTCAAGACAATCTTCGGCATTAGAACCGATATAAAGCACATTCAGCCCCTCTTCCCTGAGTATTCGGGCGATGGAAAGCGCCGGGTTGATATGACCTGCCGTTCCTCCGCCGGTGACTACCGCACGCATGCCCTTGGAAATTCCTGCCGATTCTACTGCCATAACCAAAAATCCGCCTGTCTATTCAACTTTTTGATACCTCGAAACTCCGACCACAAGCCCGAGCGCCCCTAAAAAAACGACTGTTGAGGTGCCGCCATAACTTATAAGCGGAAGCGTAACGCCGGTGGTCGGAACGATTTCCGTAGTTACCATGTAATTCAGCAGCACATGTACGGAAAGCATTATTGCAACACCTGCAGAAAGAAGAGCCGAAAATCTGTCGGGCGCGCTCATCGCTATTTTGAAGCATCTGTAAATCATTATTATATAGAGCATAAGAAGCAAAACCACGCCTGTAAAACCAAGCTCCTCGCCGATGTTTGCGAGTATGAAGTCATTAAAAACCTCCGGGATATACAGTTTATTCTGTGTTCCGTTGCCGAGCCCTACACCTGTCACCCCACCGATCCCGAACGCTATAAGCGACTGCCAAATCTGCCAGCCTGCCTCCTGAACATCCGAATTTTTGCCAAGAAAAGTATTTATTCGCCTGAGTTCACCGGAAGCGAGCATTTGCGCATAAGCAAGCAGTATGCCGGAAACGCCGACGCCTATCAAACCAATAACGCTCACCCCATCCACAAACAACAGTATAAAGCCTATTGCAGCTATTACAAATGCCGTGCTCTTATTAGGCTCAAAATATATTATCCCAGCAACAAATCCTATTGCGGCTATCAGCACAAAAAAGTGCACTGCCCTCTCTCCGAAGCTCCTGCTCCAAGGCACATAGCGTTCTAAATACGCCGCAAGCGCCATCACAAGCGCAAGCTTTGCAAATTCCGAAGGCTGAAACTGAAAGCCGCCAACCACAATCCATCTGTGAACTCCGCGGACAGACGGCAAAAAAAACAGCGCAACCAACATCAGAACAGTTGTTCCAAAGAATAGCCAAATCGGAGCATAATTCCATTTTTTGTAAATAGTGAACTTGATGCCTGCCGCGACAAAAAACACGGCAAAACCTACCGCCACCCACCTGATGGTGTCGTAAAGCAGATTTTGGCTGTTTTTGCTGTACTGAAGCTCGTAGTAATTGCTTGAGGAATAAATCATTATAACTCCGATTGCAACTACCAAAAGCGTGCAGACCACCAGTACATAATCGGGATGCTTCCTGCGCAGCTCAGGCGCTTGTTTTTTTTCCATTGCAGCTTCCTATTTCAATATAGATGTCAGCATAGGTGTCAGCGAGGGAGCTTAGCGACAAGCTCCTTGAAATCCCTGCCTCTCTCTTCAAAATTCCTGTACATGCCCCAACTTGCAGATGCAGGCGAAAGCAGTACGATTTCTCCGTCCGCGGCTCTTGAAAAAGCGCATTCGACAGCCGCGCGCATATCCGGCAAAACGCTTATGCTATCCGCGCTGTAGCCGAGCTCGACAGCCCTGTCGCGGATTCGCTCCGCTGTAACTCCTATCAGCGCGAAACTGCTTATTCTTCCGCGACCAACCTCGAGCATTTCCGTAAAATCAGAATTTTTCTCGTAACCCCCTGCAATAAGATGACACGACGCATCCATTGCCTCTATCGCCTTTATTGTAGAATCCGGGTTTGTACCCTTTGAATCATTGTAAAAACGCACCCCTCGCACTGTATCCACATATTCTATCCTGTGCTCGACAGCTCTAAAGCGGCGAATCGACTCTCTTATAATCTCTGCCGGAATTCCGTAGAGCCTTGCTGTCAGTGCGGCACAGAGCACATTTTCTACATTATGCGCTCCCATCAGATGTATATCCGATATATCGCAGATATACTCTTCCTGCGATCTGTGGACGCGCTCTCCAAGACCGCGGCTGTTGTCTGCACACGCGACATCGCCAGCCGAAACATCTACTTTGGTATAAATCGGGCATTTGGATTTCGAATCGCCAAGCGAGACATAAATCTTGCCTTCGCGGACATATGCGCCCCTGCGCTGTTCGCTCCTTGCCGAAAAGAAATACGCATCCTCAAATTCTGTGCTGCAGCTCGCAAGCACCGAGCAGTCGGCATTCATGATTTTTATTTCGCCGCGCCTTAACAAATCTAATTTTAGAGCGGTGTACGCCTCAAATGTGCCGTGTCTGTCAAGATGATCCGGGGTGATATTGAGCACGGCGCATATCTTCGCCCTGAAATCGCGCAATGTCTCGATCTGAAAGGAAGAAATTTCTGCCACGAGCGCGCCGTGATCCTCAAGCGCATACGGGACTGCAGGAATACCGATATTTCCGACAACGCGCGAATCCATAAAAGCAGCAAATATTTCTCCGCAGAGTGATGTCGTGGTCGTCTTTCCGTTTGTGCCGGTGATACAGATAATATCGGAGTTTGTAAGGCGGTATGCAAGTTCTATCTCGCCTATTACTGGCACTCCCTTTTCGACAAAATATGCAGCTTCTTTTGATGTTAGCGGCACTCCGGGACTTATAACCGCCAAGTCGTACTCATGCAGGTCCGCTTTTTCTATCGGCACATATTCTCCGCAGCTGAGAGCCGACTGCGGATTTTTGTCGAACACAAAGCATCGTGCGCCAATCTTGCCAAGAGATTCTAAAACGCCTTCCCCCGAAATACCAAGCCCTATCACGGCAACATTCATTTGTTTCAATTCGTTAATATATCGTCGGTTCATACTTCCTCCTACTGCACCGCAAAAATCCATGCAGAATACGCGATGGCGCAGCACACTGCAGTAATTGCGGAAAACATAAGCACAATCCGCACCTCGCTGTATCCGGACAATTCGAAGTGATGGTGGATAGGAGACATTTTGAAAATCCTCCTGCGCGTACGCTTGTAATACGCGACCTGAATCATTACGGAAAGATTTTCCACCACATAGATAAGTCCAAATATCGGAATGAGCAGCGGCACACCGAGGGCCACCGATGCGGCGGCAACAAACCCACCGAGCGCAAAAGAACCTGTATCTCCCATAATGACCTTTGCGGGATGCCAATTAAACAAAAGAAACGCCAGCAGCGAGGCTAACATTATAGAAGAAGCATCAGCCACATCGGCAACACCGCTCTTTGCCGCTATTACTGCAAGAAGCAGTATTACGACACTCGTAACAGAAGCGGCGAGACCATCCACGCCATCCGTCAAATTTACGGCATTTGTAAGTGCGATATACATAAAAGCCAGCAGCGGCACAAACCATATCCCGGCGTCGAATATACCTATAAACGGAAATACCATCCGAGTTCCAAACCCGAGCGCTCCAAATGAAAGCGCCGCCGAAACGGCAAATTGCAGCACAAGCTTCTGCTTTGAACTGAGCCCGTCGCTGTTTTTTCGACGTATTTTAAGCAGATCGTCACAGAATCCTATTGCAGAGAAGAGCAGTACAGAGGCGATAATGTAAGTCACAGAAAATGTAAATAGCCTAAACGCGAGCGAATATGCTACAAACAGTGCTATAAACAGTATTCCGCCCATTGTCGGGGTACCCTGTTTTTTAAGATGCGTCTGCGGCCCCTCACCGCGCACCTCCTGCCCAAATTTCAGTCTGTGCAGCAATTTTATCATCATCGGGGCGATAAGCACGCCCACGACAAATGGAAATACTATTGTAAGTACTGTCCTCATTCGACAATATTCTCCTCTACTTTCAAAATTATGATCGAACCCTGCTTTATCCTTGTCCCTGCCGAAGGAAACTGGTCGATAACCACGTATTCCTTGTCCGCTTCCGGTTCGCCGATTTCTGATGAAACCTCGAGCCCGTACCAGCCCGCAACCTCGGCAGCCCATTCCAAAGTACCACCAACAAGCTGCGGCGCTTCGACATCTTGTCTGTTCTCGGAACTCGTATCTATTGAATAAAGCCTGAAAATATCTTCAAATACACGCCTGACGAGCGGATACGCCGTCCTAAGCCCGTGCTTTTCTACATCCGGCTCGTCTACTAAGACATAGACGCAGTAAACCGGATTCTCCATCGGCGCAAAAGCGATATAGGAAGATATTACAGTATTGTCATCATACTCACCGTCGACAAATTTTACTGTTGTGCCGGATTTGCCCCCTATCGTGACAGTTTCGATATCTTTGAGCGGCGAAATTTTTGCCTGTGCTGTCATCAGGCGCTTTACAACCTCGCAGGTCTCTGCAGAAAACACTTTCTCAGGTTTACCAGCCTCCGGTCTCAGCGGAGTGCCGTCAGAGTCCCTTGCGATATAAATCGGATAATAGTAACCGCCGTTTACGATTGCGGAGACCGCAGAAACCATGTTCAGCATATTTATGCTTATCGCATGGCCATAACCCAGCGTGGCGAGCTCTACCGCGCCTACATTCTTTTCCTCGACATAAAAAGGCGCAGACTCATTCGGAAGATCAATTCCCGTCGGCTCAAAAAGGTGAAGCTTTCTGAAGTATTTATAGAGCCTCTCTACGCCTATTCTCTCGCTTATCTGCATATATGCGACATTGCAGGAATTAACAAACGCCTGTTCGAGCGTCTGCCTGCCATGACCGTTCGGATAGCTTATGCATTTAAGTTCGCGGTCCTCGACCTGGCGGGAGGCGTCGCATACAAATTCCGAATGCTCGGTAATAAGCCCCTCTTCGAGCGCTATCGCAGTAATAATAGTCTTAAAAGCTGAGCCGGGCTCGTAAATAGTCGAAACGACTCTATTGCGCCATCTCTGCTGATAATAATAATCAGTTTTTTCCTGCTCTGTCAGAGTGCTCCACTTTTGTTCGTCCATGTCAGGACCGAAATCATAAGGGCTTCCAAGGCTGAATCCCGGATATGTCGCAATCGCAAGGACAGAATTATCCCTGACATTGGTCACTAACACGGATACAGATTTTGCGCCGACTTCCTCGTGCGTCGCCTTTATTGCCTGCTCTACAAAAAACTGTATGGAATTTTTTGTAGTAAGATAGACATCCTTTCCATCGACTGCAGGTTCTATTTCGTGTATCCCGTACGGCAGCGGATTGCGGTCTCTGTCCACGGTGCGTCTCTCCCAGCCCTGTGCGCCTGCAAGACGGTCATTGTAATAAAGCTCGGCGCCGAGATAACCGCTGCCCTCCGAATTTGTGAGCCCGATAATATGCGCAGACAGCGACTTAAAAGGGTACGTCCTCTTGCTCTGCCTGTCCATTACGACATTATTTACGCCGCGCTGTTTAAGCAGGGTAATAATGAGATCGTTTTCCATTTTCGGAATATCTTCTGCAATAACTGCATAATTGCCCTGCCCTGCCTCTATAAGCTTTCTTACAGCGGCATCAACGTCAAAATCCGAAATTTCCTTTATGGCTTCTAAAATTTCGCGCGTTTTGGAGACATCTTCCGAATCCATATATGCAAGTATTCTGTAACTTTCCGACGAAATAGCAAGAACATCGCCGCCGCTGTCAAGGATTCTGCCGCGTTTGGCAGATATGACTCGCGTTGCGATGTGTAATTCTTGTGCCTGCTTGGCATATTTTTCGGCTTCGACGTACTGGAGATTTACTAAACGTAAGACTATTATCGCTCCAAGCACTCCGACGAAGAAAAACAAAAATGACAGGCGCCTTCGTATGATGTTCATAGTATAATTATATCACTAATTATGTTATTCTTTCGAGCGTGTTTTAATTGCGATTTCGCCGCCGACAACAGAGCGGTATACCGACGAAGGGCTTGCTATCGCTACATAACCGCTCGAATCGAGAGATACTACCCTTGCCGCGGTAGGATATATCATTCCAAGCTCGTTGGCAGCATACTCGCTGATGTGTTCAAGCGAAAACTGCGAACTTATCGCGACATTCAGTTCGGCAATGCGCGACTGCAGATCATGCACCTCATTTTCGAGCGCGACATTGCGCAGATTTTGCTCCGAAATGGAAGCCTTGTTACCTATATAATCAAGAGTGGCAAAGAACACTGCAGCAAGCAGACAGATTTTCAGAACATTCGAAAGAAAGTCCTTTGTCCTGCTCACAAACACAGTCCTTTTGATCTTTTTTTCATGCTCGTTTGTCTCTGATATAAGCAGTTTATCAAGTTCTCCCATGTCAACCTCCATTAATGTCTCTTAAAGTTTTTCGAGTATCCTCAGCTTTGCGCTCCTTGCCCTTGGGTTTCTCTGCAGCTCCTCCTCCGAAGCTTCGAGAGGGCGCTTTGTAATAATCATCTGTCCCGAATTTTTAAATACCTGCTTTACTATTCTGTCCTCCAGCGAATGAAAGGAAATGATGCAAAGCCTGCCTCCAGTATTAAGCATGGATATCGCGCTCGGCACTGCGCGCTCTACAGAACCCAGTTCGTCGTTTACCTCGATGCGTATCGCCTGAAAAGTCCTCTTTGCAGGGTGCGGACCGTTCCTTCGCGCAGCCGCAGGTATGGCGCGTTTAATCGCATCGACAAGCTCAAATGTCGTATTTATCGGCCGAGAACCGACGACAAACTCCGCGATCCTATCTGCCCAGCGCTCCTCGCCGTAAAGTTTAATAATCTTTGCAAGTTCATCTCTCGAATACCGATTGACGACATCGGCGGCTGTAAAATCCGATTCGCAGCTCATCCGCATATCGAGCGGCGCATCCTGCATATACGAAAAACCGCGCTCGGCATTGTCAAACTGGTACGAGCTGCAGCCGAGGTCGAGCAGCATTCCATCTATGCGCTCTATGCCCATATCCCTGAGCATTTCCGCGGCATCTGCAAAATCGCCGTTTACATACCTTACAAGCGAGCCAAAAATCCCAAGGCGGCCCTTAGCAGCTGCAAGCGCTTCGGCATCTTTATCTATGCCGATGACCATACCCGTGGTGAGCCTCTGGGCGATCTGAAAGGTATGCCCACCACCGCCGAGAGTTCCATCGACATATATGCCGCTTGGTTTTATATTGAGACCTGCTATGCATTCCTGCAGCAGCACCGATTCATGACTGAATTCCATTAAAATCTAATCCCCAAATTCTCCATTCCCTCTGAGATCTCGTCGATATCATTTATCAGGCTGAGACTGTATTCCTCCCACCTTGAAGACTCCCATATCTCCATGCGTGCTCCAGCGCCGTTTATATAAGCTTCTTTTTCAATACCGGCATAGTCTACGAGGTACTGCGGCAAAAGTATTCTGCCCTGCTTGTCAAGACTGCATTCAGACGCGCCGGAGAGAAATGTCCTTGCAAACTTTCTGGCGTCCTTATTGGAGATAGGAAGCTCCGCAAGCCTTCTGCTGAACTCCTCCCAATCGCTTTTGGAAAACAAAAACAAACAGCTGTCCAGGCCTCTTGTGACATATATGACCTCGCCGGCAAGATCCCTAAATTTTGCAGGTATGCTGATTCTGTTCTTGCCGTCCAGAGTATGCTTGAATTCTCCCGTAAACATTGATTTTTACCTCGTAGGCAGCACATGTGACACTTTACTCCACTTTTATGCACTTTATGCCACCGTCACTCATATTTTATATAAAAAAAAGGACCCTTTCAAGTCCTTTTGTCAAATTTATAAAACACGCGAGCAGAAATCAGCCTACAGCGCTCACTTCAGTTTTTTACAAGAGTATTTGGGTTTTTCTTAATAAAGTACAGAGCCACCGCCGAAAACAGCATTAGAGCTACAGAAACCACCTGCGCCGTGCGAAGTCCAAAAAACATCAGCGAATCCGTTCGCAGACCCTCAATAAAAAACCTGCCGAAGGAATAAAGCGCCATATAGCCGACAAAAACCTCACCGTAGTTTTTTCTGCGTCTGTAAAGCAGAATCAGGATTCCGAAGCACAGGAGATTCCACATCGATTCATACAGAAAAGTCGGATGCACCATCTCTCCGCCCACTTCTATCGCCCACGGCAAATCGGTAGGGCCGCCGTGCGCCTCGCCGTTGGTGTAATTGCCCCATCTGCCGATCGCCTGTGCGAGTATGAGCGGCATACTCACTATATCCAGCAAATCAGCGGCATGCAATTTCTTTATACGGCAGCATATATAACCGCCGAACACGCCGCCGAGCACGCCGCCGTGTATTGCAAGCCCGCCCGAGCGTACCATCAATATCCTTATGGGATCTGCAAGGTAGTAATCTAAATTGAAAGCCACATAGTAAAGACGCGCGCCCACTATCGCCATCGGTATCGCCCAAAGTGCTATATCGATAATATCATCGCTGCTGTATCCGCGTTTTTCGGCTATTTTAATGGTTAAAAGCGTTGCAATCACTATTGCGGATGTTATTATCACGCCATACCAGGCAATATCAATTCCAAAAATGCTGAAAGCCACTCTGTTTATGCTGCACATTTCTAAATCTCCCACAGGATTATAACACAAAGGCGCCCAAATGCAAAGAGCGCCTTGATTGTGCCTATACTTATTTTAAGCAGCGTTTGTGCTGCTTTTATATTATTTTATGCCGTTTCAAGCAGCTTTAAGACTTTTAAGCCGTTTTGTGCTACTTTTTGATGCCCCTCAGCTATCCCCTCCACAATTTTAACTTGCGCATTCCCTATTTCCCAAAGAGATCACTATGGGTGCCGGTTCTGGCAAGTGTCAGCACGAGCAAATCATTCTCAATCCGATAAATCAATAGCCAATCCGATTGAATATGACATTCACGGTGTCCTGTCCAATCCCCGATTAAGGCATGATCTTTGTTCTTCTCCGCAAGCCGTTCGCCGCTCGACAGCTTTCGGATAATATCATCAAGAAGGCCAATTTCCATGCGGCGTTTCATTGCCAGCTTGTAGTCTTTCTTGAATTGACTCGTCCAAACGATGTCTAAATGCTTGCTCATTCCTTTAGCGCCCTCAACGCTTCCTCGACATCGGAATAGCGCTTCAAAGACGGATCACGGACAATGCGCTCTGCTTCTAACATCGCCGCAATTGTCTCTTTATTCGGTTGTTCCACGCGAACATCAAAAGGAAAACCGCCAACACGGAGCGACTGACGAAGAAAAACATTGATAGCTGTTGTCAGATTGACACCCAATTCGCCGTACAGCGCTTCGCACTGTTTTTTTATATCGCTGTCCATACGAACACTGAAATTTGTTGTAGTAGCCATATTGCCAACTCCCTTCATTTCTATTGCACTTATATTATGCTTGTTTTGCAATTCAAAATCAATGCATCAGACGGAAATTTTGCAAAAACAATAGTTTTTGGCAGGGTTTGCCGATTAAATGACAAAACGCTGCCAAAAGGCGCCCAAATGCGAAGAGCGCCTTGATTGTGCCTATACTTATTTTGAGCAGCTTTTGTGCTGCTTTTATATTATTTCATGCCGTTTCAAGCAGCTTTAAGACTTTTAAGCCGTTTTGTGCTACTTTTTGATGCCCCTCAGCGCGACGCCGAGTGCAATTACCAATAGACCTATTCCGTAGTAAAGCTCTGCCGGAAGTGTCGCGGTATACGGAAGCTCAGGACCCCCAGTGCCGCCGAGCGGAGTATCCTCAGAATACCATATAAACGGTTCTTCATCCTCGTTTATCGGAGTTTCCAGTCTTGTGTTGGTTATTCTGTATACGCCGGGCGAAAGTATTTCTATCCTTGTGCCGTAGCCGCTCATGGACTGCTCTCCGACAGAATACCTGATTTTTGTAGCTCCGTCGTACTCCGGAAGGTCTGTAAATGTGTGCTGCCAGCCATTGCCCGCATTAAGCTCGACTGTGTCTATAACCTTGCCCTCTGCAAGCAGGAATACTACTGCCTTATCTCCGGCTTCGCCCTCCCAGACCTTGCTCACCGAAACTTTTACTGTAGTCACCGAAGAACCCGCTCCTCCCATTCCGCCTCCGGTTGTTGTTGAGCTCTGGGTCGCGGAAGTATTTGCAGAATCGGTGGTAGCCTGAGAGGAATCGCTTGTCGTGCCTGTCGTGGTTTCCGGATTTGTGCCGGTTGTCGTATCTGCCGCCGCAGTTGTATCCGGTGTAGTAGCGTCTGATGTGGTTGTGGTCGTAGAGCCGCCCGAAGTGCCTTGCTTCTTGGTATTTGTTATCGTAACCGTGACATTGCCATCGCTGTCTGTTGCGGTGCTGTACTCTACATTGTAACCCTCCGGAACGACTTCGGATACGTCATAATTAATTTCATTGGTTGTTCCAGAAGCATATCTTCTGACTTCAAATTCGTGAGTCCAGTTGTTAGAAGAGGACAGCGTAACATTATTTATTTCGCTGCCTCCAAGCTTAAGAACAACTTTTGCACTTTCAAGCGCTTCGCCATTCCATATCTTTTTGACGACAATTTTCTTCGTAATCGGGTCATTTGTGACAACGACAATATCTCCGTCATTATTCCCATCTTCATTTATTTTTACTACCTTCTCAAAACTAACAACCTTGTATCCCGGCGCAGGGTTTGTTTCTTTTACCGTTAAAACTGCTCTGTCACTGTATACTCCAGAGATTGCCTTACCTTCAGAATCGGTAGTCAAAGTCTCAACAACATTATTCAAACTGTCGATAATCTGAAATTTCACTCCGGAGATCGGAGAATCAGATAAAGAATCTTTCTTGACCACCATTATCTTTCCTTTCAAATTACCCTGTCCTGTGCCGCCTGCAAGGTCGTTTCTAAACACAGAACTTACGTTTTTAATTATACTGTCTACATCCACTTGAACAGAGTTTTTCAGATACGGCTTAGTATTAGAAGGATAAGTCGTGCTATAATACAGTCTGTATTGCTTTCCATCATATGCCTTACTCTTGAATGTAAGCGTAAAGCTCGCCTTTCCGTGAACAGCAAGATTTGTAACCTCAAGCTTATAATCGGCAGTTTCTCCAACGGACAATTTTGTTGTTCCCAAATCTTTTATTGTTCTTCCATATTCATCCATTTCGACTTCTCGCAATTCGAAGCTACCCGCGTCATATCCAATACCCGCCATTGTATCAACAGCACTGGTCACACGTAATTCATCATTGATTACAGCACCTTCCAATTCTCCTTTTTTATGATTCAACCTGACTGTCCACCTTACTGAACCATTTTCAAGCTTGTTGGAATGCCATTTAGCGACTAGTTCATCATTAATCGGTGTCAGCGGTTTTATCTGTAAGTTTTGTTCAAGAGCCACTGTATCGATGGTAGTTTTCAATGAAACTTTCAAAACCTGTGATTCATTTGATACTACTTTCTGATCCAACGAGGCTGAAAAAAACATTGTTCCCTTTATGTCGTACTTATCATTTACATAATCTGTGAAAGTAGAACGAATACGTTTAACTCCGGTCTTTTTCCCGTCGCTATCCAACACATCAGTAACTTCAACATTCGCTACGATCTTGTCCTCCGCATCCAAAAGCTCAAAAGTTAAATTTCCATCAGG
>JBHAZV010000042.1:0-4621 GCA_041781135.1 Acidaminobacteraceae bacterium
AGAATATCAGGGAGGTAAGAAATATGTTCTTCGGAGAATACGATTACGAGACAGACATAAGAGTAAAGACGCGCGAATCATACGATGCAGGCATGAAATTAGGCGAAGAACGCGGCGAAGCAAAGGGGCTTGCTAAGGGTTTATCAAGGGGCGAGCAGCAGAGCAAGCTTCGGATCGCCTCGCAGATGAAGCTGGAAAATTTAGATTTTGGTCTGATTTCCAAACTCACAGGACTTTCTCTTGAGGAAGTGGAAGCGCTTTAGGATAGTCACAGTTTGGATTTGTGTTCGTAGATAATTTATTAAAATAGAGTAGAAATAGTGGCTGCAGGCAACGCAAAAGCTATTAGAGCATTCGGTAAACTGCAAACGTATGAATAATTTAAGGCATAGGTCCCTGCCATTTGCTGCAGCATACGCAGCAAGCTCACGCTGTGTTACGACACATTTTAACGCATTGCGGTATTAATTGAATAGCTTGCAGATTGCTGAATTATATCTATTCATATATATTTGCAGAACGCCCTCGGGTGAGAAGATAGAAAATCAGCAGAGTAAAGCAGCCCAAGAATCGCAGAATACCGGTGATTGCAAGCGATATCTCAATGTTTGTAATTTTGAGTATTTGAACGCTTATTATTGGCAGTATGGTTTGGGATACCGCGATAAGTGTCGCGTGAATAGACATTATTGTAGTGCGGTTTGCTGTCGGGGTGATTTCAAGCGTCATCAGCAGCAGGTTCATAGTTGTGCCGAGTATAAAGAACCCGCTGAATGCATAGCAAATTATTTGGAGTTCCAGAGTATTGAAAATTATATAGGTAAACGGAGTTATGCTCATTCCGGCGGTTGCATAAATTATGGATTTGCTTGCGGGTATGCGTTTACTCAGCCAAACCCAGAAGTTTGTTGCCGCGACGGAGGCAATTGCCGCCGCAACAGAATATATCGCGAGATACCCTTCTGTTGCGCCTAATTTTTGTACCGTGAATACGCTGAACAGCGGCCAGCCGTAGTGCCATCCGATGTAGAAAAACATAGACAATACCATAAACAGTACAAAGCGTCCGTTGGTAAATGCAAATTTTGCGCTGGATTTTAGAGAATCGGTAAATTCGCCGATGTGAAACCGGTGTGTTTCTGAACTTGTTTCTCCGCTTGGAAACACGAATTTTTTGTATGCAAAAACTTCAAGAAGCCCTACGGCAAATGCAATCACAAAGTACACCTGATACAGCTTGATCACGTCGTCGTCTGTTTGGGGCAACGTCATTACTAAACCGGAAATTATCGTGACTACGATTCTGGTTATTTCCGAAAATTTATTGCGGTGCGCCAGCGCCCTGCTGCGCTCTCTGATAGCGAACGCATCGCCCAGCGAGGAATTGAATCCGTTTGTATATATTGCTCCCGGCAGGTTCATTGCCGCCACCAAAAGCACAAATATCAGCGGTTTCGGTGCAGAATCCGGAAGAAAAGGCACAGCCGCCATCAGCAGGTAGAATATTTTGTGGGCGAACATAAACCAGCTTGTTGCTTTTTGCCTTCCGATAGCGTCTATGAGTATTGCGCCTGGTATTAGAGAAATCATTCCGAAGGCTGCAGGAAGCGAATGCAAATATGCCATCTCCATTTCGCCGCCACCGAGCCTAAGTGCATATTTCGCAAAGTACGCATTTACAAGATGTGTAGCAAATGCCAGCACAACCGCGCTAACCACGTTCCATTTATGATTGTTGATTTGTCTTTCTTCGCAGTTCATTCTGTCCCCATATTAATTCTACTGATTTTGCCACAAAAATTCAATGTTTAATTTTATTGGAAAAAATTACAAATTAATAAAATCGGTCCAATTGACTGTTTCAAAATTACAACAAAAATTGGTATTGACATTTCTTACATTATATGGTAATATGTATCTGTAATAAGCCCACAGCGTTCTGATGGGAAAACGGAGGTTTTATGAATCAAGTAAGTTTGGTCGGTACGGTAGTTCAGGATCCTGAGGAAAGGATGTCTGCAAATAATTTGAAATTTTCAAAATTCAATGTTGCGGTCGATAGATATTTCGGGTCGCAGAAGGCTGAGCGTCAGAGTCTCGGCAAGCCCACCGCAGATTTTCCCCGAATTGTTGTCTGGGGAAAACAAGCTGAAAAATGTGTGAAATACCTCAAAAAGGGCTCATTAATCAGCATTGAGGGCAAAATTATTACGTCGGTATACGAAAAAGAAGGAATGAATATTTATTCAACAGAAATTTTAGGAGAAAAAATAAAAATGCTCCCTTCAAGCAAATCTTTTGATGTTAATCACGATAGATAGTGTCTCCTTAGAGGCGGGTCGCTGCAACAGTGGCGACCTTGTCCTGTGTTTTGGAAGGAAATTTCGCATTAGTGCGCCGCAAATCTCAGCGTACCCCGTGGTGTTAAAACCATAATTTTGCAAAATTTAGCGCGCAAGCTAACAAAGGCGTTGCAAATAAGGTGCGGTGTAGCCCCCTGATTTTTCAGGCGTTAGCGTTCACAGCGCTCTTATATGGTTCCACTGCTCGGTCGTTCCTTAATTTTTCAGGCGTTAGCGGCAACAAAGACGAGCGGGGTTTTATGAACGCCGTATTTTTGGTATAATGACTGGGTGTTTGGAGGAACGATGAAATATACAAATGAGAGTATATCCCAGCTCAGAGGCGCCGATAGAGTACGCAAACGCCCTGCCGTGATTTTCGGTTCAGACGGGATAGAGGGCGTGCAGCACGCATTTTTTGAAATTCTTTCGAATTCTATAGACGAGGCAAGGGCAGGTTTTGGAAAACAGATAGATATAACTGTTCATACAGACGGTTCGATAACCGTGGAGGATTACGGCAGAGGTATTCCCGTTGATTACAATAAACGCGAGGAAAGGTATAACTGGGAGCTTTTGTTTACAGAGCTTTATGCCGGTGGTAAATACGAGAGCGAAGTTTACAAGTTTTCTCTCGGATTAAATGGACTTGGTCTTTGTGCTACGCAGTACGCTTCTGAATATATGGATGTCGAGGTTGTACGCGATGGGTTTTTGTATACGCTTAAATTTCAAAAGGGCGAGATGACAGAAGGAGGCTTCCGCAAGGAACCGTCCGAGCGCGGAACAGGAACAAAGATCACTTGGCGCGCCGATCTTGAAGTGTTTAAAGCTATCGATATCGATATCGCATATTTTAGGGAAGTAGTGCACAGGCAGGCTATTGTCAATCCGGGCATAACATTTGTGTTGAAGTGCGAGGAATCCGGCGAGGCGTTCGAATATATTTACGCAAAAGGCATAAAGGACTACATAGCCGAGACAATCCCCGAAGAAGGCAGACTGACCGACATAGTCTATTTCGAAGCGGACGGCAAGGGGCGCGACAGGGCGGATTTGGATGAATATGAAGTCAGGATCAATGTTGCTTTTGTATTCAGCAACGAAAAGAATATATTTGATTACTACCATAATTCAAGTTATCTGGAGCACGGCGGTTCCCCCGATAAAGCTGTAAGGTATGCTTTTACATACGAAATAGAGAAACTGCTTCGCGAGGGTTCGAAGTACATAAAAAATGAAAAAAAGATAACATTTGCGGACATCGAGGATTCGCTGAGTGTCATAATCAGCAGTTTTTCAACACAGACGAGCTACGAAAACCAGACAAAAAAAGCTATAAATAATAAGTTTATATATGATTTTATAGCTGACGAAATAAAGAAAAAACTGGAAATATTTTTTATAGAAAACAGAGATTTTGCCGAGAAGATAGCCGCACAGGTGCTAATTAACAAGCGTTCGAGAGAGAAAGCGGAATCCACTCGACTGAATTTGAAAAAAACACTGGCTCAAAAGATTGATGTGACTAACCGCATTAAAAAATTTGTCGATTGCAGGAGTAAGGATAAGGAGCAGCGAGAACTATACATACTTGAGGGCGACTCTGCGCTCGGTTCGTGCAAGCTTGCCAGAAATGCAGATTTTCAGGCGCTGATGCCGGTGCGCGGAAAAATTCTTAATTGTCTGAAGGCAGATTATGACAAAATTTTCAAAAATGAAATAATTATGGATCTGCTTAAAGTTATCGGCGCGGGAGTCGAAATTAAAACCAAGCACAATACAGATCTCGAATCGTTTGATCTGGAGGCGCTCCGATGGAATAAAGTCATAATATGCACTGATGCCGATGTTGATGGTTTTCAGATACGTGCCTTGATACTTGCAATGTTTTATAGGCTTTGTCCCACTTTGATAGATGCGGGCAAAATTTATATAGCGGAAACGCCGCTGTACGAGATTACAGATGGAAAACAGAGGTCTTATTTCGCCTATAATGAGCAGGAAAAAGCAGAGATTTTGAGGCAAATTAAGGGCAAGGCAGCTATTCAGCGCTCAAAAGGACTCGGCGAAAACGATCCCGATATGATGTGGGAAACAACAATGAGCCCCGACACAAGGAGGCTTATAAAGGTCTGCGCATCTGATGCCTACCGCACAGAACGGATTTTTGAAGTTCTTTTAGGCGACGAACTCGGTGCAAGAAAACAGTATATCGAAGAAAATGGCGCAGAGTATCTCGAAAAATTAGATGTATCATAGTGGGGAAGTGATGAAGA
>JBHAZV010000043.1:0-17733 GCA_041781135.1 Acidaminobacteraceae bacterium
TAACAAGGTAGCCGTATCGGAAGGTGCGGCTGGATCACCTCCTTTCAAAGGAATGACTGTGCTACTGCTGTTCAGTTTTGAGGGTTCTCGTAAGACGCCAGAAGGCGTCTTTTTTGTTATGCGGAAATGGATATATTTTAATTATATTAGATTTAGCGAAAAGTTTTTGTTTAATTTTCAATCTTGCAAATTTTGTACGAAAAGTTTAGAGTATTCTAAATAAACACAGGAGGGTATGTGTATGAACGCAGATTATTTTAAGCAAATGATGGATATGCAAAAGGATTTTTACGAAAACTGGCAAAAGAATTTTTCGCCGGATCTAAGTGAGAATTTCGGAGCAATGTTTAAGCCGTATTTCGATTTGAATCAAAAATTTTTTGGCAGTTTGAAGTCGGGCGATGCGTTTGACGTTTACAAAAAAATGCTCGGCGGAAGCGAGACGTATCTCTCGGTGTTTAAGCTATGGCAGAATCTTGTGGAAAACAGCATAAAACCGATGAAACTGAATGCAAAGGAAATGATCGAGAACTGGGAATCGGAGATGTCCAGAAATTTCACAGCCTATGTGATGCCGTATGTTCCTGAGCAGTTCAAGACTTATGTCAAAAATCCAACTACATTGTTCAAATTGTACAGGGATATTACCAATATGCTGCTTGGGCCGTGGCTTGACGATTACGAAGTCGATTTCGAGAAGTACATTATTAAGGGACCGAATGAATATTCACTGGGTTATATAGATTTTGTTTCGCTTTGGAAGGAAAATTACGAGCTTACTATCGGAAAGATTCTTAATTCACCTGCCTTTGGTTCAAACAGGGAGTATATAGAAAAACAGAATGAGTTTGTAAACACTTTTGTTCAGTACCTTACGAATATAGGCGAATTTTCCGCAAGTATTTATGCGACTTCATTTGACACGGTTAAGAAGGTCATTGCGGATTTTGCAGAGATGGCTATGACAGATGCGCAGCCGAAGACCTTCAGAGAGTTTTACGAATATTGGTCCAAGGAGATTGACGGCGCGTACGACAAGCTGTTTACAACTCAGGAGTTTTCAAAGCTCATAGGGCATTATGTCGACTCTACTATGGATTTCAAAATGAAGCTCGACAGTGTAATGGAAGATTTTGTAAAACTATTGCCGGTGCCGACACGTTCAGAGATGAACAGCCTTTACAAGACTGTCGATACCTTAAAAAGAGAAGTGCGAGATCTTAAAAAAGAAATCGAAGAATTAAAATCATGTTCAGGAGTAGAAAATGGCAACGTTTGATTTTGCGGCTTCGTTAAAGGAAGTGCTTGATTTTCAGGAAAAAATGCTCGGCGGATTTAAGGTGCTTATGGATCTCGACTACAAGGGATCAGATATGACGCCCAAGCAGCTTGTCTACGAGGTGGATAAAGTAAAGCTGTATCACTACCTCCCGAGGGTCGAAAATCCTTCCAAAACTCCTACCATTATTGTATATGCGCTTGTCAATAAGCAGTATATGATGGATCTGCAGCGGGATAAGAGCGTCATTATGAATTTGCTCGACCAGGGGCTGGATCTCTATATTATCGATTGGGGTTATCCGGAGAGGGAGGATATGTATATAACCCTCGACGATTACATAAATTATTATCTCGACAGCTGCATAAACGAGATCATGAAGCGTGCAGGCGTTCCGCAGGTGAATGTGTTGGGCGTTTGTCAGGGCGGTACTTTTTCGCTGATATACACGGCGCTTCATCAGGAAAAGGTCAAAAATCTGGTAACTATGGTGACTCCGGCGAAGTTTGATATCGACGAGGGGCTTTTGATACAGTGGTCTAAGCATATGAATGTCAGCAAGATTGTGCAGGCGTATGGGGTGGTTCCGGGCGAGTTTATGAACTTTGGGTTCAATTTGTTAAAACCTTACCAGCTTATGGTTGATAAGTATGTGAATTTGATCGATAATATCGATAATCCTCAGGTGATGGAAAACTTTATGAGGATGGAGAAGTGGATATTCGATTCTCCGGCGCAGGCTGGCAAGGCGTACGAGGAGTTTTTGGTGAAGCTTTATCAGAACAACGAGCTTGCAGAGGGCAGACTCGAAATCGGCGGAAAGCAGGTGTCGCTCAAAAATATTGTATGTCCTCTTCTAAATATCTACGCGGAGCAGGATCATTTGGTGCCGCCTGCTGCAACCATTCCTATAAATGACCTCGTCGGAAGCGAAGACAAGACGCTGCTTGCTTTTCCTGTCGGCCACATCGGAATGTATGTCAGCAGCAGGTCTCAGAGGGAAGTGGCTCCGTCTATTGCGGGCTGGCTCAACGAAAGAAGCTAAGTACAGAGCCGAAGTGCGAAGCTAAAGCGCAAAGCGCGCTGTGATAGTTAATGGACATGTGTTCAGTTGCAGTAAACAGCACAGGTGTTACGTTTTTGTTGCAATTGCTGAAATCTTGAGTTGCAGTCCCTGTATACACAATAAAAGTAAAGTTGGGGGTGCGCTTTATGGCGTACCCTGTTTTTTCGTAAATTCAGTGATTTAGTTCACTTATTAGGTGATATTTTTTGCGAGCTAATTTCTCGCAGGTAAAAGAAAAGGTACTGCTGTGCAATTCCTGGATGGACTGCAAAGTGCTCTTCGGCAAATTTTTCGAAATCCCTCTCGATATTATATTTTGCGCTTAAAGCTTTTTTGATCCAGACATCGACCGGAAAAGCGTCCATGTGGCCGAGTCCGAAAAGCGCGACGCAATTAGCGACTTTTTCTCCGACGCCGTAAAGCTTGCGAAGCTCCCTCACAGCATTTTTGAATGAGGAATGTTCCGGCGTAAGCTCGTTCAGTCTTAATTCTCCCGACAAAATTTTAGCTGTCGCTTCCTTTATTCCTCTTGCCCGGTATCCTATAGCCCTGATATTCGGAATGTCCGCAGCGCCTCTCACAAGAGCTTCGGGATTGGGGAAGTCATAGTATGCTCTGCCTTTGTATTCGCCGAGCGGACTGCCGAAGCGCAGGCACATATCTTCTATGCTCAGTTTTATTTTTGGAATATTGTTGTTTGCCGAGATCATAAACGAAATAAGCGCTTCAAAAGGATCTTGTTTAAGTATTCGCAGACCGGTGCAGTAGTCAGCCGCCTGCAACAGGAAGTTGTCATTGC
The DNA here is from genome assembly GCA_041781135.1 of Acidaminobacteraceae bacterium. Lineage (GTDB taxonomy): Bacteria > Bacillota > Clostridia > Peptostreptococcales > Acidaminobacteraceae > JAUMXJ01. The sequence goes on from JBHAZV010000043.1 coordinate 3,145, forward strand.
TTTTTTTCGCGAACTCTGCGATTTCGCGCTGTATTTCGGAATAATCTTCGTTTAGAGATAAATAGCTTTTAAGCGCCCATAAATCATCTTTTTGGCAGGTTTGCTCGCAATTTTTGTTCGGCATCTGTTTGCGTGTTTGCTTGTAAAATTTGTTAAGCGCCCGTTCGTTTTCGCATAGGTGTGCGGCACTGTTTTTCTGATATACATAGCCGTTGCGCGTATTTAAGTCGATAATGCGTCCTTTTGCGACGCCGATATATCCGCCGTCGGGTTCGCAGCGGTTCCATCTGAAACATTGCCCGCATTCAAAAGTTTTTCGTATATCAAGCTCCAATGCGCTGCAAATTGTTATGTCGGATTTGCTCATACATTCAATTTAGCACAGCATATGCTGTAATTCAAGGAGGAAACCGCGCTTACCCTCAAGCGTCAAAGAATTTTTCGAAAAAATGCATTTTGGTTGTTGACAACGCTGTAGGCATTAGTTATAATCTTTTAGTCGGTAGTGCATGGCGACTATCGTCAAGCGGTTAAGACACAGGATTGTGGCTCCTGCACACGTGGGTTCGAATCCCACTAGTCGCCCCATCTTGGGGATTGGCCAAGCGGTAAGGCAACGGACTCTGACTCCGTCATTCATAGGTTCGAATCCTATATCCCCAGCCACACAAGGTCCATTAGCTCAGTTGGTAGAGCACTTGACTCTTAATCAAGGTGTCCCGCGTTCGAGCCGCGGATGGATCACCAGAAGCAAAAAAAGCAGATTTCGTATATCTGCTTTTTTTGTTTAATCAGCGTTTGTTTAATTGGCACTTAATCGGTGTTCAATCAGCGTTTGTTTGCTTAATCAGCGTTTGTGATTCGGTATCAATAATTTGTCAGCATGCCAAACATCAATATCGCGCTGGTCAGAAACAGGATTATAATCTGGAATTTCAGTGACCATCTGACCCATTTTGTGTAGCTGACATCTGCCAGTCCGAGTGAAATCAGCAGTACGGGGTTTGTAGGGTAGAAGGTATTGGAAAATCCATCGCCGAATGCAAATGCGAGCACGCAGAGCTGCGGCGAAATCCCGAAAATCTGCGCAATAGGAACTATGAGAGGCATCAACATAAAAGCTTTTGCAGAACCGGAAGCAACAAAGAAATTCATTATCAATACTATAAAGTAAATAAATAGTATAACAGACCATTTTGGCATATTCTGTGCGGCTTCCACAGCTGCGTGGAGTATTGTTCCGAGAATTTTTGCCTCTTCAAGGGTGAATCTTATGGATGCCGCCATTAATATCATTGCGGTTGCCGGAAGCACGCCGGACACACCCTTGATAAAGTTCGATGCGAGCTGCCGCGCGTTCATTCCTGCAGTTAATGGCGCCGCTATGCCAGCTATAAGGAATATCAGAGCTACGATGATCATGGTCAGATCCTGAAACGCCGGAATAAATGTGGAGCTGATTACAAAGGCGATGCCTGCGAGCATAATAACTCCGAACACTGTAAGTGCTGTATCCATGCGTTTGGACGCGCCTAAGTTGTCGTTTTTTGCGTTGTCGTTTTTCGTGCTGCTGTCTTTTAAGCCGACGCTTTTCGCACCGCGGTCATTTGCGTCGATGTTATGCTTGTCGGTATTGTCGCCTTCTGATTTTGTTTGCCTGCTTTCGATTTTTTTGGCATGAAATATCAAAAAAGCAAGAAGAGCTGCGTAGATGACTGCAAAGCTTAGCAGCCTGAGCGAAGCGCCGGAGAATAGCGGCAGTCCTGCTAAATTTTGCGCGACGCCGACGGTGAACGGATTGAACACGCCTGCGGCAAATCCGCAGCCTGCTGCGAGAAGGCTCATGCCAAGTCCTGTGAGCGCGTCCCAGCCGAGGCTAAGCGAAAGCGCCACAACTATCGGAACGAGCGGAATACATTCTTCGTAAGAGCCAACCAGCGAACCGAGTGCCATAAAGAAAAATGTTATAAATGCCAGAAGCCTGTATTTTGAAGCGGCATAGCGGCGCGTTATCTTAGAGAGCATGTACTTCATCAGTCCGCAGTTTTCGAGGCTGTTAAACGCGCCGCCGATTATCAGCAGGAATAATAAAACTGCTATTAGCGTTGCACCGCCCGGTGTTCCAAGTACGAGCAGCGGAGAGAGAAGCCATTTCCAAAACGGGATGCCGCCCTCTGTACTTTGGAATCCGGCGGCGGTATCTATGACTGTATTTCCCTGTTTGTCTGTTACATACGAATACTCTCCGCCCGGGATTAAAAAAGTAAGAATGTAGCACAGCGCCATCAGCACAAAAATCACCGCAGTAGCCGTCAAAAATGAACGTGCGCTGATATTGAGCGCATTTTTTGGTTTATCGTCTTTTTGCATAATGCCCTCCTGCTCTATTTTACCATTATTTGTAGCGATACGCTGCGAATGGCGCTGGTGACGAATAATTAACATTTATTAAATGCAAGCACAAGTTTATCATTTTTTGACTCGAGCAGGCGGCTTGTATTATAATAACTGAAAAATATATGTTAAGCGCAGAAGTTCTGATATGCTAAACGCAGAAGTCCTGTATTATGCAACATTTTAGTGCGGTTGCCATGCGCTTGGTGATGTCGGATTGATTGTTATTATATTTTGACACCACTTTTGTAGGTGCTTTGTGCTTATGGGTGTCGGGTCTTTTTTTACGGGAAAATGAATTTGATTTTTGGGCTTGACAAACTTGTGTGCAGGGGGTATCATTTATTGGTTAGTTGAGTTTGGGATGATACCTTTAATTTTCCGGCGGCGTAGCCAAGTGGTAAGGCACAGGTCTGCAAAACCTTTATTCACCAGTTCAAATCTGGTCGCCGCCTCCATCTGCAGCCTTAGCTCAACTGGATAGAGTCCCTGACTACGAATCAGGCGGTTACAGGTTCGAGTCCTGTAGGTTGCACCACAGAGATTTTGCAAATGTCTGTAAAACAAGGAATCTCACTAATCGCAATGGTTAGTGGGATTTTCGTTTTTGTGATATGCGGCGTTATTTGGCATTAGAGTTTTTATGCGCCAGGGCTGTCTGTGCGTCCGTTTTTGTAGCAAATCTGCGCCTGCATATGCACTTTTTTCTGTTTTGGGGCATATGCGAAAAACATACAGTGCATCTTTCCGTCTTTTCTCTGTACGGCGTAGTAGTCATATCACTCATTATACACTTAAAATTTGTAGTTTATACCGCTTTGCTTAAGTATGGCATTCGCAGTATGCCGAGATTTAATTTTACATCACTTTTTCAATCAGAGCGCCTCGCAAAGTCTTTGAAAAATTGATGTTTTGCTCGGTAGCTTTGTCGTTTAACCATTTGGGGAATGTCATTATTGTCACTCAAGGTGAGTATAACATGTATGCACGTGGCGTCAAGTACATAGCAATAAGTGTATTCTATAATATAATAATTCGCATTGTACTGTTTGCCGCATGCCGCAGCTGTTTCCATTTTGGAAACAGCTATAATTTTCTTCACACAAGTTAATGAATTATAGGCCGCTGTCGCAACCGATATTCGAGGTTTTGCAAAAGAATGCAGATAGTGATATAGTGTCCTCTGGAGGTTTTTATGAGATTTTCAGCAAAAAAACTGTCGCTTATCGGAGTGCTGGGCGCAGTGGTATGCGTGCTTACAATGTACCCGCAGATTCCTGTTCCTGCTACCAATGGATATATTCATCTTGGCGACGCGGCGGTTTTTGTGGCTTCGGCGGTGCTTGACCCTGTCTCTGCGGCGCTCGCGGCAGGAATTGGCTCATCGCTTGCGGATTTATTAAGCGGTTACGCACACTGGATGCTTCCAACGCTTATAATCAAGGGTTTGATGGCAATGCTTATGTCTTTTATAGTCAAAAGAGGCTTTAGCTATGCGACTATTGGAATAGGAATGCTATGTTCGGGATGCGTGATGATTGCAGGTTACTTTGTAGCGGGCGGCATTATGAAGGGCAATTGGGAAGCGCCCCTGCTCAGCGTTCCGTTTAATCTGGTACAATTTGCCGCGGGCTTTGCGGTTGCGTTTGTCATAATATCGATTCTTGCGAAGCGCGCTATTAGTTATTTGTATAATTCCAAGTATTGAATTATTAGTCGGAATGGGGTATAATCATAGAAATAATACTCTGGTTGAGGATGCCGAGAGAGAGCAGCGATGCCGCCGAAGGAACAAGTGCCTAACTCCCAATTAGGCCTGAAATTCTCAGGCAAAAGGATCGGTATCTGACAGAACTCTGGAAAGACATAGTGCACCGAAGGGGCAATCCTTATGCACACGCTTTCCCGCAGTGCGGGTTTGCGCGGCACATGGAGAAACTCTCAGGTTTGGAACAGGGACGGATAGGCGGGGGTCTATTTGTCCCTTGCTTTATTTGGAGAAGAGAGATGAAAGATATACTTGTGACTAATAATACGGACTTTTTATCGGAGGACTGCGGCTACGAAGTCTGTTTTTTGGACACTCTTGAATATCTCGATGTGCTCGAAGCCGTCAGAGACCGCGTTCATTCGGGTCATAGGCTGCTCACTCATCCTCTTTCCGGGAGCATAAAGCCTTTTGAAACGCCGTACAAATCCATTGTCATTACAGGCAGCGCAGGTGCCGCTTTAGACGTGGAGTCGCTTGTGATAGTGGAAGACGCTATCGCCATGGCGCGCAAATTCAGGCGCGAAAGGCATTTTACAGATAAACTGCTTGCGGATTTCAGGCTCATAGACAGGGATCTGATAGAAAAAGGCAGATGATAGGGTCTCTAGCTCTTTCCGCAGCAACGCCCAAGGCGAGTATTTATATATGTTTTACAAAGTAAGACATAAAGGATTAAATGCTCTTGGTAAAATAAGGATATAGATAAAGCGTATAGTAATGCGTTAACATTACAGACGAAATTAACGGAGGAAAAATGTCAAAGGTTTACGATGTTGTAATCATAGGCGGCGGTCCGGCAGGTCTTTCAGCCGGACTTTATGCCGCAAGAGCAAAGATGGACGCTGTGATTCTCGAAAAGGGAAAGCTCGGCGGACAAATAGTCACAACTGCCGAAATAGCGAATTATCCGGGCAGCATTCACGAAGAGAGCGGTCCTTCGCTCATCGACAGAATGGAGGCGCAGGCAAGAGAGTTTGGCGCCGAAATCCAGAGGGCAGATGTTGCAGGCGTGGATTTTTCCGGAGATGTCAAGGTGATAAAATGCGCAGACGGCACGGAGTACAGGGGCAAGACAGTCATTATTGCCGCAGGCGCATCTCCAAAGAAGATCGGCTGCCCGGGCGAGGGCATTTTCACAGGTAAGGGTGTTTCGTACTGTGCTACATGCGACGGCGACTTCTTTACCGATCTCGAAGTATTTGTGGTCGGCGGCGGTGATACCGCGCTCGAAGAAGGAATGTTCCTTACAAGATTCGCCAGAAAGGTCAGCATTATCCACAGAAGAGACGAATTCAGAGCTGCAAAGTCGATTGTAGAAAAAGCTACAAAGAACGAAAAAGTCGAATTTATTTACAATGCTGTTGTCAACGAAATCAAGGGCGACGGCATCGTAGAGAGCATTGTACTCAAGGACACCAAGACCGGCGAACTCAGGGAAATCAAGGCTGACGAAGACGACGGCACATTCGGCATATTCGTATTTATCGGATTTGACCCTCAGACGAGCGTGTTCAAAAATGCAGTGGAACTGAACGAATCAGGTTACATCAAGACCGATGAGCTCATGAGGACAAATGTTCCGGGCGTATTCGCTGCGGGAGACGTCAGGGTAAAGACACTCAGACAGGTTGTAACTGCCACATCAGACGGCGCTATCGCGGCTGTAGAAGCAGAAAAATACATCAGCGAGCACTTTGAATAATCTGCGCGCAAAGACAACACAAAATCATACGGAAAACGGAGGAAAGAATGTTAGAACTCACAAAAGACAATTTTGAAGAAGAAATTCTGAAGGGTGAAGGATTTATTCTGGTGGATTTCTGGGGCGATGGCTGTGAGCCTTGCAAGGCGCTCATGCCGGATGTCGAAGCCCTCGCGCAGGAATACGAAGGCAGAGTAAAGTTCACCAAGATGAATACAACAAAGGCACGCAGAGTTGCCATTTCACAGAAAGTTTTGGGATTGCCTACTCTCTCTCTTTACAAGGACGGCGTCAAAATCGCTGAAGTTACCGGCAAAGAGACAACAAAAGATTCAATAAAGGCAATGCTCGATTCTAATATATAATCGAGGAGGTTGTATTGCGATTAGAAGTTGGTAGAATTGACATCAAGTCGATCGAGTTCGGAAGCGTAAGCAAAATCGAGAACGGCGTACTGTATGTCAATCAGGATGAAGTAACCAGCATTGTGCTCGAAGACGACAAGCTTAAGTCAGTTAAAATCGAAGTTGCAGTGCCGGGCGAAGAGACAAGAATCACTCCTGTTAAGGATGTGATCCAGCCGCGAGTAAAGGTTTCAGGCAGAGGAGGAATATTCCCGGGCGTTATAGCTCCTGTAGATACAGTGGGCGAGGGCAGAACTCATGTGCTCGAAAACGTCGGAGTCGTGACCTGCGGCAAAATTGTAGGATTCCAGGAAGGCATCATCGATATGAGCGGTCCGGGCGCAGATTATACTCCTTTCAGCAAGCTGCTGAACCTCTGCCTCGTGATTGAGCCTGTCGAAGATCTCAAGCAGCACGAATACGAGGCTGCTGTCAGGATGGCGGGATTCAGAGTAGCTACATACATCGGCAAGCTCGCCAAGGAAGTAGAACCTAACAGACTTGACACTTATGAAACAAAGCCTTTGTTTGAGCAGGCTGCTGAATATCCAAACCTTCCAAAGGTCGGATATGTGTACATGCTCCAGACTCAGGGACTTCTCCACGACACATACGTGTACGGCGTGGACGCAAAGAAAATAGTGCCTACATTCCTTTATCCTACAGAGGTTATGGACGGCGCGATCGTAAGCGGCAACTGTGTTTCCGCGTGCGACAAAAACACTACTTTCCACCATCTGAACAATCCGATTATCAAAAATCTTTATGCTCAGCATGGCAAGGAAATCAACTTCATGGGCGTCATTATCACAAACGAAAATGTCTATCTTGCGGATAAAAACCGTTCGTCCAACTGGACTGCAAAATTTGCAAGGCTTTTCGGCCTCGACGGCGTGATTATTTCGCAGGAAGGATTTGGAAATCCTGACACTGACCTCATCATGAACTGCAAGAAGATCGAAGCAGAGGGCGTCAAGACTGTAATCGTAACAGACGAATACGCCGGACAGGACGGTTCTTCACAGTCTCTTGCCGACGCCGACAAGGCTGCGGATGCGTGCGTTACAGGCGGAAATGCAAACGCTGTAATCACACTTCCTCCAATGAAGCGAATTATCGGCATGCTCGACTATACAGACAAGATTGCAGGTGGATTTGCAGGAAGCCTTAAACCGGATGGCAGCATAGTTGCAGAAATCCAGGTTATCACAGGCGCTACAAACGAACTGGGCTTTAATAAGCTCACAGCAAGAGGCTATTAATATGCCTTCGGGAGAGCACCCGTAAAAACTGATCCCCCCAGAAAAATAAAACGAAAGGAAAAGATATGAGCGTACTTGCAAATAAAAAAGTAATCATAATCGGCGACAGAGACGGTATTCCCGGACCTGCAATCGAAGAGTGCGTCAAGACCGTAGAAGGCACTGAAGTTGTTTTCTCATCTACTGAATGCTTCGTCTGAACCAGCGCGGGAGCGATGGATTTGGAAAATCAGAAAAGGGTAAAAGCAATAGCAGATGAACACGGAGCAGAAAATGTAGTTGTACTTCTTGGAGCAGCGGAGGCTGAAGCGGCAGGACTTGCTGCTGAAACAGTTACGCTGGGCGACCCAACTTATGCGGGATGTCTCGCCGGAGTTGCGCTCGGACTCGCCGTATATCACGTGGTAGAGCCGGAAATCAAGGACATTGTTGACAGCACAGTCTATGAAGACCAGGTTGGTATGATGGAGATGGTACTGAATGTCGATGAGATCATCGAAGAGATGAACAACATCAGATCACAAGCGTAATAAGCTATTCTATGCCGCGAACGCAAGGCGCGTACGGCGCGAATAGATTTTTCAAACCATTGGGGATTTCGGTGAAATCCCGTAGTAGAAAGGAGAACTTATGGCAAAATACAAGATCGTCCACTATATCAACCAGTTCTTTGCTGGTATCGGTGGCGAAGAAGTAGCTGATCATAAGCCGGAAATAAGAGAAGGAGTAGTTGGACCGGGAGAAGCGCTTAAGGCTGCTCTCGGCGACGATGTGGAAATAATCGCGACTATTATCTGCGGAGACTCGTACTTTGCAGAAAATATAGATGCGGTCACAACACAGGTGCTCGGATGGGTCAAAGAAAAACAGCCCGATCTCTTCTTTGCCGGCCCTGCGTTCAACGCAGGACGCTATGGCACAGCCTGCGGTACTGTTGCAAGCGCTGTTCAGAAGCAGCTTGGAATCAAGGCTTTCACAGCTATGTACATAGAAAATCCGGGCGCGGATATGTATAAAAAAGATGTATACATCGTGTCTACCGGCAACAATGCAGCTACTATGAGAAAAGCGATACCTGCTATCAAGGGTATTGCAATGAAGCTGCTCACAGGCGAAAAAATCGGAACGCCTGCTGAGGAAGGTTACATCGAAAGAGGCATCCGCGTAAATATGTTTGCCGACAAGATTGGTGCAGAGCGCGCGGTGGAAATGCTCGTCAGCAAGCTCAAGGGCGAACCGTTCGTGACAGAGTATCCGATGCCTGTATTCGACAATGTCGAGCCGGGCAAGGCTATTGTAGATCTCTCAAAGGCTACGATTGCGCTGGTTACATCGGGCGGCGTAGTTCCAAAGGGAAATCCGGACAGGATCGCGTCTTCTTCGGCGCAGAATTACGGAAAGTACGATATTGAGGGCGTTATGAACCTCACAGCCGAAACATATGAAACGGCTCACGGCGGATATGACCCTACATATTGCAACGACGACTCTGATAGAGTGCTTCCTGTGGACGTGCTCCGCGACCTCGAAAAAGAAGGCGTTATTGGCAAGCTCCACAGATATTTCTATACAACAGTCGGCAACGGCACCGCCGTCAAGAATGCCAAGGCGTTTGCGGACGAGATCGGTCCGGAACTCGTAGCGGCAGGAGTAGACGCCGTTATTCTGACTTCGACCTGAGGCACCTGCACACGTTGCGGCGCAACGATGGTAAAAGGTATAGAAGCTACCGGCATTCCGGTGGTGCATGTATGTACAGTTACACCTATTTCGCTCACGGTTGGCGCAAACAGGATTGTTCCTGCGATTGCTATTCCGCATCCGCTTGGAAACCCTGCGCTCGATGCCGATGACGAAAAGAAGCTCAGAAGAAAGATCGTCGAGAAGGCTCTCAGCGCTCTTCAGACAGAAGTTACAGAGCAGACTGTGTTTTAGCGTCTGACTTTGGGCAAAACGATATACAGGGCCGTCGCTCAGGCGGCGGCTCGTTTTTTAGAGACGCGCATTTTAGAAATGCACAAAATAATTGCGGAGGAATAATGAATTATTCAGTTGTTAAGAAAGCGGCATATGTCCTCGTAAATACGCCAGATATGATTCTGCACAACGGGACAACACAAACATTAGAGGCGATTACAAATCCGGAATCCGACTATTTGAAAGCGGTGCCAAAGCATATCAGGTCTTTTGAGGAAGTTGTTGCGTATCCTCCAAACCAGGTCTACATCGGCAATGTTACGCCTGAGGAGTTCGGCAAGCTCGAAAAGCCATGGGTAGGTCAGAAGCTGCCTAATGCGGACAGACAGGGAAGGCTCGGCGAGATAATGCCTCAGATCGAGTTTATCGCTATGATGCAGATTGTAGACGCATTCGAAGTTGTAAAAATCGACGAAGCCTTTGTTGAAACTCTCAGGGCGGAATATGCAAAAAACCCGCTGGCAACAGAGGCGGAGCTCGCAAAAATAAAGGGAACGGCTGCGGCGGAAATCAAAAGAGTGCTCGAAGAGGAGCATGCCGAGGCTATCTATCACGAAGGAAAAGTGGTTGGCTGCGTTGTGAGAGCGCACGATTACGATACAAACCTTACTGCGCACGTAATGTTCGAAAACCTTGTAGTAAAGGCTTCGGGAGTGGTTGCGCTGAAAAATCTTATCGCTAAGTGCGGAGTCGATCCCGAAAGCGTGGAATATGTTATCGAATGCTCTGAAGAAGCTTGCGGAGATATGAACCAGAGGGGCGGCGGCAACTTTGCAAAATCAATCGCCGAGTGTGCAGGTCTCGTAAACGCAACAGGCAGCGACCTCCGCGGTTTCTGCGCCGCGCCTACTCATGCGCTCATAACAGCGGCTTCTCATGTTCAGGCAGGAACATTTAAGAATGTAGTCGTTGTAGCCGGCGGCGCGTCCGCAAAGCTGGGCATGAACGGCAAGGATCATGTAAAGAAAGAACTTCCAATTTTGGAAGATGTTATAGGCGGATTTGCGTTCCTCGTAAGCGAAAATGACGGTGTCAGCCCTGTTCTTCGCACCGACCTTGTCGGCAGACATACTGTGGGTACAGGTTCTTCGCCGCAGGCTGTCGTAACTTCGCTTGTATCTACTCCTCTTGATAAGGGCGGGCTCAAGGTTACAGACATAGATAAATATTCGGTTGAAATGCAGAACTCCGATATTTTGAAACCTGCCGGAGCGGGCGACCCTGCTGAAGCAAACTACAAGATGATTGCGGCAATCGGCGTAAAGCGCGGAGAAGTTGAAAAGGCAGGAATTCCTGAGTTTATGAAAAAGCACGGAATGGAGGGCTGGGCACCTACTCAGGGGCATATACCTTCCGGAGTTCCATATCTTGGTTTTGCTATAGACGATCTTACTACGGGCGCGCTGAATCGAGCAATGATAGTCGGTAAGGGTTCTCTCTTCCTCGGAAGAATGACAAACTTATTCGATGGCGTTTCAATAATTCTTGAAAGAAACAGCGGAAAGACTGCCGGAGCGGATGCGGGAGTGTCTGACGACGAGATCAGAAAGATGATCGCCGAGTCTATGAGGAGCTTTGCTTCTTCTCTTCTTGGAGAATAGTATGGGCAAGGATTTAGTAAAACAGATTATTGGAAAGACGTTTATGGATATCGCCGAAGGTCTTGAGACCGGCAGCTTTGGCGGCAAGATAAAAGTCGGCTTAACTACTCTCGGCAGTGAACATGGCGTGGATAATCTCGTGCGCGGAGCTGAGAGCGTTTCGGGCGAAATCGAGGTAGTTTTGATTGGCCCAAAAGCTGACACTAAGCTCGAACAGTTTGAGGCGAATACCGAGGCGGAGGTGCAGAGCAAACTCGAAGAATTGCTTGACAGCGGTTATATCAGTGCGTGTGTGACAATGCATTATAATTTCCCGATAGGCATTTCTACGGTGGGCAGAGTCATCACTCCCGGCAGAGGCAAGGAGATGTACCTTGCGACAACTACCGGCACATCGTCGCCGCACAGAACAGAAGCAATGGTTATCAATGCGATCAGCGGCATTGCGACCGCAAAGGCGATGGGCATTGTAAAGCCGAGGGTTGGCATACTGAATTTAGACGGCGCAAGGCAGGTGGAGCGCATACTTATGCAGCTTAAAGACGGCGGATACGACATAAATTTCAGTGAGTCCCAGCGCGCCGACCGCGGCGTGGTGATGCGCGGAAACGACCTGCTTATGGGTACGCCGGATGTAATGGTGATGGATACTCTCACCGGAAATGTAATGATGAAGGTATTCTCATCGTACAGCACAGGCGGCGACTACGAAGCGATGGGTTATGGCTATGGTCCGGGTGTCGGCAAGGATATGAAGCGCATTGTGCTTATTCTATCGAGGGCATCGGGAAGTCCTGTGGTTGCAAATGCGATAAGGTATGGCGCTGCGCTCGCAAAGGGCAGGCTTATTGATATTGCGCATGCCGAGTTTGCCGCAGCCGAAAAAGCAGGGCTGAGCGCACTGACGGCAGCGGCTTCAAAACCTGCCAAGGCGGAGGCTGCCGAAACTGAGGTCGCTGCGCCTGCAAAAGAAGTAGTAACAGGGCAGATAGCCGGTGTGGATATAATGGATCTCGAAGACGCCGTGCGCGCTCTTTGGAAGGTCGGTATCTACGCGGAGAGCGGCATGGGCTGCACCGGACCTATCGTAATGGTTCACGAAACAAAGATCGATGCTGCTGCCAAGGCGCTCGGCGAAGCTGGCTATATTGCCAATGCAAAATCCGATTGCTGATAGCGCAGCGATTGCAGATATATTACATAAGCATAAGCTAAATTGCGCATTATAAGCATAATTATAAGCGCAGTTGCAAATAAGAGGATGTCCTTTAAGATCTGAATCAGATTTTTGGGACATCCTCGAAAATTTTTTATGATTTGTTTTATGTCGTGTATCTATTTATTGTCGGAGAAGAACTTACAGCGCTATTCTTCTGAATATTATACCGAGAGCAATTATCAGCAATCCTGCGCCGATATACCAAACTGCGCTGCTCTGCGCCGTATATGGAAGAGAGAGCGGAACTTCTATGTCCAAATTTATCAGACCATTGGAGGTGGCAGATGTTCCTGTTACGCCGTCGAGCGGAACGCCTTCGCCGTCAAGTTCAAAGAGCGTCGTGGTCGAGATTGCAGTCGCAGTAGTCGTGATATAAACAGTTGTTTCATTTGCGACCGGCGCTGTGGTTGCAGCGGCAGTTGTCGCGGCAGCAGCAGTTGTTTCAGAGGTTTCCGTAGTTGATGCGGCTGAAATGATTTCGGTTGAAGGCATGGTGTTGTTAGAAGTTTCGGCTGTTGTTTCGGTTGAAGAGGCAGTAGTTTCGGTGGAGGCTGCGGTGGTTGTCTGTGCGCCGCCTCCTGCCGATGCAGAGGCATAGTGACCAACAAAATTTACAGTATCGGCTGTACCGCCTGCTGAACTGCTGCCGTAGAAGAGCTGTGCTTTATTGATAAATGTTCCGCTTGCTCCGTTAATGACCCTTGTGTGGTAGGAAACATTAAATGCAGTGACTTTGCCCTCTGTAGGTCCGTTTTCGCTGCAGTATGCAATAATTGCATTGGCCTGAGCCTGATTTATCTCGCTGCCTACGCGGTTGTTTACTTCTTGTTCAAATGCCTCTTTTCCTCCGAAAAACCCGTGGTATGTCGGCATCGCGCCGCCGGGAATATCGCCGAAGTAGACAATAATTCTATTATCATAGACGCCGGCGGTTATTTTACTGTTATTTTCGCAATTTGCTTTTAATTTCGAAAGGAAATCGTCATAAGATTCTCCCTCTTGTTTTTGAAGCATATCAAAATCGGTGATCCTCAAATCGTCGAACAGCCCGGAATCGCTCATTTTGGAGGTATCAAGCTGCATAGGAGCATACACGGAGGTCGATATTTTTATTCCTTTTGCAGCCTCGAAGCTTAGACCTTCAGGAAGTGTGTCGACAAGAAATGCGCCGTCTACCGGAGACATGCCGCTCACATTTTCATAAAACTTTTTGTATTGATCGTATCCGATGCGCACATTCCAGAAAATCAGATCTCTGATGCTCGGATCATTATCTGACTGGTATTTGTAGTATTGTCTGCCGTTTTTGCTAAATATGAGATCTTTTTCCGTAATCGGGTCTTTGCCGAGGATTTTTTCGTTTATTACTGTACCGCTGCCCGAACCGCCGGAGCTGCTTCCGCTGCCGGTGTCTGATGGAGTTTTTTCGACGACGGTGTATGTAGTTCCGTCAATTGCAGTGCTGCCTGAGTTTTGAGCAGAGCACTCAATAGCTACTTCGCCGCTGACAAATGTAAGGTTATGCTGCGTCAAATCGGCGTACACAATTTTTATTGAACTGTCATCGATATTCAGAGTGCCGATATTGATACTGCCGAGCCCTTCGACATTTGCGTAGAGCGGCTGGTCGGAAACCTGGTTTGCAGATGAAAAGACAGAACCAAAATTCAGCGGTATTTTAATATAATCCCCTGAAGCGACACTATTCCTTGTGAGATCAAGCCGCCATTTATAAGTAAGCTTAAGTCTGTCGCCGACTTTTATAGTTTCGTCCGCAGTTTGAAGGTCCTCGAAGCCGCTTCCGTAGTCTTTTTGCAGCTTGAATTCGATGTTTGCCGCGTCTGCGTGATCGACCGGCTCGGATTGTGTTACATTTCCGTAAACCAAAAAAATATGTGAAAAAACAATCGCAATAATGCATATTATTGCTAAAAGCTTTGAATGTCGCATTGTAATTCTCCCTCCTGTCCGCATACACTTGCTGTGATTTGGCAGGACTACCGCCCTACCTTTTCGTGCTCAGTATAGCGCTTTTATCGGCTCAAAGCAATTACTTGCTTAACATTATTATGTGAATTTTTTGTAGAAATTTGCTTAAAAAATCAATGCGGTGATTAATGCGGGTACAGCATTGATCCCGCGTCGAAATCATTGGTTTTACCGTATAATCGTTTGTCCTTGCGCTAAAACTGCTATATAATGTATTCGGGGAGCGGCGATGATTGATTTTGATGTGACAGTCGATTTTGGAATAATAGA
>JBHAZV010000044.1:0-21562 GCA_041781135.1 Acidaminobacteraceae bacterium
CCAACAGCCGCAAACGGCGCCATATACTCCAAAAGAACCGAAAGCTCGGCAACCGCCCTGCTTGTCACTGCATCAAAGGATTCTCTGTACTGCGCCAACCGCGCGAGATCTTCGGCCCTACCGGTGACAAAATCCAGTCTTGGCACCCCAATTTCCTCCGCTACCAAAGTCAACGCCTTCATTTTTTTGCCTACCGAATCAGACCCCAGAAAAGTATGATTAAGCCCGGCTTGCTCCGGCAGCACCCCGCCATTAAACAGCAGCGCCATAGGAAACACCGGAAACCCGCCGCCGGTGCCAATGTCGATTGTCCGGCGAGCAACACCATAAAAATCAAAATTGAAGTATTTTGAACTGAAAAGCGGCATAAGCGAATCCTCTATGTGCTTGATCCTAAATTCATCCTCACTTACAATCCGCGTTAAGTTTATTTTTTTATTAACACTCAAAAGTCGCTCTCTGAATTCAGAAAACAAAGGCGTATCGACAAATTCCCTCAATCTATCCACTGCATTTCTCACCCATCAAACCCCCGCGCCACAGCGCATTCGCCGGCAGCACTCTGCCGCGCAAAAGAACCCGTCTATTTTATTTCACCGGTCCATTCATTTTCGCTTTCATCCCATGACAAAAACACCTCGCTCCGGCCCTGTCTATTATGATAAAGCGGCGACAGAGCGTAATGAACAGACGAAAAATTTTCTTTGGGCGCACTGAGCAGCTTGTCGACAGAGAGCCAGAAATGTTCACCCTCTTCGCTCACTTTACAAAGCTCGCCGCTAAACTCCGATGTCCTGTACAAAAAGCAAAGATAGCGTTCGTCCGTATTTCGATGCGCCCAGTGAACAGCTCCGCAAAACTCCAAATTTTGCACTGTGAGTCCGGTCTCTTCTTTAACCTCTCGCACGGCACAGTCATAAAAACTCTCCCCCTTCTCGACATGTCCGCCCGGAAAAGACCACCCCTTCCACTTTTTTGTTCTATTCTGTACAAGCACTTCGTTAGTTTCTTTATTCTCGATCATAACGCAAGTAAGCATCTCAACATTCATAAATTCCTCCCAGTAATTGTTCCACGTGGAACATTTTTTCTGTGCGACTCACCACAGCACTGCGCGCCCGCTCATACTGTTTAACCACCAAACAAAACGCTCTTTCTGCATATTGCAGCAGAACCTCGCCGGATGACCCGCCGCCGCCCCCGCACACTATCTGCATACAGCGGCGGAGCTTTGCGAGCGGCGACACGCGCCAACCTTCGCCTCTATGCTTACAAAGCAGCGCCGCCGGACAGTCACTTGCCGTAATTCGCGCCGCGCTCCAAGCATACAAAACCACGCAACCAGTTAAAACGCAATTCGGGCGCACCTATCCAACTGCAGACAGCGATATATGCACCCTATGCTGCAAAATTTCTTGCTCCACAAAGGTTCCCCCGCAAATTCGCCGCACAATAACCAACAACACCGCAAAACATATATGCCGCAATTTGCCGCCGCGAACAAAACCCACAAAATTCTTGACCCACGCAATAAAAAGGTGTCAAGCCTCCGCCGCCGCAAAACCCATATCCTTGCGTACCGCCGCTGCAAAACCCGTCTCTTTGCGGCGCCTGCTGCCGCAAAAAATTCTGTGCTGTTAGTTGCAGCCGGCCTTCTATGCAGCATTCTAAATTTCCGGCGAACGGAGCGCCGCGCCGCACGCTTATCAAAACCTCTTGTACTCGCAACGGCAGCTATTCCGCTGCAATTAAGCATAATTCAAAAAGCCATTTTCTTCTAAATTATGCACTGTTTATTTGATATCCTTCCGTCCGCGTTCCGGCCCCCTCCTTAACACCTCAAGGTGGACCAACAGCACAGCTATGTCCGCAGGCGACACACCCGGTATCCTGCCCGCCTGTCCAACCGATTCCGGCCGAACCAAGGATAATTTTTCGCGCGCTTCGAGCCTTAGTCCGCTAAGAGAGCCATAATCTATCCCCTCCGGTATCTTCCTCGCCTCAGCATCCGCAAAGTCGGCAATCTGCCTCATCTGTTTTTCTATATACCCCTCATACTTCACCATAATCTCGATCTCGCTCAAAATTCGCGGATCCATATCAGGCCTTCGCTCTATATCTATGCTCTCCAAAACCTTATAAGTGAAGTCTTCTTTCTTAAGCAAGTCAATCAATTTGACGCTATGTTCCACGTGGAACATTCCAAATTTTTCAAGCAGCGGATTAACTTTTTCTGCGCGGATTTTTGTCTCTCTGACACGTTTTAACTCTGCTTCAAGCCCTTCTCTGTACCTGCAGAATTCAGAGTAACGCTCCTCGTTTATCAATCCTATTTGATATCCCTTCTCCGTCAACCTGAGGTCGGCGTTGTCCTGTCTTAGAACAAGCCTGTATTCAGCTTTAGAAGTCATCATCCTGTATGGTTCGTCTATCCCTCTGGTTACAAGGTCATCAATAAGCACGCCTATGTACGCGTCGGATCGCTTGAGAATAAGCGGCTCCCTGCCAAGTACAGAGAGCGCCGCATTTATTCCTGCAATAAGCCCCTGCGCCGCCGCTTCTTCATAACCTGAAGTCCCGTTGAATTGTCCGGCGCAATACAAACCGGAAATCTCGCCGTGTTCAAGAGTCAGCTTGAGCAGCTGCGGATCGATGCACTCGTATTCTATTGCATACGCAGGGCGCATCATTTCGCAGTTTTCAAGTCCGGCTATTGAACGCATAAACATCATCTGTACGTCCTCGCTCAAGCTCGTGCTCATCCCTTGGACATACATCTCGTTGGTATCCGCGCCCTCCGGTTCAATAAAGATCTGGTGCCTCTCCTTATCGGCAAATCTCGTGATCTTCGTCTCTATCGAAGGACAATACCTTGCTCCGGTACCCTCGATATCCCCTGTAAAAAGTCCGGAATGCATAAGATTCGAGCGAATAATTTCGTGTGTCGCCGGGTTTGTATATGTCAGATAGCAAGGGATCTCTTCAAAATTCAAGGCTTTGTTTTCAAAAGAAAACGGCAGCGGCTCAGCGTCGCTGCGCTGAATCTCCATCCTGTCAAAATTGAGGGTGCGCTTATCAAGTCTTGCTGGCGTGCCGGTTTTAAATCTGCGCAAAGAAAAACCTTTTGCGGCAAGCGCTTCAACGAGCGGGTATGACCCGGCGAGCGAATTCGGCCCGCTCCGCAAATGAGCCTCGCCTATATAAATCGTCGCGCCCAGATAAGTTCCGGTTGCTAAAACAACCTTCTTCGCATTAAACCTCGCTCCTGTGCTCGTTACAACGCCGCATACCACCCCTTCTTCTATAAGCACATCGACGACTTCGCCTTGCCTTAGATGCAATCCTTCCTGATTTTCTATAATCCGCTTCATCTCGCGCTGATACGCTTTTTTATCCATCTGCGCTCTCAGCGAATGAACCGCCGGTCCCTTACTCGAATTAAGAAGTTTGGATAAAAGCGTTGCCTTGTCTGCTGCTCTGCCCATCTCGCCGCCAAGCGCATCGATCTCGCGCACAAGATGCCCCTTGCCGGTCCCTCCGATCGATGGATTGCACGGCATCATCGCAAGACTGTCGAGCGACATGGTAAGCATAAGAGTCCTCGCTCCAATCCTCGCCGAAGCAAGCGCGGCTTCGCAGCCTGCATGGCCTGCCCCAACTACCACGACATCGTAACTGCCGGCATCGAAAATTCTCATATATACCTGCCTCTACTTTCCCAAACAGAACTTCGAAAAAATTGCCGTAAGTATATCTGCATCAACGTTCTCGCCAATGATCTTTCCAAGCAGCGAAATTGCCTCTCGCACATCGACCTCGACCAGATCGTATTCATCGCTTGCAAGAGCATCTGTCAAAGCGGACTTCGCCTGCTGCAACAGCTGCTGGTGCCTGACATTTATCATTGCATCGCTCGACCCGATTCCTTTTTTAAGAATATTTTCGAGTTCTTTATAAATTCTTTCAAACGCTTCTGCCGGAGAGTCCTTCACGCTCACAAGCGAAACGACAAAGCCGGAAAGTTCGCCCAAATCAGCGCGTACGCCTCTATCCGCCTTATTTGCCACAATCAGACTCTCACGAGCGCTAACGATATCGAGCAGAATCCTGTCATCATCCGAAAGCTCACGAGAGGCATCTAACACATACAATATAATATCCGCCTGGTTTGCGGCATATTTTGCCCTTTCTACTCCTATTTTTTCGACCTCGTCGTCGGTGCTGCGTATTCCGGCGGTGTCGATAAGCCGAACAGGATACCCTCCCACGCTGAGCGATTCCTCTATGGTATCCCGCGTTGTTCCGGGGATTTCTGTAACTATCGCGCGCATCTCACCTAAAAGTAAATTCATGAGCGAGGATTTGCCAACATTTGGAAGCCCGATAATCGCCACCTTCGCTCCATCCCGCATAAACCGACTATGCTCCGCATTAGCAAGCAGCCTCTCGATGCCCGTCACAGCAAATTCAAGACCATCGCGTATCGCCGCCCACGAGACGTCCTCTACGTCCTCCTCCGGATAATCAACACTCACAGTTATTCCCGCAAGCAATTCTACAAGCGGATTGATTATCTCCCGCACCCTGTCCGATGTGCCTCCACCAAGCTGCGAAAGCGCACAATCAAACGCCTTTGCGGTTCGTGATTTTACCAAATCCACAATCGATTCCGCCTGTGTCAAATCAATTCGGCCATTTACAAAGGCACGCAAAGTAAATTCGCCCGGCTCGGCGAGCCTTGCACCGTGCATAAGCAGTAGCTCCAGCACTCTGCCTGTCGCAACAATGCCCCCGTGGCAATATATCTCCACCATATCCTGACGAGTATAAGTCGCGGGCGCAGACAAAAAAACCGCCATGACTTCATCTATTCGCGCCCCGGTTGAGGGGTCGACTACATGCCCATAGGTCAATCGACGGCTCTCTGCTCTGTTTTTAGAAACGAACACTGCACTAAGAATCTCGGCAGAGGCAGCGCCGGACATCCTTACGATCCCGATCGCAGCCTCCGCTGATGCTGTTGATATTGCAGCGATTGTATCATTTATATTCATACGGTTCTTTTACTGTGTCTTAGGCGCAAAATTCTTTCCTTTTTTTCGGTATCCGCCCCTGTCAGAATAAATAACTATGTACCTGTCTGGGTCATTTCCCTCAGATTTTGTCCCTATGCCGGGCTCATGCTGCAAAAATGTATGAACAATTCTGCGCTCATAGGCGTTCATCGGCTCAAGCGCCACCGCCTTTCTGGTCTTCCTGACTCTTGCCGCAAGCTTGGCCGCCATATTTTCAAGTACTTCAAGCCGCTTTTCTCTATAACCGCCTACGTCAAGTCTGATATGCGCAAGCTTGTCAAATTTTTTGCTAACCACAAGATTTGTAACATACTGAATCGAATCAAGCGTACTTCCGTGTTTGCCTATAATTAAACCAATATCCTCGCCAAATATTTCGATCCTTATTTCATTTTCAAGTTCTCTGCTCTCAAGCGTGCAGTCAAAGCCCATATTCTTCAATATATCCGAAACAAAGGCTTCCGCCAAAGTGACAGGACTCTCGATCCTTTCAACAAGCAGTCTGTACTCCTTGGATCCAAAACCCAAAAATCCCTTTGAGCCTTCTTCAAGAATTTCGTACTTAACATCCTTTTCTTCCGCGTCAAGCTGAATCAAGGCGAGCCTGAGCGCTTCTTCCACTGTTTTTCCGGTTATTTCAACTCTATTCAATTCTGAAATTCCTCCTGTCCTTCAAGAATTTTATTGACAATCACCTGCTGAACCATAGAAAAAATAGTTCCAACCGTCCAATACAACACAATGCCGCCTGTAAAAGAAACACCATAAAGCAGGATCAAACCCGGGAACATGATCTTCATAATCCTGTTCATACCCGCAAGAGGCTCTGTCTGTCCGGGAACCTGATTCGGATCCGTCTTTGGCGGCGCCGACATCGTAGGGTTCTGAGCAATAGAAAAATAAGTCGCAATCGCCGAAATTATAGGCATTATGCCGGGAAGCTTATCTGCTATGGAAATAACATCTGTACTTATGACATTACTGAGCAGGTCCGGCTGACTCAAATTCGGTATCCAGAGAAAAAGCTGATTTGTAGCCTCATTAAGCACAGCCTGATCAGTAAATACATACAGCTCCGGCTGTCTTAAAGCACTAAACATACCAAGTACGAGTATTATCTGTAAAATCGCCGGCAGACATCCCGCCATCGGACTGTAATTATTTGCTTTGTAAAGCTCGAGCATTTTTACGTTTAATGTATTTCTGTCATTTGCATACTTCTTCTGCAAAGCCTTTATCTTCGGCTGCAGCTTCATTGTAATCCTTGATGACTTGATCTGCTTAAAATAAAAAGGCACCAGCAAAGCTCTTGTAAATATTGCAAACAGTATTATTGTGACCCCAAAATTAGGAATCAGCCCATAAATTGCAGCCAGCATTTTGCCAAAAATTTCTGCTAAAAAACTCATTCTCCCTCCGTAAGTTTGAAAATCCGCAGCCTATTTCAACGGGTCATACCCACCCTTGCAAAAAGGATTGCACCTTAAGATCCTTTTTGCCGCAAGCCACGAACCTTTTATAAATCCATATTTTTCCAAAGCCTTGATTGCGTACTCAGAGCATGTGGGAGTAAACCTGCAACTTGGTCCCAATAACGGAGAAATACACCTCTGATACATCCTAATCAGCCAAATCGATAATTTCCTCATTCCTCTTTCTCAAAACTAAAAGCTACTTTTTGAATCCAGAAAACAACTTCAAAACAGACGCCTTCATTTCATCATAGCTGTCTATTTTATTGCCTATTTTTGCGACAAAAGCGACGTCATAGCCTGCCAAAAAATCGCATTCGAGTCTGTAAACTTCTTTCATAAGTCGTTTGAGACGATGACGCCTGACAGAGTTTCCTACCTTCTTTGAAATAGAAAACCCTGCTCTCGCAACATTGTTTTTAGATTTTCTAAAGTAGATAGCGGTGTTCTTATCCGAAACGCAATTTCCGCTCCTGAAAAGCCTTAGAAAATCTCCATGTTTTCTAAGACTTTCAAACTCAAAAGCCATCTATGCAGACAGCCTTTTTCTACCTCTTCTTCTGCGCGCCTTAATCACATTTCTTCCGGCAGAAGTCCTCATCCTCTTCCTAAAACCGTGTTCTACCTTTCGCTGACGGTTCTTAGGTTGATAAGTTCTTTTCATAGAATCCTCCTCAATTCAAATATAGCATTATAAGATTATAATGAGGTAGACGCCATTAGTCAATGTTTTTTCAAGCTCAAGCAATTTGTAAAATAAATGCAATGATTGTAACCTTTATAATATCGCCTGAAATAAAATACAATATCAATATGCGAGGCCTGAATTTTTCACAACTTGAAAAAAAACCTTCTTTTTGATAGAATGGTATGTGCGGTAGCTGTGTGTGTCAAGTTATAAACACATTGAAATAGCAACAAATACAAGCACATATAAAAAGCTACCGAACAGGAACTACACAGAAATCACACACTTATCAACAGTTGTTGTGAATAAGGCGGAGAGGATGGAATACATATACAGCGGAACTTTTGATAACGAAGCTCTCGTTCACTTAAAAAAGCTGCTCGAGGAAGACATAGTTGCAGAGAGGCATCGTCTTTTTATAAGCAATCTTGAATTATACAACGTCACTTCAAATGTGATTACTTTGAAGACCCCTTTGCATTCAAACATAAAGGTTTTAGAGCGGTACTACAAAGGTATGCTCGAAAACAGAATATCAGACATCACAAAATACGAATACAAAATCCGCTTCATAGTCATAGAGCAGGAAGACATAAAAAACAATGTGAATAAAGAAAAAGCGCTTAATCTGAATCCAGATTACAATTTTGAAGAATTCGTAGAAGCGCAATGCAACAATATAGCGGTTGAAGCTGCAAAATCGATTGCAGAATACGTAAAAAACATATCCTCGGAATCCGAGAACAAGGATGATAATTTGTCGCCTTGTTTTATTTACGGCGGAGTTGGTCTCGGAAAAACGCATCTCATACAGGCAATAGGAAACTATGTAAAAAACAATAATCCTGATGCAAATGTGCTTTATGTAACAAGCGAACAATTTCTTAATGAATATGTACAGTCGATATCAAATAAAACTATGACCGTATTTCAGCACAAATACCGGAACTGCGACTTGCTTCTAATCGATGATATACAGTTTATAAAAGAAAAAATAGGCGTGCAGGAAGAACTTTTTAACACTTTTAATGAGCTGTACAACAAACATAAGCGGATTGTTTTTACATCTGATAAACGCCCTTCCGAGCTTGGCGGCATAGAAGACAGACTTAAAACAAGATTTGCTTGGGGTCTTACTACAGACATCCAGCCGCCGGATTTCGAAACAAGAATGGCTATTATCAACAAAAAACTTGAAAAGGTTAAAATGGAAGTTCCTGTAAATGTAAGAGAAAAAATAGCTAATTCGCTTACAAAAAACATAAGAGAATTGGAGGGTTGCCTTAATACTCTTATACAAACCTGCGTACTTACAAATCAGCAACCTAATATGGAGATAGCCAAAAATGTAATAAACAAAATTGTAAATGAATCAAGCAAGAAGATAATTTCCTGCTATGACATCAAAGCAGCAGTCGCAGATTATTACAGAATTCCGGTGGAAGAATTAGACAAAAAAAACAGAACCAAGGATATTGCTCATGCAAGACAGGTGGCGATGTACATAACAAGACAAATCACAGACGCATCGCTCCCTAAAATAGGACAGGATTTTGGAGGAAAGGATCACTCAACAGTACACAATGCAATAAAAAAGATAACAAGAAGCATAAAGATGGATTTCAAATTAGAGAACGATATCAAAACTATAACCAACGAGCTTAATTCCATCTGACTTATAAACAGAAAACATACAGATTTTGCGGATTACCAAAAGAATATCCACAGCAGAAATCGATGGAATGTCAAAGAAAATCCGGGTTATTCAAACTATGAACACCCCTTACTAATACTATTATAGAGTAATGAAAGGAGAAAAAATGAAATTCAGAGTCAATCAGGTAATTTTGAATTCGGCACTGCAAACGATATCTAAAATAGCTAACACCAAAACAGCAATGCAAACTCAAAATGCAATGGTTTTAACGGTTGATATCAATAAAGTAAAGCTTTCAGCTTGTGACGGAAAAAACAGCATAGAAACAGAGGCTGAAGCGTTTGTCGAGCAATCCGGAAAAATATTGCTTCCGCACAATCTTATGAGCGAGCTTGTAAAGAAACTTCCTGTTATGGACATAAATTTTACTTTGGAAGAAACAGGAAACTTGTTGATCTTAGCCGGCAGAAGCAAGTACAGGATTATGAGTTATACAAACGAGAATTATCAGCTTTTGCAGATGGATGAAAATGAAACGGATTTTGTATCGATAGATGCAGCCGCTTTGAGCCATGCTATAGAGCAGGTTAAATTTGCTATTTCAAAAGATCAAAATCGCCTTATCTTAACCGGCGCTCTGTTTGAGTTTAAAGAAAGAGTTTTGAAGCTTGTTGCGATTGATGGATACAGAATGGCAAGCAAAGAGATAGAAATTTTTTCAAAAATAAACAGAAATATTGTTATAACTGAAAAAGCGCTGCTCGAAGTTCAGAGGTTAATCTCGACGGAAGGTATTGAAAAGCTCAATATGACCGTCAGCGACAAAAAAGTAAAGTTTGAAATAGGAGGTACAACTCTTATATCAAGTCTTATCAGCGGAGATTTTATCAGTTACGAAAATATCGTTCCAAGAGAAACAAAGAGCGATATTTTAGTGAATAAGACAGAATTTGAAAATGCGGTGGATAGAACGACTGTAATTATTGCAAATAATCAAAATAAAGTAATAAAATTAAATATTAAAGATGATGAAATGGTTATAACTACAGATTCAGACAGCGGAAAAGCTGAGGAGTTTGTTGAAATAAAACTAGAGGGAGAGGATCTTTTGATAGGTTTTAATCCGCGTTTTATTTTAGATGCATTAAAAGTAATGGAAGGAGATGAACTTATTGTAAAATTTACAAACCCAAAGGGCCCTTGTATTATTAAGACTTCTGAAAAAGATGACTATTTCTGTTTACTGCTGCCTTGTTCGATATAGATGAAAATTAAAGAAATCAGCATAAGTGGATTCAGAAATATTGACAGACTGAGGCTTGAATTCAAAGATTTATATAATCTGATCTATGGCGAAAATGCATCGGGCAAGACTTCTATACTTGAAGCGATATATTACTGTGCTTTTGGGAAGAGCTTTAGAGGCAGAGATTTGGATCTTGTAAAAAAAGGAAATGAATTTTGCAGGGTCGAAGCGGTTTTCGAAAAAAACAGCAATATACAAAAGATTGAATATGCGGTAAGCTCCGAAAAAGGGAAGTGGTTCAAAATAGACGGAAAAAATGTGAGAACTACAGCTGAAATCATACAGAACATCAATGTAGTACTTTTCAGTCCTGATGATCTCTCGATAGTCAAGGATGGACCGGCAGTTAGAAGATCCTTTCTGAATAAGGAAATATCAGGTATTAGCAAGCTTTACTATTCTGACCTTGTAAAATATTCAAATATAGTGAAGCAACGCAATGCGCTTCTCAAAAGAAGAGCCGGAAATATAGACATAGAGATTTGGAATGAAAGTATGTCAGAATCCGCTTCAGGAATTGTAAATAAAAGGCTGAAATTTATGAAAACATTGAATGAGATAAGTCAGCGTATTCATTTTGATATCAGCGACGGAAGAGAAAAACTTGAAATAAGATACAAGAGCTCATATCTTAAAAACACCGGAAATGAAGATATTGAAAGAGAAGAAATAAAAATTCGTATTCTGAACAGTCTTGTAAAAAATCTGGAAAAGGACAGGATCAAAGGATTTTGCTGTACTGGACCGCATGCAGACGACTTCGACATATTGATAAACGGAATGAATGCAAAGACACATGCATCGCAGGGTCAGCAGAGGACAGCCGCTCTTTCGTTGAAGCTTGCAGAGGTCGAGCTTGTAAAATATGAAACAGGCGAATTTCCCGTGGTGCTGCTCGATGACATATTGAGTGAACTTGATTTCAAAAGAAGGTCGCAGCTTGAAAGAATTTTTGAAAAAGCGCAGATTATTCTGACAAATACTGAAAATACAGGAAACGGAAACAAAATAAAAGTAAAAGAAGGAAATATTGAAAGAGATGAGCGAGATTAACAAAAATATCGAAAACAGCTATAATGCAGAGCAGATTCAAGTGCTTGAAGGGTTGGAAGCAGTTAGAAAAAGACCTGGAATGTATATAGGTTCTACAAGCATCAGAGGGCTGCATCATCTGGTTTTTGAAATTGTAGATAATAGTATAGACGAAGCGCTTGCTGGGTATGCGAGTAAAATTTCTGTTGTCATTAGTGAGGGTAACTATATTTCCGTAAAAGATGACGGGCGGGGAATGCCTATCGATATACATCCAAAGCTTGGAATACCGGCCGTTGAAGTTATTCATACCGTTCTTCATGCCGGAGGTAAGTTTGGCGGCGGTTCCTATAAAGTATCCGGAGGTCTTCATGGAGTCGGCGCATCTGTTGTAAATGCTCTCTCCAATGAATTTGTGGTGTATGTTAAAAGAGAAGGAAAGGTTTACAGGATAGCTTTTTCAAAGGGGAAGACTACCGAAAAACTTTCGGTATGCGACGACCCCGCTATTTTAGAGATAATGTCAAGCTCTGCAAGCGGTACATATACTGTGTTTTTGGCAGACGATACTATTTTTGACGAGCTTGAATATGATTTTGCTCCGCTTGAATCGAGAATAAGAGAGCTTGCATTTCTTAATAAAGGAATCGAGATTTCGATTGAAGACAGAAGAGTCGGAAAAGAGAAAAAATCTGTTTTTCATTACGAAGGGGGAATAACAGAGTTTGTCAAACACCTCAATGAAAACAAGAAAAAATTGCAAGAAAACATCATATATAGCGAGACTGTAAATGAAACAAATATTACAGAAATTGCTATGCAATATACAGAAACTTATTCGGAAAGTATTTATTCGTTTGCAAACAACATAAACACGCATGAGGGCGGAGTTCATCTCAGTGGGTTTAAAACAGCATTGACAAGGGTCATAAATGACTACGCAAGAAAGAAGAATATACTTAAGGAAAAGGACGAAAATCTTTCGGGCGAGGATTGCAGGGAAGGGCTTACAGCAGTTATTTCAGTCAAGCTGGAGGAACCGCAGTTTGAGGGTCAGACAAAGACAAAGCTTGGCAATGCAGAAATGAGAAATATAGTGGATTCGGCGCTTACAAAGACGCTCGAAGTTTATTTTGAAGAAAATCCCTCTCAGGCTAAAATTATAATTGAAAAGTGTCTTCAGTCTGCAAAAGCAAGGCTTGCTGCCCGTAAGGCGCGCGAGCTTACGAGGCGAAAGGGAGCACTTGACAATATGGATTTGCCGGGGAAACTATATGACTGTACGGAGTCAGATCCCAAAAAGACTGAAATATACCTTGTTGAGGGCGATTCTGCGGGCGGAACTGCAAAAAGCGCCCGTGACAGGTTTTTCCAAGCGATACTGCCGCTTCGCGGTAAGATAATGAATATCGAAAAAACAAATATGCACAGAATCCTGAGCTCAGACACTATAACATCGATGATTAGCGCGTTCGGCTGCGGTATTGGCGAAGATTTTGACATTGAAAAGTTAAGATATGACAAAATTTTTATAATGACCGACGCTGATGTCGACGGAGCGCATATCAGAACTTTGATCCTTACTTTCTTTTTCAGGCTTATGCGGCCTCTTATTGAAAACGGCAATGTTCAGATAGCGTTGCCGCCGCTTTACAAGGTAATGCGCGGAAAATCAGAAAAGTATTTTTATTCCGATGAGGAACTTGAAGCGCATCTTGAAAAGGAAGGAAGACAGGGAATCAGGATACAGAGATACAAGGGTCTTGGTGAAATGAATGCGGAGCAGCTTTGGGAGACTACCATGAATCCGGAGGTTCGCACAATAAAAACTGTTACGATAGATGATGCGGTGGAAGCAGACAGAGTGTTCACCTTGCTTATGGGCGAAGATGTCGACCCTCGCAGGGCGTTTATCGAGCAGAATGCCAAGTATGTCAGAAATCTGGATATTTAAGCAAATGAGTTATGATTGGAGATAGTATGGAAAAACGCGGCGTTTTAATGGTTGATATAGTTGAGGAGATGAAGAAGTCTTATATAGACTATTCTATGAGCGTTATTGTAGGCAGAGCGCTGCCTGATGTCAGGGATGGTCTTAAGCCTGTGCACAGACGAATCCTTCATGCAATGAATGATCTTGGTTTTACCTATGACAAAGCGCACAGAAAATCGGCAAGAATCGTGGGTGAGGTCATAGGTAAGTATCATCCTCATGGCGATTCAAGTATTTATAATGCAATGGTGAGGTTCGCGCAGGATTTTTCAATGCGTTATATGCTTGTTGACGGGCACGGCAACTTTGGTTCGGTCGACGGTGATGAGCCTGCGGCCATGCGTTACACAGAGGCGAGGCTTGCAAAATTTGCCGATGAAATGCTTAGAGACATCGACAAAAACACTGTCGATTTTGTCCCAAATTTTGACGAAAACGAAAAAGAACCTACAGTGCTGCCTTCCCGTTTTCCTAATCTTCTTGTAAACGGTTCCAACGGAATTGCCGTTGGAATGGCTACATCTATTCCGCCGCACAATTTGCGCGAGATTATTGACGCATCCGTGCATCTTATTGACAATCCGGATGCAAGCGTAGAGGATTTGATGGAATATATCAAGGGTCCTGATTTTCCGACCGGCGCTGAAGTGATTGGAAATAAAGGGATTCGGCAGGCTTATCTCACGGGTAGGGGCAAGGCGGTCATCAGATCGGTTGCCGAAATAGTTGAACTTCCGCACGACAAAAGCCAAATCGTAATAACAGAAATCCCGTTTCAGGTCAACAAACAGAAGCTTGTAGAAGATATAGCCGCACTTGTAAAGCAGAAGAAAATAGATGGTATTACCGGTCTTAGGGATGAGAGCAGCCGTACGGGAATAAGAATTGTTGTCGACGTAAGGCGCGACGTCAGCGCGAATGTCGTTCTGAATCAGCTTTATAAGAAGAGCCAGCTTCAGGCGACATTTGGCATAATAATGCTCGCGCTGGACGACGGTGTGCCAAAGGTCATGAATCTTAAAGAAATGCTTGAAGCTTACATACTTCACCAGGTCGATGTCGAAACAAGAAGGGTGAGGTTCGATTTAGATAAAGCGCTTGCGAGGATCCATATTTTGGAGGGCCTCAGAATAGCTATCGACAATATCGACGAGGTTATAAGGATCATACGTTCCTCGTATAACAATGCCGAAGAAAGGCTGATGGAGCGCTTTGGACTCAGCGAAATACAAGCCAAAGCGATTGTGGATATGAGGCTCAGGAGACTGCAGGGACTCGAACGCGAAAAGATAGAAGAAGAATATGAATCCTTGCTGGCTTTTGTGGCGCAGCTAAGGGCTATATTGGAAGAACGCCATCTGCTGATGGATATTATTAAAGACCATCTCATCAGGATCAGGCAGGAATTCGGCGATGACAGAAGAACAAAGATTGTATTTTCTTCTGAAGAAATCGATATCGAGGATTTGATAGAACAGGAAAGCGTTGTTATTTCGCTTACAAATGCGGGATATGTTAAACGCGTTCCAATAGCGGAATACATAGTGCAGAAGCGCGGCGGCAGAGGCAAGACGGGGCTTTCTATGAGGGAGGAGGACTTCGTCAAGGAGATATATATTACAAGCACGCACGACAATTTGTTGTTTTTTACAAATTTAGGAAGGGTATATACTCTAAAGGCATATCAGATTCCGGAGGCGTCGAGAACCGCCAAAGGTACCGCGATAGTCAATCTGCTGCAGCTTGGCGGCGATGAGAAAATAGCGGGAATGATACCGATTAAGACGGATATGCGCGACGAGGGGTATATTTGCATACTGACAAAGTCGGGAATTATCAAAAAGACAGATCTTGCAGCGTTTGATAAAATTAACAGAAATGGCAAAAAAATCATAAATATACTTGAAGGCGACGAATTGATCTCAGTGAGAAGAACAAATGGTGATAATGAAATATTTGTCGTGACAAGGCAGGGGATGTCAATAAGATTCCACGAGGGAGATGTACGCTGTACAGGAACCGGAGCGACCGGCGTCAGGGCGATTAGGCTTGCCGACGATGATGCGACCATCGGTATGGACATATATGCCGAGGGCGAAACGCTGATGACGCTTACCGAAAACGGATTTGGCAAGCGAACGCTTGTGAGCGAGTACAGGCAGCAGCAGCGCGGCGGCAGCGGCATCAAGACATATAAAATTACAGAAAAAACAGGAGCGCTCATCGGCGCAAGGATAGTTTCGGACAGGTCGCAGCTTATGATAATAAATTCCGAGGGTGTTCTTATAAGAATAAACGTAGATTCTGTGGGAGTAACCAGTCGCTCTACTATGGGAGTGCGGGTTATGAAAGTGACAGATGGCGTAACTCTTGTCGCGCTTGCGAAGATCGCGGATGAGGATGCAGAAGATATGGATGATACGGATTCGGATGTCGATATGAATACGGGTGCAGATACCGACGAGGGCGAGGACTATGCAGAGGACAGAAACGCAGAAAATCAAACAGACGCGGACGAGGATTTTGAATAGCGCCGGATGAAAAATTTCAAGAAAATACTCAATGTCGCTTTTCCTATAATCAGCCTTTTTGTGGTGCTGTACATGATTTTTCAGTTCGAACAGCTCGACAATATTATAACGGCATTCAAAAGTCTGGATATGGTCTATGTGGCGCTGAGTCTCGGATTTGTGATTTTGAGCTGGGTCGTGGAGGCATACATTCTTCACAGCATCAGCGAGGATCAGCTTTCGTTCAAGCACAGTGTTTTTATAGTGCTCGCCGGGCTGTTTTTTAACGCGATAACCCCGTTTTCTACGGGGGGGCAGCCGATGCAGCTTTATATGATGCATAAATACAGGGTTTCTGTTGGGCGCGGAAGCTCCATATTGGCGCGTAAATTTTTGATATTCCAGACAATTACTGTGCTTTACGGGCTGATGGTCGTTTTGTTTGAGGCGTCGTATTTTATGAGTCAGGTTCCAACCTTTGTATACATTGGAATCTTGGGATTTTTGACGAATTTAGTGGTTATAGGCGGGTTGTATTTTGTATCTTTCAGGTATAGGGCGGCAAGAAGGTTTTTTTGCGGTCTTGCGAGGAAAATAAGACGCATTACAAAAAGTAAAAAAATTCAAAAAAGGTGTACCGCTTTTATGAAGGGAGTGCGGGAGTTTTACACTCAGATGCAATCCTCTGTAAAGGGAACAAAGTGGATAAGACTCGGGGTTCTGACATTTCTTCAGTTGAGCTTTATGTATGTGGTGCCGGTGATTATAGCTTATGGTCTGGATTTGACGCGCGTACAGTTTGTCAGGATGGTTTCTGCATCCGCGTTTGTCGCAATGGTTACCGCATTTATTCCGCTGCCGGGTGCGGCGTTTGGAGCGGAGGGCGGATTCTATGTGTTTTTTGAAATGTTTTTTTCTAACAACACGGTGCTGATGGCGCTGATACTATGGAGGCTCATCACTTTTTACATACCGCTCATCGTGGGATTTTTAGTAGTTGTGTATCTAAAGTATACAGGAATGGGAATTAGCATTAAACAAGAGGATTTTACGGATAATGTCCGACAGGAGGGGGAGAATGAAAAAAATACAGGCATACCTGGTTAAAACTCTTAACGGAATGGCGCTTGGGCTTTTCAGCTCGCTCATAATAGGGCTGATTTTGAAGCAAATCGGGGTTTTTTTGGGCGCAGGATATTTAGAGGCCTTTGGCAGAGCGGCGCAGCTGCTTATGGGTCCTGCGATTGGCATAGGTGCGGCTCATGCTGTAGGTGCGCCGCCGCTTGCGCTGTTTTCGTGCGCGGTGGTGGGTGCGCTCGGTGCGGGAACTGTAACGGCCGATGGTGCGCTTGCGATAGGAGAGCCGCTCGGCGCGTTTGTAGCTGCGCTTTCTGC
The DNA here is from genome assembly GCA_041781135.1 of Acidaminobacteraceae bacterium. Taxonomy (GTDB): domain Bacteria; phylum Bacillota; class Clostridia; order Peptostreptococcales; family Acidaminobacteraceae; genus JAUMXJ01. The sequence goes on from JBHAZV010000044.1 coordinate 17,129, forward strand.
GGCTGAATTTGCCAAACTCATCTCCGGCAAAACAAAGGTTGATATTATTATCATTCCGGCATTTACAATCGTCTTTGGCGGATTTATCGGAGTGTTTATAAGCCCGTATATCGCTCAGTTTATGAATGCGATAGGCGCGTTTATAAACAGTGCGACCGAGCTTCATCCTATACCTATGGGAATAGTGGTATCGGCTTGTATGGGGATAATACTCACTCTGCCTATTTCGAGCGCCGCCATAGCGATTTCGCTTGGGCTGAGCGGACTTGCCGGAGGCGCCTCGCTTGTAGGCTGCTGCTGTCAGATGGTTGGGTTTGCTGTGATCAGCTACCGCGAGAACGGGCTTGGCGGGCTTGTGGCGCAGGGGCTTGGAACATCTATGCTGCAGATACCTAATATCATAAGAAATCCGAGGATATGGGCGGCGCCTATATTGGCATCCGCCGTGCTTGGGCCGTTTGCAACGACGCTGCTCGATATACGCTGCAACAAAATAGGCGCGGGCATGGGCACAAGCGGACTTGTAGGTCAGTTTGGGGCATATGCGGAGATGAGCGCGCTGATGAGCGATGTGGAATTTTTTATACGGATTGGTCTTGCGTGTTTTGTGCTTCCAGCGGTACTTTCCATATTTTTTCATACCATATCGGAAAAAATGCGCTGGGTTAAAGCGGGCGATATGAAGCTTTCACAATAAAATGAAGAAAGAAAAATGAAGAAAGAAAGCTTTGTTGGGGTATTCGACAGCGGGCTTGGCGGGCTTTCTGTGCTTGCGGAGCTTGTAAAGACCATGCCGGAGGTCAATTTTGAATATCTTGGAGATTCTGCGAATGCGCCGTATGGAACAAAACCGCCGGAATTTGTCATAGAGCGTTCGCTCACGATATGTGAAGATTTTGTAAACAGAGGCGCGGCAGCCATTGTGATTGCGTGTAATACCGCCACGAGTGTCGCTGCTGCGGAGCTCCGCGCAAGGCACAGCATACCTGTAATAGGCATGGAGCCTGCGGTCAAACCTGCTATGGCATATGTAAAGGACAGGTGCGGCAGGGAAGGAAATCCGCTGAAAATAGCTGTGCTTGCGACTCCTATGACGCTTGCGGAAAAAAAGTACAAGGATCTTGTCGGATTTTTGGGCGCAGGAGACAGAGTTATTGAAATACCGGCACCCGAACTTGTGCAGCTTGTAGAGGAAAGCTTGCTTGACGAGGAAAGGACGCGTAGATTTACAGATGCGTTTTACCGCTCCAAAATACTGCCTTGCGGAGATCTTGGCGCAATAGTTCTGGGCTGTACTCACTTTGTGTTTTTAAGGCGGTATTTTGAGGAACTGTCGGACGGGATTGAAGTGTTTGACGGAAATCGCGGAACTGCATTAAGACTGAAGAGCTTGCTGGCATTAGAGAATAGCGCGCACGAAATGTCGTTGTTCAGAGGGTGGATTAAGGTGCAGAGTACAGCAGGAGCCGAAAAGACGGAACTTTCAAAAAAGCTGCTCAGGTATGAACTGACGCGCGGAGATTACGGGCGTGTAGAGGAATCGCTTACAGACTTGATTCAAAACAGGCTTAGCGGACGGGAGCAGGATTTTGCAAAAATGTATTATTTTGAAAGGCGTCCGATGTCTGAAATTGCAGAAGCCTTGGGATTGAACGAAAAAAGGCTAAGAGAATTGCAGCTTCGCGTGTCGGCAAGTCTTTTCAAGTATTTGAGGAACGTGTGATGCAGAATAATATGCTCGATCTGTTGATTTTAATAGTTGTAATAGCTCTTGCGGCTATTGTGTTTTTTTATATGTTCGCAGATCTGGTCAGGCAATGCGTAAGAATGAACAGGGCTGACAAACAAGGCGGCGATATTAAGCTTCGCAAAATCAGGAAAAACGGGGCGTTGCAGTCTGTTGACAAAAGCGGCGGCGAGGATGCGGCAGTTTTGCCAAAGGATTTTGAGAGGGAGCAGTGATTAAAAGATCGTTTCCCGACGAGGGAGCAGTATCGTTTCATATGCCGGGGCATAAGCGAAGGCTGATTTTCGGCGGCAGCTCGCTGCTTCGCTATGATGTTACCGAATTGCCTGGCATGGATAATTTAATAGAGCCCGAGGGCTGGATTCGCGAGCTTTGCAGCGAACTTAGCCGGTTTTATGGAAGTCTTGGGACCAGAATATTGGTCGGCGGCTCATCTGCCGGAATTTTGAGCGCGGTACTTGGAGCGGCGGAGTATGTGCGTCTGCGGAAATCGAAGGTGAGGGCGATTATAAACAGAAATGCGCATATTTCGGTTTTTAATGCTGTTGAACTGGCGGGTATAATCCCTCATTTCGTAAGTCCAGAGTATGAGGACACGCTGCCTGCGGGGTTTGAGCCGGAGCTGCTGCTGAGCGAGGCCGGCTTCGCCGATCTTCTCATACTTACATATCCCTTTTACCAGGGTGGTATATACGATATAGCCAAAATCATTGCGGAAGCTCGCCGCATAAATCCGGACATTATTATAATTGCAGACGAGGCGCATGGCGCGCATTTTGTGCTCGATGAGAAGCTGCGCGGCAAGCCGCTCTCCTCGCTCAGTCTGGGGGCAGATGTGGTTGTACAGAGCATCCACAAGACGCTGCCTGCTTTGGGCGGCACAGCGCTCCTGCATTATGGGAATACCGCGCTCGGCGCTGCATTGCACGGCTGCGGGAATCAGCTTCGCTCTATAGAGTGGCATTTGCGCGCCTTACAGACCACATCGCCTTCGTTTCTCATGCTTGAATCTATTGCTCAAATGTTGGAAATACTGAAAAAGAGGGGTGTCGAACTATATGGTAAGCTGCTTGCCAATATCGACAGGTTTTATGAGCGAACCCGGCTGACTCCTGTCAGGTACAGCTCGGCGCAGCAGGATGCGAGCAAAATTCTTATTCGCACAAAGATGGCGGATTCCATGGATTTTTTTGTTCGAAGAAACATTTATCCGGAGATGGAAGTAGGCGGATATATGCTGTTTTTGAGCTCGATAGCGAATATAAGCGAGGATTTCGATATTTTAGCAGCAGCAGTGGAGAATATCGAGAGCCGCGCGGATGAAATCGGATGCGATAGGAAAGGCACAGTCGCAGATGGCGGCGGTGTTCCACATGGAACATCTGCTATAAAAAAGAGCGCGGTGCTTAGGTATGGATGCAGCGCAAACGGCGCACCTGGTCTGCACGACGGCGGCTGGCGTGGTGTTGAGAAAGGCGCAGATACTGGCGCGGGGTATATTCAGAGTGGTGTAGGGAGCGGCACGGATATTGGTGCAGAGAAGCGTTCGGAGATCGGTGAAGAAAGATGCGCAGGGGATGTGCGGCGCGGGACAGGGCGCGATATAAAAAATGGCGTTGAGAGCGCCGAAGAAAAAGCAGGAGAGCACATTAATAATGCCGCCCGTGCAGATGCCGGAGAGCTCATTAAAGTTACTTGCGCGGAAGCCGAGGAACTTATCAAAACTGTTAGCGATGATGGAGGGGAACTTATTAAAGCTTATAGTATCAGTTTTGGGGAGCTTATCGGTGCTAATAGTGATGATTTCGGGGAACTTATCGACGCCGCTTGCGCTGTCGGAAGAATATCGTTAGAAACCCTTGTGCTCTATCCGCCGGGATCGCCTCTGATAGTGCGCGGCGAGGTATTTTCATCCGATGTATGCAAAGCGCTCGCCGGAGAAAAAGTACTGGTAAGCTTTAAGCGGTAGCGTGTATTCAGGTTTTATGTGATGTTTTGTCATACTTGGGCGAGTTGTTTTGCGGCGGCAAAAATGTTTGGATTAGCGTATCATCGGATATTGCGCTTACTTTGTATTTTGTCAAATAGAGCTGGTGTTGCTAATTAACTGTATTTGCCTATGCGTAGGCGTTCGCCGAACATCCAACGCAGGCACTATATTTGCTCATTTACTAAATAGTTATAATCTTATTCGTATATAGTAAATGAGCTTGCTAATTAACTGTATTTGCCTATGCGAAGAGTTTCGCTCATATGTCTCATATGCACTGTGTTTGCTCATTTACTATATCATTATAATTCTGTTGTATATAGTAAATGAGCTTGCTTATTAGCCGTATTTGCCTATGCGTAAGCTTTTGCGTATGCATCTGGTAAACAATACATTCGCTCATTTACTATATAATGATAATCTTATTTGTATATAGTAAATGAGCTTTTTGATTTATATTTTCCAGGGCGAATACTTGCGATCGAAGCGGTTGGCGCGTGGCAAACTTGCGGTATTACACTAAATTATAAATTTCGGCAAGAATGAGCCGATTCGTCCAAGTATGGCATGCGCGAAAAAAACAATATATTGCTTGCTATTATTTAGCGCGCTACTGCACAAGCATCTTGCGAAAAGCCGCTATTTCAGGTATAATCATCACAGAAAAGGACAGAAGTTTATTCCATAAATTTCCTGG
>JBHAZV010000045.1:0-26524 GCA_041781135.1 Acidaminobacteraceae bacterium
AGACCGCACGGCTCGTTAGGGCTCATGAGCCCTAACGAAAAGGAGAGGGATTATCACTCCAGCAAATAGATCCCTGATTTACGAAATTCTTCGCATTCTTGTGTCTATTTGCTTGACTATAGTCCAGTTTTTGTTATTATGTCCATGGAGAGCTTGTCCTTTCTTTGTTGGTGTGGTAGCTACATTATACTGGATAATGCTCTCTATTTTTTATCTACTTGGTCTCACATCTATTGTATCTATACACGCCTATTTCAGCTTGCGCAAAATTCCTCTTTACATAATTCTATCTGCTGTGATAAAATCTGCGCATGCACGCATGGCGAAATTGGCAGACGCACTAGACTTAGGATCTAGCGCCGCAAGGCATGGGGGTTCAAGTCCCTCTGCGTGCACCAAACCAATATAATCCGAACCCGTTTCCGATAGGAGATGGATTCGGATTTATTGTTTTCTTTGATCGTTTCGAAGATACGCATTTCCGCGATGGCGTGGTCAAGCGTTCGGAATCAAAACCGAGAGGTCCACGCAAACCGAAACGGGGGTGTTCTTGATGGTATAGTCAGGAACATTTGCCTTCATCTATGTGCTTTACAGTTGACGCAAAACAATAAATTGTGAAAGGAGCAGACCATGAAAAAATACTTTCCTGTGAGTTCAATATAGAAAGCGGATACTTTCAAACGAGAAGTACAAGGGCGACCATGAGGCAATCATCGATCCTGCCGTTTTCGACCGTGTGCAAATAGAGCTTGAAAAACTCTGCTCTGGGAAGAACAGGCACAGCGGAGTCCACGACTTCTCCGGCAAGATAAAATGCGGTCAGTGCGGCTCATGGTACGGTTCGAAGGTATGGCACAGCACCGACAAATACCGCAAGGTCATCTGGCGGTGCAACCACAAGTACGGCGGCGAAAAATGCTCCACGCCTCATTTGACCGAGGACGAGATAAAGGCGGCGTTCGTGAGGGCGGCAAACAAGGCTCTCACCGACAAGGATACTGTCATTGAGACCTTACGCCTTATACGGGATTCAGCCTTTGACACATCTGCTCTTGAGCAGGAACGGACGGAACTGACCGATGAACTGAACATAGTCGCAGGGCTGATACAGGACGGAATTTACCAGAACGCCCATGTTGCACAGAACCAGGCTGACTACAACAAAGAATACGAAACACTCACTGCCCGGTATGAGAAAGCAAAGAGCCGCCTTGACGAGGTGGAGGCTGAAATCCACAACAAGAATTCCCGCCGCAAATCCATCGAGCATTACCTCAAACTTCTGGAGGAACGCAAGGATGCGGTCACGGAATATGAACCCTACCTCTGGCACGGCATGGTGGAATTCGTGACGGTCTACAGCAAGGACAACATCCGCTTCACCATGAAGGACGGGACGGAAATCAGGGTATGATGCCACGCATAAAATAAGCTCCCGACTGTCGGATGAGATTCCGATGGTCGGGAGCTTGTTTGATAAACTGCAATTCATCAGTATTGCTCAGCTATTTTGATGACTGTTTTACCCTTTGATTTTCCGGCCGCCACTTTTGCCAGAGCCTTGTTTACATTGTCGAGGTGGAACACTTCATCCACAGAAGCCTCAATGTGACTCTCTGCAAAAATCTCAGAAATCCTCTCCAATCCCGCTCCGTCCTCATGCACGAAAATAAAGTAATAACTCTGATTCCTCTTGGCCGCCATCTGATCGTATTTACGACCAGCAATCTTCAACAAGAACTGCTTAAATACAGGCATTCCGGTACGGACGGCAAACTCTCCGTTTGGCATACCTCGAAGAGACACCAATTTACCTCCATTTTTGAGGATACCAAACTCCTTCGGGAGTTCCCGGTCGCCCAACGTATCCAGCACATAATCTACATCGGACAATACCTCTGCATAGTCCTCTGTCTTGTAATCAATAAAACGATCCACTCCCAGTGCAAGCACACGATCCCTGTTTGCAGCACTGCCGTTCGTGATGACAGTCAGTCCATAGTTCTTTGCAACGGGAATCGCCATCGCACCAAGGCTTCCGGTTCCTCCTGAGATAAAGATTGTTTCTCCTGCCTTCGGCTGCATCAGTTCAAAAGCCTGCAGTGCGGTCAAAGCTGTCAGAGGAACGCACGCCGCCTCTTCATCGGAAAGATACTCAGGGACCTTTGCGATTGCATTCTGATTGATTGCCGCATACTCCGCAAATGCACCAATCTTAGTAAGCGGCATCCTGCCATAAACACGATCACCGACAGAATACTTGCTGACTCCCGTGCCAATTTTCTCTATTATACCCACAAACTCATTCCCCATAACCAGCGGGAACTTATACGGAACAATCATCTTCACTTCACCATGGATGATCATATTATCGAGAGGGTTTACTCCTGCTGTATGGATTTTTACGAGCACTTCCTGAGTCCCGACATCTGGAATCGGAATATCCTTCAGTATAAGATCGCATCCGTTTTTGTTATAACCGTTCAAAATTGCTGCTTTCATATTTTTTGCTCCTTGTCAATTTCCGTCTTCATTTTTTTCATGCAATCTGCAAGAGTCGTAGCTTTTAGTTCTTGCTCGGCTTTCTTTTCAATTCCTCTGAACACATCAGTTAAAACCGGATGGATATACTTTCCTACGATACATTCATCGTTTGGGTTCTGATGAAGGTCAAAAACATGAACTTGATCGGTCTCTCCAATTGTCTGATATATCCTGAGCAGCGAAAGCTCCTCCGGCTCCACGAGCAGTGTAAAGCCACTGATTCCCTGTCGGCTCTCAATTATGCCCTGCTTTTTCAGTAAACCAGATATTTTGCGTATATAGCTTGCGTTTGTACCGACGCTTTCCGCTATCTGATCAGAAGTCATAGGCGTCTCAGCTCCGGCAATCATAATCAAAGTGTGTATTGCTGACGAAAATCGTGTATCCATTATTTATCCTTCTCATACGAGATGACATACTGCACATTCTCAGGAAGATCAATGCCGGGATTTGCCTCAACAAATCGTCCGCTATGTCCTTCTTCATGCATCGTCAAATCAAAATGTGCCAACGCGATACCAACATCCACCTTCTGAATATCTCCAAGCGGGCTGTCCTTCATGGACTTCTCCTCATAAAAGTGGACTGTGTCCCCCATGATAACCGCTCTCCAAGGCTGTTTGTTTCCGGCAGAGGGAGCCCAGCGGGCCATTTCCAGTGCACTATAATAAATCCCTGCAGAAGTGGCTGACAGTTGATTCCCATACTGTCTGTCAAAAAAGAGCTTCTCAAAAGGAATCCTTTCATCTGCCTTCAGTCCCTTACGCATTAAGGTTTCACGAATGGATTTCTTCTGAGCAGGATAGCCAAGCGGACTCGCTACAGGAAGGACTTCATCCGGGCAAACATCCATCGCCTTTTCAAATGCAGTTCTACTGAGTGAGGCGGCAAGCATAACAGTGCCTATTCCAAGAGACTCCGCATAAAGGCAAACGTGCTCAAAGCTATATCCAAAGCCAATCTCATAGTGATTGCAACGTTTAACCTTTGCTGCGAGATACAAATCAGTTCCAACAATCACAGGGCTGGACAAGTCGTACTCCTTTGCATCCAACAGGCGGAATACAATAGGTACATCAAAGGGATTTGGCGGGGTTAAAATGTATTGTTCAAGGGATGTTCTGTCTTCACTCTTAAGAGCTCGACCATCGAAAGATCTCACGCTTTTCCTCTTCTGAATCATTTCTTTTGCTGAGAAAGACATTGTATTACTCCTTTCGTACTTGTATCAGATACAAATACATTATAGCGCGCGCATTATTTTCTGTCAAGATTTACACACAAAAAATGGGAGAGTCATACCCGACTTTCCCATTGATTTGTTTGCACCCTCTGCCTATGAAATGCACCCCCGAAAATGGATTTGCACCCCCTTGATTTTCAGGCAGTAAGGCAATCGCTGAATTGTATCATACATACTGCTATTTTTTCTCTAAAAAAGTCTCACATCATTGACAAAGGTACAGGAATTAAGAATCACAGAGAAATCCTTAAGTATTTGACAAACACAATATATGGTACTATAATCTGCATTGTGCAAAATGTCTTTGTCATGGAAGTCAGGTGAAAATCCTGCGCAAGGCCGTTGCTGTAATCCGCACTACAATATACCACTGGAAGTAGGTCATCCGAACCCGGGAAGGTCATCTCTGCGGAAAGCCAGAATACTTGCAAAGACATAACCTCAGCTCTGCGGAACCCGGAGTAAACGGATTTGTCTGTTTTTTCGTGCGTTTCATTTGTTGAGTCTGCATCAAATTTCATAACAAGAGGAGAAAAAATGAAACAAACAAAACTTTTTATTGCAGCGCTTGCCGTAGCAATACTTACTCTTACGCTTGTCGCTTGCGGAACAAGTACGACTCAGACTTCTACAACCGCTCCAGAAAGCAGTTCCGAATCAACAAATGAAAGCTCCACAGCATCCGCAACAACCACTGAAGCCACCTCAGAGCCAGCAGCCGTAAAACCGGCGATTTTAGTGATCAGTTTCGGCACAAGCTATGCCGATACGCGCGAACTGACAATCGGAGCAATCGAACAGGCTATTCAGTCGGCTTATCCTGAATACGAAGTCAGAAGAGCATTTACAAGCGAAATCATCAAAGAAGTGATGAAAACTCGCGACGGCATAGATGTTGACAACGTTGCAGAAGCCATGGAGCGCCTCGTAGCAGACGGAGTACAGGAAGTCATCATACAGCCCACGCATGTGATGAACGGCTTTGAATACGACGACACTGTCGCAGAAGTCAAAAAATATAAAGAAAAATTCACAACCCTTAAATTTGGAAAACCGCTCCTTTCCACCGAAAAAGATTTCCTCGCTGTTGTGGAAGCAATAAGCGCCGATATGGCACAGTACGATGACGGCGAAACAGCATTCGTCCTCGTCGGACACGGCACCGAACACCCTGCAAACGCAGTGTATGCCCGCCTTCAGGACTATTTTGCCGATGCAGACAAGGCTCACTACATTATAGGAACAATCGAGGCAAAACCTGATTACGAAGCCGTGCTTGCAGCACTCAAAGAAACCGGCAAGACAAAGGTGGCGCTCGCACCGCTTATGGTAGTCGCAGGTGACCACGCAAACAATGACATCCTCGGCGACGAAGAAGAATCATGGAAGACGATGCTTACAGGCGAAGGTTTCGAGATTATACCTGTGCTCCGAGGTCTTGGGGAATATGAAGGCATCAGAAATATATATGTCTCACATGTCAAAAAAAGCATAGAAACTCCAACAATAATCGGCGCGGTGGGCGGAGAGCTTCTGGTACCGGGAACTTACGAAAATATCGAAGTGTCTTCAAGCTCATCGATGTTCAAAATTGTAAAAGCTTTAGTAACAGTCGCTGAAGACGGCAAAATGACAGCTACTATCACGCTGAGCGGCAAGGGATACAAAGCGCTGTTCCTCGGCACTGCAGCAGAAGCGGAGTCTGCACTTGCAACAGCTCAGGCTTCAAGCAGCGTACAGGAGCCTCTGGACAATCCGCCATTTATCCCATTTGCAGAAGATTCGGAAGGCAGCTACACATACACATTTGAGCTTTCTGCATTCGACGCGCCAATAAACTGCGCTGCATACAGCATCAAAAAAGAAAAATGGTATGACCGCGTAATTCAGTTCTCAACTGACTCTCTCCCAATAGAAGCATTCAAATAGTTTATTCCTCCTGATGCCCCGAAAGTCGTGCTGATCCCTCCAAATTAGTAACTTGGCTTTCGGGGCATCATTATATATAATAACAACAGAAACAACGACAAAGAATATGAACAAAAATGCGATTAGAACAAAATTATTGTTTTTGGCGCTTGCACTGGCTGCGGCGATATTTTTTTGCGCGCACTCGCTTTATGCAGAAACAACCGCAGCATCCGAAAATAACCCGAAGCTCAGCGACGGTACATATACAATAAATGCCGAGCTTCACGGCGGCACCGGCAGAGTAAGTATCCACTCCCCTGTTTCCATGACCATAACCGCGGGCAAATTTACATTTACAATCGTCTGGACGAGCGGATACTACGATTTTATGAAAATCGGCGAAGAGATCTTCTACCCGATCCACCAGGACAGCGAGACGACAACTTTTGAAATCCCTGCCGGCTCGCTTGAAACTCTGCACTTTACAGCACAAACCTCCAAAATGAGCAGACCTCACGAAATAGAATACAGTATAGAATTTGACATACTAAGTATTGCACAGGAAAATTCCGGCGACACGTACTACATTTCGCTTTGGATTGCTGCCGCCGCCGCCGTCATAATCTGGGCAGCGCTGCAGCTGCTGACCAAACGCAAAAAAATTTCGTCTTCAAAATCTCTGCTGCTCGCGCTTTCCTTTTTTCAGCTTTTATTCTTAGTGCCGACTATGACTGCATGCGGAGACAGCGCAATCGAGCGCAGCTACACAGAAAAGCCGGATATAGGAATGCGCTGGATAGACAGCGAACCTCTCAGCTACGCAAAGGGATTTGCGATAGATTACTACGAGGGTGCAGTTCTGATACGCATCGGCGAAAACGGCTTCTTATTTTTGGACTCAGCCGATACCGAGGTCGATCAGCAGAAAATCGCTTCACAGAAAATTACGGCGCTGCAAAAACCGTCAAATGTGTACCTTACCGCAACCTCCGTAATGGCTTTTATGCACGACATAGGCGAAATTGACAAAATCAAATTTGCCGGCACAAAATCTGATGGTTGGGGGCTCGATTACGCAAAAAAGGCGCTCGAAGACGGGAGCATCAAATTCGCCGGGAAATACAGCTCGCCGGACTATGAACTTCTCGTAAAAGAAAATTGCGAACTTGGTATTTTTTCTACGATGATCACACACGCTCCGGAAGTTTCCGACAAGATGAAAGAAGTAGGAATCCCGATATTTGTAGACTATTCCAGCTACGAGAATCATCCGCTCGGCAGGACGGAATGGATAAAGGTCTACGGTGCAATATTTGACAAAAAAGAAGCTGCGCGAAAAGTATTCGACGAACAAAATGAGCTTCTGAAATCGACAGAAGAATTGGAAAAAACGAATGCAGAAGTCGCTTTTTTCTCAATATCCGCATCCGGAAAAATTACGGCAAGAAAAAGCGAAGACTATGTGGCAAAAATGATTGAATTAGCCGGCGCTAACTACGCATATAAATCAGTAGACGACGCTGTTGTAAACGCACTTACAATTACCATGGACCGCGAAGCATTTTTCAAAGAAACCCTGAATTCAGACATTATCATTTACAACACCACTATCAACGGCGGTTTTGAATCCATTGCCGAAATGGTTCATGCGCATCCTATACTTGCAGAACTTCCGGCGGTACAAAACGGCAATGTCTGGGTCACGACTGATGTTTTTTATCAATCGACTACAAAACACGGTCAAATGATTGCAGAGCTTGCGAAAATAATCAGAGACGAAACCGATGGAGCTTCCAACGAAGCCGCAGGCAACCCTGCAACCGAATACATTTTTTTTCGAAAATTAAATTTATGAAACAAAGAATCCTTTTCGCAGCGATATTCAGCGCAACCCTGCTTACAGCATTTATACTGCTAAATGTTGGACTCGGCAGCGTAAGCATACCGCCGAACCACATAGTACGTGCGCTTTTTGCCGGAGGAGAAGGCGTGCCCGAAGAAACTCTAAAAATCCTCTGGAGCATCCGGCTTCCAAGGATGTTCAGCGCTCTGATCCTCGGAGGGGCGCTTTCTCTTTCGGGATTCATACTTCAGACTTACTTCTCAAACCCTATTGCCGGTCCGTTTGTCCTCGGCGTTTCGTCCGGCGCAAGGCTTGCGGTCGCTGTACTGCTCGTATTTATTGCAGGAACATACAAGGGCGTAAGTTCATTTGCCATGGTGCTTGCGGCATTTATAGGCTCATTGACTGCCATGTCATTTGTTCTGCTGATTTCCCGCAGGGTTCGGCGCGCTTCTGCACTTATAATCGGGGGTGTTATGATTGGATATATATGCTCTGCCGTCACCGATTTTATAATTACATTCGGCAGCGACGCCAATATTGTAAATTTGCATAACTGGTCACGAGGAAGCTTTTCGGGAATGTCCTGGGATAATATAAAATTTATTGCAATCAGCGTGAGCACCGCGTCCGCGGCGGTATTCATGCTAAGCAAACCCATCGGCGCATTTATGCTCGGGGAGAACTATGCAAGAAGTCTCGGCGTAAATGTTAAGACTCTGAGGATCCTGCTCGTCGTACTTTCAAGTTTTTTAGCCGCATGTGTCACAGCTTTTGCCGGCCCCATCTCTTTTATCGGGATTGCAGTGCCTCATCTTGCAAAATCGCTGGTAAAAACCGCAAAACCGCTTATAGTAACCCCGGTATGTTTTATGCTCGGCTCGGTATTCTGCCTGGGCTGCGACCTTGTAGCAAGGACAGCTCTTGCCCCGTCTGACCTGAGCATAAGTTCAGTTACGGCAGTTTTCGGCGCGCCGATAGTCATATACATTATGATGCGGCGAAAAAGCAAAAATTCAGGCTGAAGATTGTCCGCGAAGTTACAAATAAAGCGCGCTCAAAAGCACCTTCTCGCTTCGCTCCATGATTCACTGATATTGTCGACCATTATCATTGTTGCGTAAAATCTGAGTAAGGTGCGGCTACCGTCGGCGGAAGGCGCTTCACTATATAGTCGAGCACAAAATCAAAATCCTCCCCGTCGGCGTAAACCTGGTTTTTCATCAAAAGCTCGTTGACTTTTATTACCCCTCGCTTTTTGTCGGGCACAATTTTTCTCACCTTGGCAAACTCCGTACGCATACTGCTCTTCGAAGCAGAAAGAATCCCAGTTCCCACCGCAGAGGCACTGCCTGCCGCAATGCCGGCAAGCGCGGTTATTGCAGCAATAAGCTGCGATTTCTTCACCTGCTTTTCCATCTGCGAATGGGTGACGCCATCTTCGTCCATTTCAAAAAGCACGCAGTATTTGCCGCCCATTATCAAAGCATAAAACAGGTATCCGACCAAGACGAGAGCCATCATCCCCAAAAAAGCGAAACCAAAGCCCTTGGAAACTTCCAGTATATTCGCAAGCTGAAACCCGCGGTCTGTCACTTCGAGCGCCAAGACAAAAACCCACATACCGAGCATTATGAAACCGAAAATCTTCCAGAGCAGAAACAGTATTGTCGGATTATTCAAAAGCTTAAATTCGTATACCCAGCGAAAAACTCCGTCGTCACATTTAACAATTTTCTTCATACTCGCGCTCCCTCCATACATTTTTATCCGCACTGCAACAATATTTTAGCACGGCGCGGCTCAATAAAAAATACCCGTATTCACACGAAGTCCATAGTTTGGACACACAAACAACTTTTTCGCTAAATTTCACAATATTTTTGACATCTTCCTGAAATAATGCTATACTTCCGCCAAGGCAACATATTCTATCTTAGGGGAGGTAACAAATTTGTGGAAATACTACGCTGAAAAAGTGCTGTCCGCTTTGATTACTCTGTTCCTCATCGCCACGATAACATTTTTTATGATGAGGGCAATCCCGGGCGGTCCGTTCTCGCGAGAGAAGGCGCTTCCTGAGGCTACAATCAGAGCATTAGAAGCGAAGTACAATTTAGACAAGCCTGTTTTTGAACAGTATATCGACTACATCAAAGGATTGGCAAGACTCGATCTTGGGCCGTCATTCCAAAAAGTGGGCGTGTCTGTCAACCAGCTTCTTTCTGAAGGATTTCCTCAGTCTGCAAAAATCGGTCTGTACGCGTCCATCCTCATAATAATCTTGGGGATACCTATCGGAATTATTTCTGCGCTCAAGCAAAATACGTGGATAGACTACCTGGTGACATTTATCGCCACGCTCGGCGTCACGATTCCAAGCTTCGTCGTCGGCACGATGATGATCTACATATTCTCGGTACAGCTGAACTGGCTTCCGACTTTCGGTCTGGATTCATGGACAGGTTTTATCGCTCCCGTAATAGCGCTCAGCGGTTATTCACTTTCTTTCGTGACCCGTCTCACGCGTTCTTCGATGCTCGAAGTGCTCAGACAGGACTATATCAGAACTGCGCGCGCCAACGGGCTGAGCGAATTTAAAGTCATCGCAAAACACGCGCTCAAAAATGCGCTGATTCCGGTAGTTACATATATCGGACCTATGATGGCGTCAATTATGACAGGCTCGTTCGTAATAGAAAAAATCTTTGCAATCAACGGCATCGGTAAGTATTTTGTAGAAAGTATCGGCAACCGCGACTACACCGTTATAATGGGTATGACAATATTCTATGCGCTGCTTTACATCATAACCATACTGTTTGTCGACATCGCGTACAGCCTGATTGATCCAAGGATCAAAATGGGAGGCAGGGACTAATTATGGAAAATCAAGTAGATAACGGTTTTGTATTTTTAGATAAAAAATATGTAGACGCCGAGGTGGTTCGTCCAAGCCTGACATACTGGCAGGATGCTTGGCGTCGCCTTCGTAAGCACAAGCTTGCGATGTTCGGAATAATAGTAATTATCATCATGATGCTGTTCGCCTTTGTGGGTCCGCTGTTTATGACAATGTCATATTCGGACCAGATAGTTGATTTCAAAAATATCGGACCTACGCTTCAAACCTGGCAGATCAGCGACACAGAATACATTTACCGAACAGAAGATTACTCGCTCATACTCGTAAACGAACATGGCGAGCTCATCAAAAAGATCCCTGAAATCAGAGCAAAGCGCGATGTCAAAAACAAAATATATTACTACCAGTACGATAACGAAAACATCATGAAGCTGGACTTCTCGTTCAATGTGCTCAAAAGCAAAAAAGGGCTCTACGACTATAAATACATGCTCGAATTCAAAGGAGTGCAGCACACACACTTCGAAAAGACATTCTGGAACAAGACGTACCCTCTCGGCAGCGACAACCTCGGCAGAAATATGCTGTCCAGACTGATGTTCGGCACAAAGATTTCGCTGCTCGTAGCATTTATAGCTACTGCGGTCAACCTGTTTATCGGCGTTATTTACGGCGCCGTCTCCGGATATGAGGGTGGGCTCGTCGACATCATAATGATGAGAATAGTCGACATTATCAACTCTATTCCTCTAACGCTGTACGTCATCCTTCTGATGGTAGTCATGCCAAAGGTGGAAGGGCTTACAAACATCGTATTGGCAATAAGCACCGTATACTGGGTGGGAACTGCAAGGCTCGTACGCGGACAGCTGCTCTCGATCAAGGAACAGGAATTCATCTTGGCTGCAAGGACCATCGGCGTCCCTAAGCGAAAAATCATTGCAAAACACCTCATTCCAAACGCAATAGGACCAATCATCGTCTCTATGGCAATGATGATTCCAAGCGCAATATTCACCGAAGCGTTCCTGAGTTTCATCGGCCTCGGCGTAAGCGCACCTATGGCTTCGCTCGGCACACTTGCAAACGACGCACTTCCGGCGCTTACGACATACCCTTACCAGCTTATACTTCCTTCGGTAACAATCGCCGTAATAATTTTGGCTTTCAATTTCCTCGGCGACGGTCTGAGAGATGCGCTGGATCCAAGGCTTAGAAAGGGTTAGGGGGCAATATGGAAAAATTGTTAGAAGTAAAAAATCTGCACACTTCATTTTTCACGCACCTCGGCGAAGTAAAAGCCGTTAGAGGCACTAACTTCGAGGTACATAAAGGCGAAATTCTCGGAATAGTAGGGGAATCCGGCTCCGGAAAGAGTGTAACCGCACTCTCTGTAATCGGCCTGATCGAGCATCCGGGCAAAATCGTCAAAGGAGAGGTGATATTCGAGGGCAAAAACCTCGTAGGGCTCAGCAAGAGCGAGATGTCAACTATCAGAGGTTCAGAAATTTCAATGATCTTCCAAGATCCAATGACATCGCTGAACCCCGTCTTTACGATCAAAAATCAGATGGTCGAAATTATCAAAAGACATCAGAAGGTCAGCACAGCCGATGCTTTAAAGATCGCAATTAATAAGCTGGAGATGGTCGGCATCCCGCAGGCGGCAAAACGCATAAATTCATATCCGCACGAATTTTCGGGCGGCATGAGACAGAGAGCGATGATAGCGATGGCGCTCAGCTGCAACCCAAAGCTTCTTATCGCTGACGAACCTACAACCGCGCTCGACGTCACAATTCAGGCGCAAATTTTGGATATCCTACGAAAGCTGTCCAAAGAAATCGACACATCCATAATAATCATCACGCACGACCTCGGCGTTATTGCAGAAACCTGCAAAAACCTTATAGTAATGTACGGCGGTCTTATAATGGAAAAAGGCACTGTCGACGACATCTTCCACTCGCCGCAGCATCCGTATACAAATGGTCTGATGCAGTCGATACCTAAAATGCACAAAAAAGACAACTCAAGGCTTGTTCCGATACCGGGATCGCCTCCTGATCTGATGAATCCGCCAAAAGGCTGCCCTTTCTCGCCAAGGTGCAAGCATGTAATGAAAATATGTGTAGAAAAGCTGCCTCCTACATACAAAATAGATGAAGGTCACGAATCGACCTGCTGGCTTTTCCACAAGGACGCGCCTCATGTAGAGGGTTACAAAAAAATAACCGAGGAGGCAGGCAATGAGTGAAATGACTAAAAATAACAAAGAAACACTCGTAGAAATATCCGGGCTTAAAAAGTATTTCAAAGTAAAGAGCGAGATGTTCAAGCCTAAGAATTATCTAAAAGCTGTAGATGATGTTTCTTTCAAAATCTACAAGGGCGAAACTTTCGGGCTCGTCGGCGAATCGGGCTGCGGCAAATCCACGCTCGGAAGAACCCTTATAAGGCTGTACTCTCCTACCGGAGGAAAAATCGTCTTTGACGGCGAGGATATAACAAACCTTTCCGAAAAAGAACTGCTGCGCCACAGAAAAAATATACAGATGATATTCCAGGATCCGTACGCATCTCTAAACACGCGTATGACAATCGCCGAAATAATCGGCGAGGGAATGGACATTCACACTGAATACAAAGGAGATGCAAAGCGCGAAAGAATTTATGAACTGCTCGAAAGAGTCGGTCTAAAACGAGAGCACGCAAACAGGTATCCGCACGAATTCTCCGGCGGACAAAGACAAAGGATCGGTATAGCAAGGGCGCTTGCAATTGAACCAAAATTTATAATCTGCGACGAACCTATTTCGGCGCTCGACGTCTCGATACAGGCGCAGGTAGTAAATATGCTTGAGGATTTGCAGCAGGAGCTCGGTCTGACATATCTGTTCATAGCGCACGACCTCTCGATGGTAAAGCACATATCAGACAGGATCGGCGTAATGTACCTCGGCAAACTGATGGAACTTGCAACTAGCGACGAACTGTACGACAAACCGCTGCATCCTTATACACAGGCGCTACTCTCGTCCATACCTATCCCTGATCCAAGGGCAGACAAGAGCGCAAGGATAATGCTTGAGGGCGAGCTTCAAAGCCCTATAAACACAAAGCCGGGCTGCCTGTTCTGCTCAAGATGCAGGTACAAAAAAGAACTGTGCAGCACTGCAACACCGGAACTCGCAGAAGTAATGCCCGGGCATTTCGTGGCATGCCACTTCACAAAAGAGATAAACTCTCTATAAATTCAAACACAATGGTTATCTCGCAAAGCAACTTACTATTCTTAAAAATGAATGCTTTGTGATATAATATAAGAGTCAAATATGACACAGGAGGAATTATGAAAGGTAAAAGAATTCTGGCCATCATCCTTGTACTTTCAATGGCCACAATGTTGTTTGCCGGATGTAATGGCGGCGGAACAACTACCACCACTACTCAGGGCGCAGCTGATACTACAACTATCGCCGCTGATACTACTGTCGGTGCAGACACAACTACAACAACCGCAGGTGGCGAAACCGAAAACAAAGCAGCTGAACAGGTGCTTCTCTGGAATGTCGGCGCAGATCCAAAAACTATCGACCCGACCCTCAACGGTGCTTCTGACGGCGGCGATGTCATAAGCCAGACATTTGAAGGCCTCGTAAGAGAAAGAGAGGGTATTGTTTACCCAGGTATTGCTGAATCATGGGAAATTTCTGAAGATGGTCTCACTTATACTTTCCATCTCAGAGAATCAAAATGGTCTGACGGAACTCCGCTTACAGCTAAAGACTTCGTTTACGGCTGGCTCAGAGGCATGGACCCTCGTACTGCATCAGAGTATTCTTGGATTTGGGAATACACTAATATTGATGGCGCATTTGACCTCGTGCAGATGGCGCCTGAAAAACCGGAAGCTCCTGAAGAACTCTCCGAAGAAGACAAAGCAAACGAAGAAAAAGTTAAGGCTTACGAAGAAGCAAAAGCTCAGTATGAAACTGACCTCGCTGCATACGAAAAACAGCTCGAAGATATGACTCCTTCAATCCTCGAAGCAATGGAAAAAGTCGGCGTCAAGGCCCAGGACGATCACACACTCGTAGTGACTCTCAAAACTCCTACCGACTACCTTCTTTCACTCTTGTCATTCTACCACTTCATGCCTATAAACGAGGCAGCTGTTGGAGAAACTAAAGAAGGCGAATGGGCTAAAAACCCTGCGACAGCGATCTCTAACGGACCGTTCAAGCTCGTTGAATACAAAATCGGCGACGGTCTCGTACTCGAAAAGAATGAACATTACTGGAATGCAGAAAACGTTTACCTCACAAAAATCGTAGGTAAATTCATCGCGGAAGCTACTACTGCATACAGTGCTTACCAGAAGGGCGAAATGCATGTCCTCGGTTCAGTTCCAAATCCTGAAATTCCAAAACTTATGGCTGAAAGCGAAGAATACCATGTATATCCTCTCCTCGGAACATACTACTACAACTTCAACCTTGATCAGGATATGTGGAAAGACGCAAGAGTCAGAAGAGCATTCCAGCTCGCTATAAACAGAGAGCAGATCTGCGATACTCTCGCGACAGGCGTTGTTCCTGCAACAGGATTCATTCCTCCGGGATTCATCGACCATGAAGGCAGAGACTTCTTCGAAGTCAGCGGCGACTACGGCGTTCCTAAAGATGATTCTGCTGTTGCCGAAGCACAGAAACTCATGGCTGAAGCCGGATATCCAAACGGCGA
This sequence comes from Acidaminobacteraceae bacterium, assembly GCA_041781135.1. Lineage (GTDB taxonomy): Bacteria > Bacillota > Clostridia > Peptostreptococcales > Acidaminobacteraceae > JAUMXJ01. Next base: position 15,157 of record JBHAZV010000045.1, read on the forward strand.
AGGCTTCCCTGAATTCACAATTACTTATAACACAAGCGAAGGCCACAAGCTCATCGCTGAAATGGTTCAGGAAATGCTTAAAAAGAACCTCGGCGTAAACTGCAAACTCCAGAACGTTGAATGGGCTGTATTCCAGGATCAGAGAAGAAACGGACAGTTTGACCTTGCAAGAGGCGGCTGGCTCACTGACTACATGGATCCATCAGGTATGCTCTCGATCTTCACTTCGCAGAACGCGTACAATGATCCAAGCTACAGTAATTCTGAATACGACGACCTGCTCTCTCTCGCTTCAAGCACAAACGGCAAAGAACACTTTGAAGCTCTCTACAAGGCGCAGGAAATCCTTATGTCGGAACTTCCTGTTATGACAGTTTACCACTATACAGAATCGATTCTTGCTAAGTCAAACTTCGTGGGCTGGACAAGATCAGTTCTCGGCGCTATCGACTTCGCAAACGCTTACTTTGTAGAAGAATAAGCGCAGTAATTAAATAATCAAACAGCAAAAGGGATGTTACCGCAAGGTAGCATCCCTTTTAACATTTCTTCACGGCAAAACTTTGAAAAAAGTTTTTGCCATATACTTGCGCATTAGGTCGTTCCAAATCGGATAAAGAATTAATTTCGCACGACCAATGTGCCGAAGTCTAAAGCTTATACTCTGTTATCTCCTCGCAGTACGAGCAGGAGTAAAGCAGCTTTGGCTCCTTGCTGACAAGCGAGAATTCCGGCACTGCATAATCGTCGGTATGGCTTATACACCTTGGATTATGACACTTTATGCCGCCGCGGATCACTGACGGCACTGCGGTTTTTATTTTTTTCACTAACTTATCGTTTTCGATGTAATTTACGGTTATATTTTCGTCTATAAGCCCAAGCATATCCACATCTATATTCTTTGCGCCTTCTATTTTAATTATGTCTTTTTTACCGTAAAGTTTTGAGTTTACATTCATCAGCAACACGACAGGATGTTTTGTGTCCTTAAAAAGCTTATTAAAAATTGTAAGTCCCGTTCCTGCTTTTATATGGTCGATAACTATTCCGTTTTCTATACCCTTAACTTCCAACATATTACTTTACCTCCTTTTTTTATTTGCCGACGCCGAGCAGCTTCATAATAAGCGCCATTCTCACATATACCCCAAGCTGGGCCTGCTCAAAATACACCGCGTGACTGAGTTCGTCCACATCGTACGCTATTTCATTTACCCTCGGCAGCGGATGCATAACTATCATATTCGACCGCACATTGGCAAGCTTGGACGCCCTTAGTATAAAAGAATCCTTAAGCCTTAAATAGTCCGCTTCATTGAAAAAACGTTCCTTCTGTATTCGTGTCATATAGCAGATATCGACATCATTGATGACCTCCTCCATAGAGGTAGTTTCGTGCAGCTTGCAGCCGTACTCGCCGATTAGCTGACGCTTTAAGAAATCAGGGATCTGTAGCTCCTGAGGCGAAACGAGATAAAACTCCCTATTTCCGAACCTCGCAAGAGTCCTTATGAGAGAATGGACTGTCCTGCCGTACCTGAGATCGCCAAAAAATCCGACGCTGTTTCCGGATATTTTGCCTAGATACTTTTTTATGGTTATAAGGTCGGTAAGCGTCTGGGTCGGATGCATATGACCGCCGTCGCCGCCGTTAATAATCGGAACGCTCGAATACTGTGAGGCGAGCTTTGGAGCGCCTTCTTTCGGATGCCTCATGACAATAATGTCGGAATATGAACCCATCACCCTAATAGTATCGGCAAGGCTCTCGCCCTTTTGAGTGGATGATGTCGATGCATCGGAAAATCCTATGATCTGCCCACCGAGCCTCAGCATAGCGGCATCAAAACTGAATTTTGTCCTGGTACTTGGCTCAAAAAAAAGCGATGCCAGAATTTTTCCTTCGCACGCTTTTCCATAATCAGCAATATTCTTTTCAATATCAAGACCTGTCTCAACGAGTTCCTCAATCTCTTGAATGCTAAAATCTTCGGGTTCAATCAGATGTCTAATCTTTTTTGAGTCCACCATTTGTCGCCTCCTAAAATTTTTTTCGAAATATTTTACAGCTAATTTGCCGCAGGGTCAAATGAATTATATGTAATAGTATCTTATTTAGAAGCATAATTATGTGTATAATTAGATTTTTTATCTGGTGAATACCATTTTCACACTACTTCAAGCCTATGAAAAGTAATTTGTTCAAAGTTTATGTAATAAATCGTTATACAATATTTCCGCATTGAAGCATTACTCTATGCTATACTCTTCTACAGATTATAAACAAAGACTTATTAAGAGAGGAAAAATGACAAACAAGCTAATTTACCGCCTGACAGCAGTGGCGCTGATTGCATCGCTGCTGTTTTCTTCGGCGAACGGCATTGTCCATGGGGACACTTCCAACGGCTCGTCTATCAGCTATTCAGAGCCAAAAATTACAGATTCCGAACTCGGGCAGCTGCTTGACAAAATCACGAAAGAATTTGGCTCAGACAGAGAAATTCCAAGCGAAGACATGAAACTCAGAAGCAAGCAAATACAAATGCTGCCCGAACAAACACATCAAATGGAACTTTTATACAAAAACGGCACAAAAGTAGAAGGCGTAACATGGTTTGCAATCGTGCGATATCCCGAGAATGCCATCTATCTCGGAGGCGACAACAGAATGACTACCGATGGCGCTAACTTTTTTCTTTCTGAAAACGGGCTGATAACCGCGCTAAAACCCGGAGATTTCCAGGTATGGGCGAAAGTTGGCGATTACCTGTACAGAAGCTCCGTCAAAATAGAAAGCCCATCTGAGCATTCAGCTTCCAATAAGATAAGGGCGACAGACACACAGGCAGAAGCTATAGCGCAAAAGTTCCAACACCTTGATGATTTGGACAAAATACTCCTCGTTCATAACTACCTCATAGAAAAGATCGACTATGACCTCAGCTTACAGTACAATCAATTCCACGAGTATAATGCGCTTGTGGAGGGAAAAGCAGTTTGTTACGGTTATGCCAGAGCATTCGGCTTACTGATGAACAAGCTCGGAGTTGAGACTGTCACCGAAACCGGCAGAATGACCTCAAACCCAAGAATACGCCACGCCTGGAACAGGGTTAAAATCAACGGAAAATGGTATTTCATAGACTTGACATGGGATGACGGAAGAGAAAAAGAAGATCTGGACCTTAGATACAGAAATTTTATGATCGATGAGGAAACTCTGATCAAAAATGACCACACAAGGGATGGCTGGTCGGAAAGCAGCAATCTTGGGGGCAAAGAATTTATGTACTACCCTCATATAAAAAGAGGGATTTTTGCCGCCACCGACCACGAAATTGACGAAATCGTACTAAAGCAATTGGATATGTCCAACGGCAGTTCGTATACCGCAAGGCTGTATGTACCTGAATCAGACGGTCAGAGGGAGGAGTTCCTCAGAGAATATATCCAGAGTGTTATGCTAAGTACCGCTCAGGAGCTCGGCGCAAATGTGGAAAGAGTCAGCAAAAAGGTCACTGTTGGAGACTACACGCTCTATGAATACACAGTTTCGGGACTAAGCACTGACAATCAGTCGGAGGTCAGGTTCGAAAACGCCGAAATCTCAAACAACGAAGAAGAAACTACACACTCAATCACTTTGAGTTTTAATAAATCGAGGCTCGGCCTGCAAAAACACAATATCGCTATAGTAAAAAGCGGAGAATCAGCAAACAAAAAACGTCCTATGATGGACGCTACCATAGAAAGCCTGGCACTTGTAAACGACGACGGCGCCAGCAGCACATACGAATTGAAAATCAAGGACATACTGGTAGAAGACGGAGAAAATCTGGATATTATAGTTACAAAAAGAGGTCTTAACTTCGAAAATGACAGAAGAAGCATAACAGTAAATATATCCAAGGAGGAAACTCCAACCGCTGTTTTCGAAGCGACAGGCTTTAAGGAAGGGCTTTTGCGAATCGAAGAATCGGGGGTCAGATTCACGACAGGCGACGGAATATGGCAGGAAACGGAGTCAGGCGGCACATATACAGTAAACACTGTATATGGCAAACCGATAGTCCTCTACAAAAAAAGCACTTCGGATGGCAAGCTTCGCTCGGACTCGCAAAGGATAAATGTTGAATACCAGCCATATCCTGACTGGGTCACTTCAGAACCCGCAACAAAAGGTCAGAACGACGGCAAAATCTTAGGTGTCTCTTCACAGTACCAATACAAGCACGAAAACTCGCAGGATTGGATAGATGTGGCGTCCGGTGCCCAAGAAGTAATCGGTCTGCCCGCAGGCAATTATAAAGTACGCCTTAAACCAAACGGACTGACCATGGCGTCGCAGCCGTTTGACATCGTAATCGGCGAAACAGAAACAAGTACTGACGCTACTACAACAAATAACGGCGCTTCAGACGGAGCGTCCAGCGGAGCGGCAGGCGGTACATCAAGCAGCGCTTCCGGAGGCAATATTTCCGGTGGTGCTTTCGGTAGTACGACCGGCACAAGCATAGGAGGCGGCGTATCCGACGGCGTATCCGACGGCGTATCCGGCGGTATTTCAGGAAGCGGCGGCGCTTCAGGTGGCACATCTGGCGAAAACGTTGTTTCAGGCAAAATCGAAACCACCGACTCTAAAACCACTAATCTTACATCATCCGAGACAAACGCCAACCGCGCCACTAAGAAAATCTCAAATTTTGAAGATATTCAAAATCATTGGGCAAAAGCAGCAATCGCCGTCGCCGTCGAAAACAATATCTTCAACGGAGTCAGCGAAAAAAGTTTCGCTCCTGACAATTCCGTATCACGAGGAATGTTTGTTACAATCTTAGGAAGGCTGGCAAATGCCGAAACCGCCGAAAATTTAGGTCAACAAAAATCATTTGCCGACATCGACTACAAAAAATACTACGCGCCGTACGCCGAATGGGCAAAACAAAACAATATAGTAACCGGGATAGACGCAGCAATCTTTGCTCCGGATGCCGAAATAACCCGTGAACAAGTCGCTGTAATACTTGTGCGCTACCTAAGAATACGCGGCATAGCTATGGAACAAAAAGAATCAACTGCGGAGTTTGCCGACAGCGAACAGATCAGCGCATGGGCAAGGGAGGCCGTACAAGCAATGCAAAGCCTTGGGCTCTTCACCGGCCGATCAGACAATAAATTCATGCCGAAAGATCCGATAACACGCGCAGAAATTGCCGTAATCGCGTCAAGACTCGTCAAAATAATTAAATAAAAATAACAAAATGAACACAAAAAATCACTTCAGAGCAAGACCCTGAAGTGATTTTCTATTTTTATTTCCGTTTCTTATATCGCAAACTTGCTGATCTCTTCTTTGAGCGCGCCGGCCATGCTCGAAAGCACGCCTGATTTTTCTGAAACCTCACGGATTTTCTGCTGCTGCTCACTTGAATTTTCTGCCACGCTTGCCAGGGTTGCGGCATTTTCCTCTGAAATTGCAGACAGCGATTCAAAAATATTCATTACGTCGACTTTAGCAGTCTGCATTTGCTCGAACACCCCATTTGCGCTTCGCACCGCGCCGTCCGTAGTATCCACAGAAGATTCAATACTCGTATACTTTTCTGTCAGATCAAGAACCTTGGCGCGCTCACTATGCACTATATCGATGACATCACGCATTTTTTCGACCGCAAAGCTCGCATTGTCCTTAAGCGCATCTACGATTTCATTAATATTTTTTACAGATTTTGACGATTCCTCCGCAAGCTTCCTTACCTCATCTGCAACCACAGAAAAACCTCTTCCGACCTCGCCTACCCTCGCCGCCTCTATAGATGCGTTAAGCGCAAGAAGGTTCGTCTGATCAGCCATAGACTGGATTACCTCGCTCGCAGCAGTAATCTCTACGGACTTTTGTTCAGTCGACCGCACAATCTCGTTGATTTCGGAAATAGCCGCCTCCGATCGATCCGAGAGCCTTACAAGCTCTTCGAGGCTGACTTTGCCATTAAGTATCATGCCCCTTGAATCATCGGTAGATCTCACTATCTGCATTGTATATTCCGTACTGCTCTGAATAAGATCACCCAACTCAACCATTCGCGCGAGTCCGCGCTCTGTCGCATAAGCCTGCTCTGTAGCCACATCGGAAATATTTGAAATTGAGCCTGCTATCTCCTCCGAATACTTCGAACTCACTCCTGTGTTGTCGCTGAGCTCGACAGAGGTACTAAGCACGCTGTCAGAGGTCAGCTCGATATTTGAAATCATGCTCTTTATTTGCGCGGCAAACGAATTGAGCGTCTGAGCCAAAGCACCTATTTCGTCATTCTGCCTGAATCTTATTTCGCTAAGACTGATTTTACCTGACGAATCCATAGAAAACGAATTATTTATCGCATTGATCGGCTTAATTATCAGCCGTGAATTGAGCATAAAGACTACGACGCAAAACAGCACCATGGCGCCTATATTCACAAGCCCTATCTTTCCCATTACAGTCCAGATATCCTTACTCATCTCATGGGCAGGAACAATGCTCACAAGCGTCCAATCAGTTCCATCTACCCTGGTAGCCGCCATGTATCGAACCTCGCCGCCATACCTATATTCAATAAGCTCTGACTGAGCCGAACTGATTATTTTCTGAACGCTTTCACTCGCAATTTCCTCCGAAAGTTTTGCGTTCTCAACCTCCTGTATAAGCGCTCCTGCCGAATCTATCAGATGCACTCTGCCGTAAGTACCTATCTCTGCTGTTTCGATCTGATTGACAATGGTGTCTACAGCTATATCCATACCTATTACCCCGACAAATTCATTTTTTTCGTCGTAAACAGGTGCGGATACCGTCAAAACAAGCGCGTTCGTAAAGGCATCTACATATGGGTCACTAATAACAATCGATTTTGCCTGCTCTGTATCAATATACCACGGTCGTTTCCGAGGATCATACCCTTCCGGAACGCTCTTATCCGGCATTTTATATGTCTTGCCATCGACAGTGCCCATGTAGTATGCATATATTCCCCCAAAATTCTCTACAAAAAGCCCCAAATGCTCATATATCCTGTCTTCTTCAGATCTACTGTTTGTCCTCACCTTTCTTAACGCAGGATATTCAGCCGAAAGTTCTGCTGCATTTTTGAAAGTCTGCAAGTAATTTTGAATTGATTCATTTATCTGCGCCTGAACCTGAATAGAACTTGCCTGCACCGAGACTCTGTTTGCAGCAATCTGCGAAAAATAAAGAAATATCATGGACATAAGCATTATCACAATCATCCCAACTGTGAACGTAGCTATAAACTTTACTCCTATTTTTCCCTTCGCTTTCATTTTTCCTCCAAATTTTTATAAATTCTGCGACTCAGTATTTATAATTTGTTTACATTATACCTCTTTGTCAGTTTTGTTACAAGCGATTAAATAAAAAAACAGAGGAATATCCGCAAGATACTACGAATACTCCTTGTCACACCGAAATTTACTTTAATATATTAGGTGTCTTTTGTTATGTATCTCTTGTTATACTGTACATAATAGCATTTACAATAGCAGCAGCGACATTGCTTCCACCCTTTCGCCCTCTTGCCACAATGTACGGCACAGCAATGCCTTCTGCCCCGGCCGCCGCAATAATAAATTCCTTGGATTGAACCACATTAACAAAACCCACCGGTACGCCTATTATCAGCTTCGGACGCACTTCTCCCCTTTGGATAAGCTCCCCCAAACGCATCAGCGCAGTAGGCGCGTTCCCGCACGCATATATCAAATTCTCGCCGTGACGCCGCACGGCTACATCGACCGCAGCCGCGGAACGGGTAGTACCGTCCGCGACCGCCTTATCTGCAACTTCCGGATCGGAGATATAACAATAACCAGAAACTCCAAGCGAATGCATGGCAGGTTTGTTTATTCCGGACAGCGCCATCGAAGTATCAGTTACTATCGCAGCCCCGCTTCTTAGAGCCTCTGCCGCTTTAGCGACTGCATCCTTAGAAAATACCAAGCTATCTGCATACTCAAAATCTGCCGAAGTGTGTATTGCACGCATCACCACCCCCGCAGTTTCCGGAATTAAAACCTTGCCGTTTCTTTTTAGCTCCTCCGCAATAATTTCGAAGCTTCTTTTTTCAATTGCATCGGGCAAAACCGCCTCGAACTTTACTGAAAAATCACCCATCTGCTGTTTTCCAATACCTTAATCGCCTACATTAATCGCCGTACTTTTGCCTTATATACTCGTCTATTCCTTTCGCCGCAACTTTGCCTGCACCCATTGCAAGTATGACGGTAGCAGCACCTGTAACAGCATCGCCGCCTGCAAAAACGGCTTCCTTGCTCGTAGCGGCAGTATCCTCATTTATAAACAAACCGCGATGTTCGTTAGTATTCAGCCCCTTTGTAGTGGAAGCTATAAGCGGATTCGGCGATGTACCAAGCGACATTATCACAGTATCGAGTTCTATCACAAATTCCGAACCCGGCACTTCTACCGGCCTCCTGCGCCCTGATGCATCTGGTTCGCCAAGCTCCATCCTTATGCATTTTATTCCGCTTACCCAGCCCTTTTCGTCTGTTAGTATTTCGATTGGATTTGTCAAAAGATTGAAAATAATGCCTTCTTCCTTTGCATGATGCACTTCTTCCACCCTGGCAGGCAGTTCTTCCTCGCTTCGCCTGTAAATTACATGCACCTCGGAACCAAGCCTTAACGCAGTTCTTGCCGCATCCATTGCTACGTTTCCGCCTCCTACTACAGCAACCTTCTTTCCATGGGTAATAGGAGTCGGTGCGCTCGGATCGAACGCCTTCATCAAATTGCTTCTTGTGAGATATTCGTTTGCAGAAAACACGCCATTTGCATTTTCTCCGGGTATGCCCATAAATTTCGGCAATCCCGCGCCAGAACCCACAAACACTGCATCAAAGCCTTCTTCTTCCAAAAGCTCATCTATAGTGACTGATTTTCCGACTACGACATTTGTCTCTATTGTGACGCCGAGATCAACTACATTCTGGATCTCTTTTGATACAACCTTTTGCTTAGGAAGCCTGAACTCAGGGATGCCGTATACAAGCACACCGCCCGGCTCGTGGAGCGCTTCGAGCACTGTCACATCATATCCCATTTTTGCGAGTTCGCCGGCACATGTTATACCTGCCGGACCAGAACCTATAACTGCCACCTTTCTGCCGTTCTTGCTCTGCGGAGGCTGCGGACGCACGCCGTTTTCCCTCGCCCAGTCCGCCACAAACCGCTCTAATTTACCAATAGATACAGGGTCTCCCTTTATGCCTCTTATGCAGACGCCCTCGCACTGAGTTTCCTGCGGGCAAACCCTACCACAGACGGCAGGAAGCGAGCTCGATTCGCTGATAACATCAAAGGCGTCCTTTATATTTCCCTCTTTGACGTGGCTGATAAACCGCGGTATATCTATACCTACCGGACAGCCGCCTATACAGCGCGCATTTTTGCAGTTTATGCAGCGCTGTGCCTCCGCGACGGCTTCCTCCATATTATAGCCATAACAAACTTCCTGAAAATTTTTAGCTCTCCGCTGCGGTTCCTGTTCTCTTACAGGTACTTTTTTCAAAACATCCATAACACACCTACTCACATACTCCGCAACCGCCATGGTGCGTATCTTTTTCTATTTCTTCGAGCATCGCCTTGCCCTCTTCTGTCTTGTACATCGCCTGTCGTCGCATAGCCTCGTCAAAATTTACTTTGTGTCCGTCAAACTCAGGTCCATCTACGCATGCAAACTTTACCTTACCGTCGACAGTAACCCTGCACGCGCCGCACATACCTGTTCCGTCCACCATTATAGGGTTTAGGCTGACTATAGTGTGCAGTCCGAGCTTTTCTGTGAGCAGACAGACAAATTTCATCATTATCATAGGGCCGATCGCTACGCAAACATCATATTTCTTGCCCTCTGCGTAAAGATCTTCAAGCACTTTTGTAACCATACCGTGCCTGCCGTAGCTGCCGTCGTCCGTAGTCACATAGAGAGTTCCTGCAACCGCGCGCATCTCTTCTTCATAGATTACAAGATCCTTGCTCTTTGCGCCAATGATTACATCAGCGCTGACGCCGTGCTCATGAAGCCATTTGACCTGAGGATAAACAGGCGCAGTGCCAAGCCCTCCTGCGACGAAAATTATTTTCTTCTTTTTCAGTTCCTCGATATCCTCGTGAATAAAATCCGACGGACGGCCAAGCGGTCCGACAAAATCCTGGATATATTCTCCTTCGTGCAGCCTCGACAGTTTCTTGCTGCCCGCCCCTACTGTCTGCACCACAATTGTTACGAGGTGTTTTTCGCGGTCGTAATCGCAAATCGTGAGCGGTATTCGCTCTCCGTCCTTGTCGACCCTTACGATAACGAACTGCCCCGGCTCGCAGCTTTTTGCGACCCTCTTCGCCTCGATATCCATCAGAAAGATATTTTCGGCAAGCTGCCTGCTTCTGACAATCTTGTACATCTCCCTTCCTTTCTCAGAGCGCTGCTCTGTATAGTATGCTTTTTATATTGCTTGAAATCTCCGCCTTTCAAACGGAAAATCCGGCGCAAAACACCGCCGACTACATTATATCGCTGCACGCTAATATTTGCAAACATCTGCGGCTGGTTATCGAAGGCGACGCAAAGAAATAATTAACTCCCGGCAACTCGCAAAATGGCCATGACAAATTTAAGTTTTTTGACATTATCGGCTGCTTTGGGAGCATCATAGGCATCTCACCTCCGGTCTTTTCTTTAGATGACCGGCAACAACTTTATAGAAGTATCATTATCCTCGTCAGTATCATCGCTCACAAAGTTCCCTGCTTTGCTTAAAGGTTTTACTATTTATCGCTCGCTTTTTATATCCTCATACGAATGGTATTCATCAAAACCGAAACATGGATCTATACTAAAAAAGTAGTCACAAATAAAGTGGAGCTTTGATTAAAAGCACATTCCAAAAGGCATACGAGAGCAGAAATTATTCCAAGGGACTTATGTTTCATTCCGACCGAGGAAACCAATATACTGCGATAGCTTTCCGAAAGTTTTTAGACACTGTTGGAGTGGTCCAATCGTTTTCGAAGAAAGGCTATCCTTTTGACAACGCATGTTGTGAGAGTTTTTTTAAATACCTCAAAAAAGAGAAATGTAACCGCAGAACCTATCAAACCACGAATGAGCTCAAACTCCCATTATTTCAATACATTGATGGATTTTACAATCCAAAAAGACCACACGGCTCGTTAGGGCTCATGAGCCCTAACGAAAAGGAGAGGGATTATCACTCCAGCAAATAGATCCCTGATTTACGAAATTCTTCGCATTCTTGTGTCTATTTGCTTGACTATAGTCCA
>JBHAZV010000046.1:0-10187 GCA_041781135.1 Acidaminobacteraceae bacterium
ACACTTACCAGGAATGATGCTGCCGCAGACACAAAATTTAAGCTGCAATAAAGAGGTTGATATGGAAAAAAACAACATAGGGAAAGAAGTCGTCATGACCGATAGAGAGCGGGATCTCGCATACAAGCCGGTGCTGCCGCTGTTTTTAAAGCTTTTTGCTCCGGCGCTGGTTGCAATGATTGTTCAGGCAATATATATGCTTGTCGACAGGATTTTTATCGCAAGAATACCCGAAGCGGGCAAATATGCGATAGGCGGCGTAGGAGTAATGATGCCGCTTTACTTCATACTTATGGGTATATACATGCTTTTCAGTATAGGCGGCGCGGCAAACATCTCGATTTCCATCGGGAAGCGCGATTACAAGAGCGCCGAAAAATTCTTCGGAAACTCAATAACGTTGCTGCTTGTCACAGTTGCGATTGTTACCGCATTTTTTATGATTTTTTCGAGAATTTTGCTGATGAATTTCGGAGCTACCGAGAAAAATATCGACTTCGCACACGCATATTTCTTTATTCTGCTGATAGGAACAATGTGGAACTCCGTCGCGTTCACGCTTAACCAAGTCATACGCTCTGAAGGCGCGGCAAAATTCTCCATGTTTTCAATGCTGATCGGCGCTATTGCAAACCTGATACTGGATCCGATTTTTATATTTACGCTGAATATGGGGGTAGAAGGAGCGGCATACGCAACTATTATCTCGCAATTTCTTACATTCCTGTTCTGCATTTATTATTTCAAATCGGGCAAAAGCAGCCTGCATCCGTCACCAAAGGCCTTTATACCCGACATTGAGACCACAAAAAGTATTGTCGCAATAGGATTTTCGCCATTTTTCAAACAGGCAGCTGCGTCATTTGTAATGATACTCACAAACAACCTGTTAAGACATTATGGGGGAGAGTTCGCGCTCAGCGCAAACAGCATAATGGGATCGCTGATAGGATTCGTTCTGATGCCAGTATTTGCAATGAACCAAGCGTTGCAGCCGATAATAGGCTATAACTACGGAGCAAAAAACTATCAGCGCGTAAGCAGTGCTTTCACAATTGGAATAATCGCCGCTTCGATTCACATGACCGCTGTATGGATATTTACCACTTTTTTGACATGGCTTCCCGTCAGCACGATGGCAGTAGGCGACGAGCTTATAACTATAACATCCGAAGCGCTGTTCCATAGTGCGCTGTTTATTCCGCTGTACGGGATTGTCATAATCAGTGGGAACTACTTCACTTCTATAGGTAAAGCACGAACCGCTTTTATAATAACGATCTCACGTGAATTTATCATGTACATTCCTATGATGTATGCCGCCGCACATTTCTTTGGACTTAAAGGTATATGGTGGGTGATGGGGCTTGTCGATATTCCATGCTTTGTAATGACACTTTTATTTGTGGTATTCGAAATCAAGCAAATCAGGCTCTTAGAGACCAAACAACCTGCCCTCCAACAATCGTAATAATCGGCGCAAGGGCATCGTCAAGCACTACAAAATCGGCAGCAAACCCCGGCTTTATGCTTCCAAACCTATCGCCTAAACCGAGGTACGCCGCCTGATTTTGCGAGGTCATTTTAATGGCGTCACATAAGTCGATACCGGAATTAAACACAAAATTTCTGAGCGCTTCGTCATAGCTGAGTACACTGCCCGCCAACGAACCGTCATCAAGGCTGCAAATGCCGCCCGAAACGCTGACGCGCTGACCGCCAAGCTCGTAAATTCCATCGCCAAGCCCCCCTGCACGAATGCTGTCGGTAATAAGCATAAGCCTGTCTGCACCCTTAGCATTTGCAACGAGCCTGTACAATTCAGGATATATGTGGATATTATCGCAAATAAATTCGGCAAACGCATTTTTTTCGAGCAAGGCAGCTCCGACAAGTCCAGGTTCTCTGTGATGCAGCGCTGTCATTGCATTAAAAAGATGTGTGACAGAGCTTGCTCCGCAACTAAATGCTTCTTTCGCCTCTGAAAAGCCGCAATCGGAATGTCCGAGCGAAAAGCGTATATTATCAGAATATTTTTTTATAATTTCAATCGCGCCGGGCATTTCGGGAGCAATCGTAACCACTTTTATTACGTCGCTATACCGCTCTATTAGCTCAGCGTCCGGTAATGCGATGTGTTGCTTCGGCTGCGCGCCGCAATATTTTTTGTTTATAAACGGTCCTTCGAGATGTGCGCCCAAAAGGCGCGCTCCGCCGCGCAGGGGATTATGATGGTTTATACTGACTTCGAGCCCACTCTGATGCTCACTGCAGACGCCGCAAGCATATCTATCATTGCAAGGCTGCCTAAGCCCACCTGCCGAAAAACCGACATGTTGGTCGGGATTGTGTAAAAAACTCGCACACATATACTCCCGAACGCACTGCAAAGCGGATTCTATGCCGGACATGCGCGCAGTGATAGTAGTGGCGAGAAACGCCGTAACGCCATGGCGCGTAATCGAATTTGCAATGGTTTCGAGAGCAGCGCCCGTAGCGTCCATGACATCGCAGCCCCCAAACCCGTGAATATGCACGTCGATAAACCCCGGCGCAAGGCGACAGCCTCTTATATCGATGACCTCTCCGACGCCGAAAAACTCGCATCTGCTGCGAAAATCAGACATTTTACCGACTTCTAAAATTTCGCTTCCAAAGATCACATAGGAATCTCCGACAAAAGAATTTTCCTGATATATTTCGCCTCCGACTGCCGCTCTTACCAATTTATCCGATGACTGTAAATCCATACTTTTTCTCATAGCTGTGCCCCAAAATCATTGCGGCATCCGCTGCACAGAAAACCTGCCTCGTACAGTGATTCCGCCGCAGTATCTGCCTGGCTGCGAACATCAGTGCCGCCAATAAATTTTATTTTAGAATATAGCTGAGGAAATTCGTCAAAAAGCACTTTTCGGGCGATTTCAGCTATAATCTGCCCATGGATGCCGGCAGCAACCCCACCCGAAAGACTGATATGCTCAAATTCGAAAAACTCGCACAAAAACGGAATACTGTAGCCGAGATATATGCCCATATCTTCAAAAATCCGGCGAGCAATCGCATCGCCTTCGCTGAGGCGTCTGACTATCCTGCCAAATTTTTGAGCGGCTGTCTCGTGTTCGGGCAGCAAAATGCCCGCGTTTTCCGCCAGTTTTATAGCCGCGTCCTGCGAAAGATAGCTGACGCCCACTCCCCTGTCGCCGGACCATTCGTCCACTATGGCGCATGGAGCTGAATCGAGCGGAACAAAAGAAAGCTCGTTTATGCAATTTGTCAGCCGTTCTGATTCATCCACATAACCGCAACCTAAGCTGGTTCCAAGCGTTAAACCGAGCACGGACGGCAAAGAAGCAGCAAGAGCGGATACCTCTCCATCGTTTACAACAGTGTACGGAACTCCGCCAAATTTCTTCGATATTTTGTCAAACAACGCCAGCGCTTCATCTTTCTTTGATTCGTCAATGCTTCTAAAAAGAGAGCTGCTGTATATTCTGCCATCTATTGAAATGCCTGCGCAGCTGATTCCAATAAATTCTATTTTAGGCAAATATTCCATAATGGTATTAAGTACAGAAGCTATACTTTCAAAATGGTAGTTAGGATCAGACTGCACCTTGGGATTCCAATCTTTTTGTCCGCCATAAAGCTTTTTATCGCCTGCAAATGCAGAAAAGCCTATTGTGCTGCCGCCGAGGTCGAGCCCCACCCTGTAATAATATTCGTTTTTATTTTTAGAGGCTGCCGAGCCGCAAAAATCACCGCCATTATGCGCTGTCGGTTCAGTCGGGTCGGAGTGCGCGGCAGGAGCGCGCAATGCGACCCGCTCAGCAGGTTCGGAATGCAAAGCCCGTTCAGTCAAGCGGTTAACAGCAGAGCCGCAGCAGCGAGCGGAAACAACCTTAAACGGCCTGCCGAAAATATCAGCAAAAAACCGAACGTCAAATTCGCGCTCACCTCCCTTGCGATACTGATTAGCGATATAATTAAAGACATATTCCGGAGCATCAATAACTATTTCGTCACCGCCCGTCAGCCATAAAATAGTTTTTACAAGCCTGTCGGCATAGAGAAGAGTGGCGTCGCCGAGCTTCGAAGAAATTTTCCTGACGCCTGAAAATCGCCCGCTTCTGAAACAGCCGGCAAAACCGCAGTCAGAGCCTTCAGCAAAATCGCAGGCAAAACCGCCTGAAAAATCGTCGGATAACTCACAAACACTTTCGCGGCACAGCTCAAATTCAAAATTCCTGACGGCGCGCGAGCCTCTGAATACCGCTATTCTGAGCATATCTCGCTCATGAGTTTCCGCAAGTAATTTTCTGTATCCTTCAAGCATAAAAAACATCGGAAAAAAATCGGGGTCGTACACAGGTGTGTGTTTTAACTGCACAAATTCTGTATCCAATATTTTCCGTGCTCTAAGCAGCTGCTCCGCGTCGTTGGACCAAATCGGTTCGTGCGGTATCGGAAGCGATTTTGCGGCAAAGAGCATAGATGTTGTAAGAAGGCGCTTTGCAGACATATGATATTCTCTGCATCCTGTAAGCCTGACAAGTTCACGCAGATTTTGGTCATTCACGCCGGAACCCGGCATTATCACTATCTTATCGCCATACGCCGAATTCAGCGAACGCAACAGCTCTGCCCCCTCGATTGCAGTATTCATCTGCCCAGAAGTAAGAAGTCTGTCAACTCCAAGGCGCACAAGCTCTTTTATCATGGTTTCGGGGTCTGAACCATTGTCAAATGCGCGATGAAAGGTTACCCGCATAGGGTGTGCAGCGGCGATAAGCGTTTCCATGCGCTCGCTGTCCACCGAACCGTCAGGGCGAAGTATCCCCACTGCGATTCCGCCAAATCCAAGAGTTCGCGCCATTCTTACTTCTTCGAGCATTACTTCAAACTCGTCATCCGAATAGCAAAAGTCGCCTGCGCGCGGGCGCACCATTACAAAAATATCAAAAAGTTTTTCGAAGCTGCCACCGCAGTGCGCACTGTCATTGCAGTGCACGTCTGCACTATCGCTAAAACCAATTCCGCAGTGCGCGCCGGCATCATCGTACCCGCCACAACAATCGGCGGCTCTGCGGGCATCTTTGCAATTACGGGCGTCATGCGCGCCGGCACAGCATTCCGAGCTTAAAAATTTGCTTGCCAGCGACAAAAGTCCGAACGAAGGCGACAAGCCTCCGAGCGAAAGTGCGCTGCAAAGTTCGATACGGTCTGCGCCGCACTCTATCGCCCTCTTCATCGATTCGTAAGAATCAACACATACTTCGAGCTTCATATCCATCTCTCTGATTCTATATTTCTCTCTGATTCTATATGCAAAATTATTTAATCATGCCGCGTTCAAAACTATTTAATCCGGTTCCTTGCCGGCATTCTATATTTTTCCGGGTCGTAATCCATGCCGTGTTCGAGTGGGTAGATTGGGCGAGGTACCTCCCGATAATCTATTGAGGCGAGATCTTCGTTGGTGCCGCCCTTTGTCAGCACCAGGATACTCCTGCCCGCCAACGCCGAATGTCCGGGCGTCAGATACCCAAGCTTGCAGACAACGATCTGCGCACTTTCGGGATCCAGCCCAAGCTCGCGCATAAGCGAGGGATCGGTATAGCCAATGTGCTTATCCGAGAGGATAATATCCATTCCGCGAGCCGAAAATACCGCCACATCGCACGGAATCCCCGCATAAACGTAGCCCTGAACGTAATTTTTTACGATTCCCTTCAGGCAGACACTGCTAAATTCAGGGTCGAAACGCCCGCCGATGCTTAGCTCTATTTCCTCGCCGACCCTGCCCCTGCAAGCAGCCGTGGACTCGGGATCGTAAAATCCTGCATATATCAGTGGCGCGGCAAGACGCGGAATTCTATCGTCAGATGCCAGGTGCGACAAAAGCTCAGTGTTATCAGAGGCTGCGCCGGCAGTTGGGTTATCTCCGGAATCGGACAAATAAACCGGGGCGCCATTCAAATATTCAAAGGCCTTGTCCACAGCCTCAGCAACGCCATATGCTTCTGTCACAAATACAAAATTATGTCTTTGCTCCCAAAATTTTTCTGCAAGCTCTACTGCCAAGCGATCGGACTCAAACTGAGAATGTTTTGTCACAACATGCGCATACACGGAGGAGTCGGAATTATCCGACCATGGAAACCCAAGCAAATAAGAAGCTGCAAGCACTTCTTCGTTTTGCTCGACTTCTTTCAGCCGCATTATAAGAGAACGCATCGGTTCGACATCCGTACCCGATTTTTCTCCTGCAATAATCATAGGTACGCGTATTGTCGACGCAGCAGGCAGCGTTCCGTTTTTCAGCGCAAACAAAGTCATCTCGGCAGCGCTTACGCCGGTTTCCGTGCAGTCTGTATGAGGCGCCGTCTTGTACCCCACCATGCCGTCTGCATACATACACATTTTCCTGCTTACGGTAGCATGCATATCGAGCGCAACAAATATCGGCGTTTCCGGAAAAATTTTTCGAAGCTCTTCAAGGATATCGCCCTCGACCTCACCGAGCCCATTCACTCTCATAGAACCGTGAAGAGCCAAAGTAATCGCATCTATATTGCCGCGTTCTCGAGCGGCAAGCTCCAAAAACTCGGATTTTATTTTGGCAAAAAATTCCAATTCAACTTCGCCGTTGGGCACGCCTCGCATATGCAGCGTAGGGACGACCTCAACATTATGCGATTTCAGCGTTGAAACTATTCCGGAAAGAGCGTTGTTTGGCACAATATTTTCTGTGATTTCCTGCCCCCTGATGACTCTGAAATCTTTTTCCCCGCTTATAATTCGGGAAAGCGAATTTGACTCGTGGTGAAATCCGCCGACAAGCACTCTGTACCGTCTGTTCTCTGAGCGTTCGCCCGAAATAATTTTGCCAAACATTGTGATTACCTCTCTTTCAAATGGATCTATGGAGCCGTCGCCGCGCGGACCGATATTGAGGAGATAGTTGCCTCCGCGCTCCCGTACATACCTGTAATTTTCTGCAAGCTCGCCCGCTCTTTCGGCCGCGTTGCCTCTCTTCTGCCATGAGCGATATCCCCATGTATCGGGATATATCGACTGCGGAGTCTGCCAAGGCGCATCGGGAGCATATGCCGGCAGCTCGTTATCCCAAAATGTTATAAAGTCGCCCTCGCCATTGCCAATCCTGCCGTTTATCATTGCGCAGGGCTGATATGTCCGCACAATTTCTTTAAACCGCCTGCTTTGCAGAGCAGTAGCAGAGGACATATCGAACCACACTTCGCATATCTCGCCGTAACGCGTCATCAGCTCGGTAAGCTGTTGGCAAAGCGTTTGCTCGATCTCATCTGAAATAGGATTCAAATTATTCGGGTCGTATTCATGGCCTAAATTCCAATCCACAAGCGAAAAATACACGCCGAAGCCAAGCCCCTGATTTTTGCACTCGCGCGAAAGCAATGCAATAACATCATCGGCAAAAAGCGTTTGCTCGACCACGTTAAAACCGGTAGTCTCGGTCCGGTACATACAGAAGCCGTCATGATGCTTTGCGGTCACAACGATGTACG
This sequence comes from Acidaminobacteraceae bacterium, assembly GCA_041781135.1. Taxonomy (GTDB): domain Bacteria; phylum Bacillota; class Clostridia; order Peptostreptococcales; family Acidaminobacteraceae; genus JAUMXJ01. The sequence continues at coordinate 7,551 of JBHAZV010000046.1, forward strand.
AAAATCCCGCATCCTTTGCAAGAGAAACAATTTCGTGCGGAGAGAATTTTTCAAGCCGCATACCGCGCGCCATTTCGAGATACTCGCTGCGGGGCACCGGAGCAAACTGCATAATCTGTTCGCTATAACCTTCTGTGACGCGCATCCCGCGATAAACTCCCCCAAAGGCGGAGTATACGCCAAAGTGAATAAACATACCTCGTCCGAGCGCACGCCATTTTTCAATATTATTCATGTATTAAATTATATAACAAAAATTCCTTGAGAGATACACAAAAACTCAAAGCTGTGTTATTATGTGATGATGAAAAATACAGAAAACGACATTAACAAGCGCAGAACATTTGCGGTGATTGCACATCCCGATGCAGGCAAAACAACACTCACGGAAAAACTGCTGCTCTACGGCGGCGCAATAAGAGAAGCCGGAGCTGTAAAAAGCAGGAGAGCGAACGCATATGCTGTATCAGACTGGATGGAAATCGAAAAAAGGCGTGGAATATCCGTGACTTCATCCGTTATGCAGTTCAGCTACAATGGATACAATATAAACATTTTGGACACGCCGGGACACCAGGATTTCTCGGAGGATACATACAGAACGCTTATGGCTGCCGATTCCGCCGTGATGGTAGTGGATTCTGCCAAAGGCGTCGAAGAACAGACAAAAAAGCTGTTCAAGGTCGCAAGCCTTAGAAAAATTCCTATCTTTACACTTGCAAACAAAATGGACAGACAAGCGAAGCCGCCGTTCGAGCTAATGGACGATATAGAGCAGAGTCTTGGGATAAAAAGCTATCCAATGAACTGGCCGCTTGGTTCCGGCAAAGATTTCAAAGGAGTTTACAACCGCATCACACAGGAAATTGAACTATATCAGAGCGCAGGCGCGCATGGTTCAACCAAACTGGAAAAGACGACCCTCGGCAAATCGGAGCTGCCAAAGGAAATATTGGAAGAACTGGAAATATTAGATGAAGCAGGCGAAGAATTCAATGTTGAACGCATATTGCGCGGCGAGCTGACTCCGCTGTATTTCGGTTCTGCGCTTACAAATTTCGGAATCGAACCCTTTCTTCAGTCATTTCTAAGCCTGACCACTCCGCCTGTGGCAAGGGACTCAAACAAAGGCAAAATCGATCCCGGCTCTTCTGATTTTTCGGGATTTATCTTCAAAATTCAAGCAAATATGAACCCTGCGCATCGCGACAGAATCGCATTTTTGAGAATTTGTTCGGGACGTTTCGAACGCGGAATGAGCGCCTACCTTACTGCTACAAAGAAAAAAATACGCCTTTCGCAGCCGCAGCAATTTATGGCACAGGACAGAGTTATAGTGGAGGAAGCGTTTGCAGGCGATATTATAGGAATACAGGATCCAGGGATTTTCAAGATAGGCGACACTCTCTCCGAAACGGATCAAGAGCTTGCATATTCAGAGATTCCCGTATTTGCACCGGAACACTTTGCAAAGGTGAGAATCAAAAATTCGCTTAAACGCAAACAATTCCTTAAGGGCGTAACTGAACTGTCGGAAGAAGGCGCCATTCAGGTGTTCAGACGACCGAATATGGCAATGGAAGAACTCATAATTGGAGTTGTCGGCGTGCTTCAGTTCGATATACTTAGTTTCAGACTAATCAATGAATATGGCGTAGAACCCATAATCGAACCTCTGCCGTACCGTTACATCCGCTGGATAGACGAGGGTTACAACGAAAAAACATTTATGATCACCCTTGATACCCTGCTTGTAAAAGACAACGACGAAAGACTCTGTCTGCTTTTCCAAAACGAGTGGTCGACCCGACAGATAACTGATCGCAATAAAGATTTGAAGTTAAGCGAGATCTCTCTGCGCACATCAAATATATAAAACTCACAAGAAGCGCCCCGACAAAATTCATTGGTTTGGGCGATTTCTCCGTCCGCGATTTCTTTATCGTAAACATAGATTTTGAAAATATGCTCGTTTGGAGTTTCTTTATCCAGCTTGTTGATATTCTTGTACTGTGCATTGTACGCATTTAAGCGCGCTATTACTCAATTTTCTCGCCCTTTACGAAGTACCAGCCGCCGTCATCCGCTTCTACGTACTTGCCGTCCGGCGAAAACTTAAACGTAATACCCCAAAGCCCAGCATACCCGTCGCCCTCGTCGCTCAAAACACAGTAGCAATCGATATATACATCGCCATTAGATATATCCTTACAAACTATCAAGTACTCCATCCCCTCGTCGACCAGACCGCTGAGACTAACTTCTAAGATCGCGTTAGATTCCTTCCCGTTCTTCTGATGCTTTACAATAACATCGTATTTCCCAACAAATTTTGACTCTTGTTCCTCGTCCTTTTCGACCGGCAGCACGACATTTATGTCAGTTTGTGCGATAGTTTCGAGATCTTTTTCGTAACTGATCTTGCCGGATTTCAGATCTTCTTCTGTCTTATATACCTCCAAATGAGTCGGGAAGTCCGCCGTCATATGCGCCTGAAGCGTAAATGTCATCGTGCCTGCCCCGTTTTTATCGAGACGAATCGTCCAATCTGACTGACTGGTATTTTCCGACACCGGCGTGAGCCTTACTATCGCTCCTGCCCACTGTGATTCGCCGTCATGCTCATCTTCGCTTATA
>JBHAZV010000047.1:0-48353 GCA_041781135.1 Acidaminobacteraceae bacterium
AACAGCTGCAAGTACGGCGAACGCTGCGTCTGAGGTCGACAGAGCGGTGTTCAGCATTGCGGAAAGCGCCACTTCGCAGGCGGAGGACGCGCAGAGGGCTGCGTCCAATATAGAGAAATCTGCCGCGCTTTTAGGAGAACTCGAAACGATTCTTGGTGAGCTCGAAGCATCCAGAAACGAAATAGTTCTGCGAAAGGACGAGGGCAGCCAGTCGCTCGGTGAATTAGAGGGCGCTCTTGCAGAGAATTCCGATGCTTCTGAAGATATTCGCATGATAATCGAGGATACGCATTTAAGCGCTGCGAAAATCTCCCAGGCGAGCGATATGATACAGTCAATATCCGACCAGACGAACCTGCTCGCCTTAAACGCTGCGATCGAAGCGGCGCGAGCGGGCGAAAACGGACGCGGATTCACTGTGGTCGCGGAGGAGATAAGAAAACTTGCGGATCAGTCGTCCCAGTTTACAGAGGAGATAAGGCGGATTGTCAGCGCGCTTCGCGTGGAATCATCGCGCGCGGTTGCGACAATGGCGGAGGTTTCGGATATGATAGCGGTTCAGAAGCAAAAACTTGCCGAAACAGCCGAAAAATTCAACGACATTGCGTTAGCGGTCGAGGAGAGCGCTGAAATAGCCACTGATCTTAAAAATGCCTCTGATGTAGTAAAGAGCAGGAATACGAGCGTTACCACGGCTATTGAGCAGCTTTCGGCAATAGCGGAGCAAAACGCCGCTACGACAGAGCACGCGACTGCCTCGGTAGAAACTCAGACAGCTTCTATTAACGATATAACCCGTGCAAGCGAGAATCTTGCCGAAGTGGCTATGAATTTGCAGAGCGAGGTGGCAAGGTTTAGATTGTAAATTTTGTATTAAGTGTTAAAATAGATATAGAATAACGGAGGATTGATAGAATGCAAGCGAAGTATATATTTGTTACGGGCGGCGTGGTGTCGTCGCTCGGAAAGGGTATTGCCGCGGCGTCTCTCGGCAGGCTGCTCAAGGCTCGCGGTTACAAGGTGGCGATACTTAAGTTTGATCCGTACATAAATGTCGACCCTGGCACGATGAGTCCATATCAGCATGGCGAGGTTTTTGTGACCGATGACGGTGCGGAGACGGATCTCGACCTTGGACATTACGAAAGATTTATAGATATTAATCTCACAAAGCACAGTTCTGTCACTACCGGCAAGATTTACTGGTCGGTACTTACAAAGGAGAGAAATGGCGAATATCTCGGAGCAACAGTCCAAGTGATACCTCATATCACCGACGAGATCAAGGAGAGGCTGAGGATACTTGCAAAAGAGACGGGCGCTGATATCGTGATTGTAGAGATAGGAGGCACTGTCGGCGATATAGAATCGCAGCCTTTCTTAGAAGCTATCAGGCAGATGAGCACTCAGGTAGGCTACGAAAATGTCTGCTACCTCCATTTAACCCTTCTTCCGTTTCTTGCTAAATCAGGCGAAATAAAGACAAAGCCTACGCAGCATTCTGTAAAGGAGCTTCGCGAGATAGGTATACAGCCGGATGTAATAATGTGCAGGACGGCCGAGCCCGTTCCGGATGAAATCAAAGATAAAATTGCGCTGTTTTGCTCGGTGCGTCCCGGCAATGTTGTGCAGAATGTCGACTCCGACAGCATCTACAGTATACCGCTGACCTTGGAAAAAGAGGGTCTTGCTGAGCTCGTAATGAAGCGCCTTGGGCTCGAAAGCAGGGAGCCGGATCTCGAGGAATGGAAGCGCCTTGTCGAAAAGGAGCAAAATCTCTGCGGCGAGGTCAAAATTGGTCTTGTCGGAAAGTATGTTGCCTTGAAAGACGCATATCTCAGTGTTGCCGAGGCGCTCAGGCACGCGGGTATTGCGAACGATGTCCGCATAAATATTAAATGGATAGATTCAAGCGTAGGCGAAGGCTGTGATTGTACGGATCGCGATGCGGTTTATAAATATATGTCGGAGCAGCTTGCGGATGTAGATGGTGTGATAGTTCCGGGCGGTTTCGGAAAACGCGCGACGGAGGGCATGATTGCGGCGGCAAGGTACGCAAGGGAGAAAGATATTCCATATTTTGGGATTTGTCTCGGCATGCAGATTGCGATAATTGAGTACGCGCGCAATGTTTTGGGCATGGATGACGCTACGAGCACGGAGCTGAATCCCGATTCCCTGCACAAGGTTATCGACTATATGCCGGATCAGCTCAATTCCAAAAACACCGGCGGTTCCATGCGCCTGGGCGTGTATCCGTGCAAGCTTGCGGCAGACAGCATAGCGCGGCGGGCATACGGCGACGAAATAATTTACGAGAGGCATCGTCACCGTCTCGAGTTTAACAATGAATTCAGAGAGCGCTTTTCCGATAACGCTTCGCCTATTCATTTTGCTGGGCTTTCCCCTGATGAAAGGCTCGTTGAAATCATCGAGAATCCGTCGAATTCGTGGTTTTTGGGAGTTCAGTTCCATCCGGAACTAAAATCCAGACCTACCAGACCTCACCCACTTTTCAAAGATTTCATAAAAATTTGCAATATTAAAAATAATAAATAAAGTAATAATACAAAGGAGTAATTATGGGAAAATCACTAATCAGAATGAGAATGAGCGCTCATGACGCTCACTACGGTGGAAATCTGGTCGACGGTGCCAAGATGCTTCAGCTTTTCGGCGATGTCGCGACAGAACTGCTTATTCAGCACGACGGCGACGAAGGACTTTTCGTTGCGTACGAGTCTGTCGAATTTGTCGCCCCGGTGTTTGCGGGCGATTATATCGAAGCTGTCGGAGAAATTGTAAGCGTTGGCAACTCCTCAAGAAAAATGGTTTTTGAAGCTCGCAAGGTTATAGTACCGAGAACCGACATCAATGAATCTGCTGCAGATGTGCTTGCAGAACCTGTCGTAGTGTGCCGCGCAAAGGGTACTTGCGTCGTTCCGAAAGATAAGCAGAGAAGGAAATAGGAGGCAAAATGGAAAAACTAATTATACAGGTAGCGCTCACGGGCGCAGAAGTCACTAGAGAAATACAGCCGAACCTCGCTCTCACTCCTGACGAAATCGCGCAGGACGCGTATGAGTGTTTTCAGGCCGGCGCGACTATCGCCCATGTTCATGCTCGCGACAAAGACGGCAATCCTACTCAGGATATAGAGGTGTATCGCGAGATTAAAGAAAAAATCGCAGCGAAGTGCGATATTATTTTCCAGCCTTCTACAGGCGGGGCTGTCTGGCATACATTTGAACAGAGAATTCAGCCTGTAGATCTGCTTCCGGAGATGGCTACTCTCGATTGCGGCACTGTAAACTTCGGCGACGATGTGTTTATGAATTCGCCTGAGATGATAGACAAATTTGCTATAAAGATGACGGAGCTCGGCGTCAAGCCGGAGCTTGAGGTGTTTGAGCCGGGTATGATCGAAAATGTCAAAAGACTCGAAAAAAGAGGTCTGCTCCCTGGTCCGCACCACTTCGACATAGTGCTCGGCGTGCCTGGCGGCTCGATGGGCGAGCTTTCGGATCTTCTGCACCATGTAAGCAAACTTCCTGCAAACTGCACATGGACTGTGGCGGGTATCGGCAGGTATGAGCTTCCGCTCGCAGTACATGCGATACTGCTCGGCGGACATGTGCGCGTAGGCTTTGAGGACAATGTATTTTATAAAAAAGGTGAGCTTGCCAAGTCAAATGCTCAGCTTGTAGAGCGCATTGCAAGAATAGCGCGCGAACTCGGCAGAGAAGTCGCTACAGTGGAAGAGGCGAGAAAAATCCTCAGCCTTCCAAATAAACCTATGAAGGTAAATCTCAAATAATACTTTGTGCGATTTGATACAAATTTGCACCGCCCCTAATGGCGGTGCTTTTTTTGCGGCATTTTTCAAGGATAGCGCAGCGTATATTGAAAAGTTGGGTTTTTTGCGTTATTTTTATATTGAAAAGTTGGTTTTTCTGTATTAGAATTATATTGAAAAGTTGCCTTGGGGGTGCAGTATGCTTTTTCGTAAGATAGAAGCTCTGATTGAAGAACATTTAACGAAAGAAACCGGAAAAGTCCTGCTTGTTGACGGCGCTCGGCAGGTAGGCAAGACATATATCATACGTCATGTCGGTAAAAAACTCTTTCCGAATTTTATCGAAATCAATATGGTGGAAGATTTTTTAGGTGATCGCTTATTTGAAAAAGTAAAAACCACCGAAGATTTTTATTTTTGCGTCAGCATGCTTGCCGGTAGTAAAATGCAGGAGCAGGAGAACACTCTTATTTTTATAGATGAGATTCAGGAATATCCGCACTTGCTTACCTTGCTTAAATTTCTTGTACAGGACGGTCGATTTACTTTTATTGCCAGCGGTTCTTTGCTTGGGGTCACTCTTTCGGAAACGACATCCATTCCAATTGGCAGTATTCGCAAGGTTCGTATGTTCCCGCTTGATTTTGAAGAATTTTTGTATGCAAATGGAATGGGTTCGCTTTCTGTAGATGTTTTGCGCCGAAATTTTGAGCGATTAGAAACACTTGACAGTGTAACGCACAATAAGATGATGGAGCTGTTTCGAAAATATCTTTTGGTGGGCGGTCTGCCCGATGCTGTCAACTCTTATCTTGCAACGACCAATATCCATTTTGTTCGTCAAATACAGGCGGAAATCCACGAATACTACGCCGCAGACGCTTCGAAGTACGACGGCAAACAAAAACTGAAAATCCGCAGGGTTTATGACCTTATTCCGTCAAATATGGAAAATAAAAAAAAGCGTGTTGTGGCACAGAGTATAGAGAATAAAAAGGGCAAGATTTTCAGTGATTATCAGGATGAATTCGAATATCTTATAAGCGCGGGTATTGCTCTGAATGTGCAGGCGATATCCAACCCTGTCTTTCCTTTGATAGAGTCATCAGGAAAAAATCTGTTGAAGCTTTACCTCAATGATGTAGGTATTCTGAGCGGAATATTGTACGGCAATAATATCCGCGCAGTAATGGACGACCAAAAAAGCATCAATCTCGGGTCGGTTTACGAGAGTGCCGTGGCGCAGGAGCTTTTTGCGCATGGCTATAAGCTTTTTTATTATGACAATCGCAGCAAAGGGGAAGTGGATTACTTGATTGACGACTATACAGATCTCTCGGTTGTGCCCATTGAGGTGAAGTCGGGCAAGAATTATACAGTTCACAGCGCTCTGAGCAGTTTTATAAAAAACGATGATTATCACATAAAAAAAGCCTTTGTGCTGTCGAACGAGCGCACAGTGATGCAAAGAGACAAGATTATATACATTCCGGTATACTATGTGATGTTTTTGTAGAGATCTTCGGATTACAGTTATGATGTAATGGAGGAGGTTGTGAACTTATGTTTTGATACACGCCGGCTATTTATTACAGTCTAACTATATATCGGCTTTTTGCCTGATGTAAAAAGCCTTGCAATTAAAAAGGCAGGCGTTTTTGAAAAGTTTATTTTCTGAAATACCGGAGGGTGATGTTCATAAAAAATTAAACTATTGTTAGCGCTCTTTTTATAGGAGTGCTAACTTTTTACTTGCAATTATTCCTGCTTTGTATTAAAATCATCTTCGTCGGGGATGAATACTTTGAAAAACCGACAAAGTACCGAGAACAAAATAAATTATAAATATGGAGGACTTATGATCAGACCACTTGGAGAAAGAGTAGTCGTAAAGAGATGCGAGGCGGAGGAAAAAACCGCTGCGGGCATTATCATTCCTACACAGGCGCTCGAAAAGCCTCAGATGGCGGAAGTTGTCGCTGTCGGTAAGGAGGTTAAAGAGGTTAAAAAAGGCGACAAGGTGCTGCTCAAAAAGTACGGCGGCAACGAAATCAAGTATGAGGGCGAGGAGTATATCATCTTAGAAGCTGAAGATTTGCTCGCTGTTATTGAATAATCGGAGGGAATATGGCAAAGGAAATATTGTTTGGTGAAGATGTAAGAAGAAAGTTGGAGTCGGGAGTGGACAAACTGGCGAACGTTGTTAAAACAACGCTCGGACCTAAGGGCAGAAATGTAGTGCTCGAAAGAAAGTACGGCGCTCCGCTTATCACAAACGACGGCGTTACGATTGCAAGGGAGATTGAACTTGAGGATGCATATGAAAATCTCGGCGCACAGCTTGTAAAGGAAGTTGCTACAAAGACCAACGATGTCGCCGGCGACGGTACGACCACTGCTACTTTGCTTGCGCAGGCGATCATAAGGGAGGGCGTCAAGAATGTGGCTGCCGGAGCAAATCCTATGATAGTCAAAACAGGTATAGAAAAGGCTGTTGATGCTGCAGTTGAAGCGATAAAGGAAAGAAGCGTAATAATCAAGACAAAAAAAGATATTGCAGACGTCGCGACAATCTCCGCCGGAGATAAGAATATCGGCTCTCTAATCGCTGATGCGATGGATAAGGTCGGCAAAGAGGGCGTGATCTCCGTTGTCGAGGATTCCAAGTCGTTCAAGACCTCGCTCGAAATAGTCGAAGGTATGCAGTTCGACAGAGGATTTATTTCTACATACATGATTTCTGATTTTGAAAAGCTCGAATCCGTAATGGAAGAACCGCTGATTCTCATAGTTGATAAAAAGATAACCGTAATTCAGGATATTATGCATATCTTGGACGGCGTTGCAAAATCCGGCAGACAGCTTCTGATTATCGCGGAGGACATCGAGGGCGAAGCGCTCACTACGCTCGTTGTAAATAAACTTCGCGGCTCGCTTAACTGTATTGCCGTCAAAGCGCCTGGTTACGGCGACAGAAGAAAGGCTATGCTCGAAGATATCGCTGTTCTCACGGGCGGGCAGGTCATTTCGGAAGAACTCGGCTTCGATATTAGGGCTACCACATTTGAGCAGCTCGGACGCGCTAAATCCGTCAAAATCACAAAGGACAATACAACCATTGTAGACGGCATGGGCGACAAGGAAAAGATTGCGGACAGAGTCCGACAGATCAAGGCGCAGATAGAAGAAACGACTTCCGATTTCGACAGAGAGAAGCTTCAGGAAAGACTGGGTAAACTCAGCGGTGGAGTAGCGGCTATTCAGGTAGGCGCGGCGACCGAAGTCGAGATGAAAGAAAAGAAGCTTCGCATAGAGGACGCGCTAAATGCAACAAGGGCGGCTGTCGCTGAGGGCATAGTACCTGGCGGCGGAACGGTGCTTGTTGACGTTATAGAAAAAGTAAAGGCGCTTGCCGAGAGTCTTGAGGGCGACGAAAAGACAGGCGCGCACATTATTGCGAGAGCGCTCGAAGAACCGGTCAGACAGATAGCTGCAAATTCCGGTCAGGAAGGCTCGGTAATAGTAGAGAAAGTAAAAGAAGCCAAGAAGGGCTTCGGCTACGATGCTTCGGCTGACAAAATCGTCGATATGATAAAAGCCGGCATAGTAGATCCTACAAAGGTTACGCGCTCGGCGCTGCAGAACGCGGCTTCCATATCTGCGATGTTCCTCACAACAGAGGCGGCCGTCGTAGAGCCTAAGAAAGAGCCGGAAATGCCTGCCGGCGGTATGGGCGGCATGGGCGGCATGATGTAGTCTTGTAAAATTTTGGGGATCCTCCGTTCGGAGGGTCTCCATATTTTGAAATATAGTTGAAATTATTGGCGGTTTGTTTTATAATACATGCTGTGCGCGCCCATAGCTCAATTGGATAGAGTAGCGGACTTCGAATCCGTTGGTTGGGGGTTCGACTCCCTCTGGGCGCACCATGATTGGTTATTGCAAAAATCCCGATTGTATTGTGAGTCGGGATTTTGTTGTTTTATGTGATATAATTCAAGTAAGTAGCCTGAGCTGCTTTAAGGGAAATGTTTTTGGGTAGGTGGAATATGACTGATAGTAAAAAAGCTGCGCCGAGGATTGTTTATCTTGCAGGAGGCTGTTATTGGGGTGTAGAGGCGTTTTTTAAGAGCCTGCGAGGCGTGCTCGATACAGACGTCGGGTTTGCGAATGGCGACGAGGGTCTTACCGGCGTGACATATTCCGATGTGTGCACTCACACTACCGGATTCGCAGAGGCTGTGCGAATTGTCTTCGATCCGGACGTGATTTCGGCTTCGGATCTCTTCAGGCAGTTTTTCAGGATCATCGATCCCACTTTGCTCAACAGGCAGGGGCCGGATATTGGAAATCAGTACAGGACAGGCATATACTACCCGGAAGACGACTGCGGCATCAAGACTGACGCGGCGGCTGTGATTGCCGAGGAGCAGCGGAAATATAATAAAAAAATTGTTACGGAATTAGAGCCTCTAAGGATTTATGTGAGCGCAGACGAGGCGCACCAGGATTATCTCGATAAAAACCCCGGCGGATATTGTCATATAGACCTTTCGAAATATGTGGGTACCGATGATGCCGATACAGAGAATGCGGGTGCAAAGTGCGCCGATGCGGAGTATTCTGATGCTAATAGCGCCGATGTATGTAATATATATGCAAAGCCAAAGACTTTAGGCATAGCACCCGATTCGAGCGGCGCGAATGGATAAAAGTTTTTCGGTGCTGCTTCCTCTGGTAGACTGCTGCGGCGAAAGAGGCGTTTTATTTCAGGTGAGAAATAAGTCTCTCAGGCATCACGGAGGGGAGATCTCCTTTCCTGGCGGTGCGGTAGAGAACGGAGAGAATGCGGAGCAAGCCGCCGTGCGCGAGACGAGCGAGGAGCTTGGCATACCTGAGAGCGCCATAGAGCTGCTTTGCGGCATAGGGGGCACGCGCGCTTTAAGCGGCAGTTTTATAAATTGCTATGTCGGCAGGCTTGGCACAAATAGCTTTGCGCCGTCGGAAGACGAGGTGGAAACCCTCTTTGTGGTCCCGCTGAATTTTTTGCTAAGCGCATCGCCTAAGCTCCATTTTCTTGAGGACAGCTGCGGAAATAAGGTCGAGTCGCAGATTTATGAGTATGACGGCAGGGTTATTTGGGGAATTACTGCAAGACTGCTAAAGAATTTTGTGGATTCGTACGATAGTATAAGAAATAAACTTTGATGGAGGCATCTTGAATATAGATCCTGTCAAACACATTCAGCCTGGGCGGTCGATAGAGATCGAGGTAGAGGGCGTCGGCAGTTCACTTCGCACTTTGGTTGAGTGCGAAGTTGTTGACAATCAGTTTCGCGTGCTTGCGCCAATCGTCGAAGGCAGGACATTCCTCTTTTCGGGTATAAAAGAAATTTTTGTAATATATACCAGCCGCATGGGGAGCGACACTCAAAGCAACCAGATAAAGTGCAGGATAGTCAGCAAGGCAGTTATAGAAAATCTTCCTGTAATAACGCTCGAAATAATCGGCGAGCCCACTACGACGCAGCGCAGAAAGGCGTTTCGGGTAAATATAACAAGAGATTTTGTCTTTGAGGACAGAGATGGAGTGTTCAGGATGCTGACAAGCCGCGATATCAGCCTCACCGGAATGTATGCAACAACAGCGAAACCCGTCCACACCGGAGATGTGATAAGGATTCTCTGGGACACCGAAAATGAGGACGGCTCACTTAAAGATGCAGAACTCCTCAGTCACATTTTTAAGAAAGAAGACGCGCTTACCTGCGATGTCGAACTTAATATCGACTTTAAGGATGTGGATCCCGAACTTTATGAAAAGCATAAAAAACTCACGGAGGAAAAGGCGCGCTATTTTGTGGTCGAGGCCAAGGTAGTCGGTTCGAGCTATGACGCCGCGGAGCGGGTTTATTCGCTCAGGCTCAGTTTTTCGGAAATAGAGGAGAAGCGCTCAAAGTCTGTATTGAGTTATCTTTATAAAAAGCAGGCTGAGGTGCTCGGCTCCGATCCGCAATTCGCCAATCGAATGGACAGCTTTTTTTCGAACGTTGCCGGCGAGCCGCCGATGCCGTTTTATGTCTCTGTGATATCCATGCTTGCTGCGTTGTCTGTTATGTTTTCCGTAGTATTTTTTATGATCGCGCAGCCTGCGGATTCGGCGTTTATGGATGCGCTGCTCAGAGTCGACCGCACGGCGCAGGCTGTATGGAAAATCTCTGAACTAAAGACATCGCTTATTTTGATAATAGCTGCGGTGGCGCTTGAGGCGTTTTCGTTTGCGGTTCGCATGTCGCTGTGGCTTAGGAAAATAAACACTCTTAAGGCGATATGGATCGCTCGACCGCTGATTTATTCTGTGGCGCTCGTTATAATAGCTTTTATAAGCTATGGCAGGATATAATCAGGCGTAAAATAAAATGCCGGATACTATAGTTAGAAAATAGTTTGAAAAAGGCGCTATGTTATTTTTCTATCAGAGAGCGCACAGCGTTGATTACAGCGCTTTCGGAGTGCTCGTTTATGCTGTATAACATTTTTGTAATATCATTCGCCCTCTCGCGGGCTGTTTTTTTGTTTACCGGACAAGGGCTTGTGGCGACAGGTATTTCGAATCTCCTGACATAGCTTTCGACACTTTTTTCGGATGTGTATATCAGCGGGCGGATGACCGTTATTCCGCTGCGTTCGAGGTATGATAATGGTTCGAGCGTCCCTATTCTTCCGCCGTACACCAAGTTCATAATAAATGTGTTTACGAGGTCATCCTGATGATGTCCGAGCGCAAGCTTGTTCATTCCGAGCTTGCGCATAGCAGTCGCAAGCGCGCCGCGCCGCATATTTGCGCAAAGCGCGCATGGGTTCGTCTCTTTGCGCGTCTCAAAAACGATTTCGGCTATGTCTGTCTTTACGATATGCAGCTCTATATCGAGAGAATCGCAAAATTTTTGGGCAAAGCCCATATTCAGCGCGCTTAATCCACTGACTTTTTCGAATCCCGGATCTATCGTGATTCCCGAAAGTCGGAATTTTGTGCCGCCATACTTCATTAGCCCGCTCATCAAGTGCAGAAGCGCCATTGAATCCTTGCCGCCCGAAACTCCGACCGCTACAAAATCGCCATCAGAGATCATCTGATGGCGTTCGATCGCATACCTCATTGTTCCCGCTACATTTTGCTTTTTCATTGGTTGGATGGCTCTGTGACATCATGTGTATAGTTGTGGATTTTTACCACAGGTTCGAGCTCGTTGCCTTCTTTATCTATTATAATCATATGGATCTCGTATTCTCCGATATTTTCGAAGCTGAAGCTTACAGTATCGCCCTCGCTCTCTGCGAGCATTTGCCCGTCGTGGTAGATCCGCCATACGCACTTGGCGATTTTTAGACTGCCCTGCGAGTCGTTTTCGCACTGAACCGTTTTTAGAGTAGGAGAAGATATTTTGAAGCTTGGCACAATAGCTTGATTGAGCGCCCTGAAATAGAGCAGTGACAATGTAAATGTCGCTGCAAGGAATATGATTACTGCCGCCGCATACGCTATCTTTTTGAATTTATTGTTTTTATTTCCGAATGAATCCATGGTCTTGTAGAATTCATCGAGGTCGGATGTGTCCTCTGCGTCCAGCTTGCTTGTTTCAAAATTTCTGTAAATGTAGAAAGGCGAATCTTTGTCGATTTCGTCGAGCGCGGTGGTTTTCAGCAGCCCTTCGTCTTTCATGGAGTCGATGCTTTCGAGCGCTTCGTCGGCAAAGGATTCAAGTTTTTCGGTCTCTATCAGTTTTTTGTTTTTGTTTTTTTCTTTGTTTCTGCGTTTTTTGGATTTTCGGCTCTGCTTAGAATTTTCTTTATCGCTGTCTGCGTTGGTTTCGATATTTTCTTCGGTTGTTGGGGCGGCATTTTCGTTTTGTGCATCTTCGCCCTGCGGTTTTGAAGAATCGTCGAGTCGCTGTTTTCCATATTTGTGGAATTCGTCGACAATGTTCTGTAGGCTGCTCGTAATCTCGCTTGTGACCTCGTTGAGGTCGATGGTCTTTGGCTGGACGGAGCGAATGATTTCAAATTCGTCGATTTCGCTCGGAATCTGTTTTGTTGCGGCATCGTCGAGCAGCAGCTCTCTGTTTTCGAATCCGTCGGTATCTATGCTGACAGAGTAGTTAGTTTGATTTTCGATTTTTTGTTCGAATGCGTCGATTTTGTAGCCCAAGCTGATTTCTTCGCGCCTTTTTGCAAGTTCAAGCTGCTTGATTTCCTCCTGGCGTATGAATTCGTCTACGGCCTTGCTGTCTATGACTTCTCCGCCTTTTACTGAAAAATAGACGCGCTTTTCCAGCTGTGCCGGCACTTTGTATATGAACACATCCCTGAACGCCGCATAAACATCGGCTATTGAGTAGAAGTTGTTGTTGCCGAGCTTCATCTGCTCTATCAGGGTGGCTTCAGCTCCGTCGAGGTCGGGGAGAAGCCTTCCGAGAAGTATGCCTATAGAGGCTACTATGTCGCTGTCGCTGACAGGCGAATGATCCGTGTAGTTTACTATCTCCCGGAGATATATCCCGTTTTCATTAAGCAGGAGCTGGTCATCCTGAATCAGGAGGAATTTTATGGAATTTGGAAACTCGTCATACCTGAGCATTTTTTTGAGTATTTCCAAGGCGATCTGGATCTTGATGCTCTTGTCCGAGCGAGTGGCATCAGCAAAATGGTCAAAATCTGTACCTTCTACATGCTTGAGCATGATTCGGGTTTTCTCGTGATCTTCTTCCGATTCGAGGAAGTTATATAGATTTTCTAATTGATTTTTGGTTGAAATCGCAAGATAAGACGGGCGAAACATCGTGATTATAATCACTTTTTCGCCGCTGGCGCTTGAAATTGCGGTCCCTATCTCAGCTGCGTCACTCCTGTATTCGAGTGCGTACGATTTATAATTCATACAGTTAGTATATTAGAAATTTCTCGAATTTACAAGCGTTATAAAACTAATTATCTTTTAATATTCAATTTATCTTAAATGGTGTAGTATATACACAGAGGTAAATCAGTGATCAGTAAAGAAACAAAGACAAAATCCGACAGCGTTATAAAAGTTGAAGGCCTTAAAAAGGTGTATTTTTTGGGCACTGAAAAGGTTATGGCGCTGAGGGGGGTAGATTTAGAAATTAAGCGAGGGGCTATATGCTGTATTATCGGCACTTCGGGCTCCGGTAAATCTACTCTTCTGAATATGCTCGCAGGCCTTGAAAAACCAACGGTCGGAAGGGTCGTTGTAGCGGGTCATATCATTAATAAGCTAAATGAGAAGGAGCTTGCAGAATTCAGGCAGAAATATATAGGCTTTGTTTTTCAGTCGTATAATCTCATTTCCTCTATGACCGCTATTCAAAATGTGATGATGCCGCTGATTTTCAGAGGCGTTCCCGCTAAGCTCCGGCGCAGGCTTGCGATTAAGTCGATGGAGATGGTCGGAGTGGGCGACAGGCTAAATCACAGACCGAATCAGATGTCCGGCGGACAGCAGCAGAGGGTCGGTATCGCAAGAGCGTTTGTGGGCTCGCCGCAGATAATATTTGCAGATGAGCCTACAGGAAACCTCGATACTGCAACTTCAATCGAGATTATGAATATCATCTGGAAGATGGCTCACGAGAAAAATCAGACCATTGTCATCGTTACACACGACCAGGAGGTGGCGGATTATGCAGATCAGGTGGTGCACATCAGGGACGGGCTTATTCAGGAGATTGAGTACAGAGATTCAAATGCGGTTTACGAGCGTTTTATCAAACCCTACGACGATGCCAAGGCTAAAAAGTCGGAAGCAGAATTGAACAAAGAAAAAAATACAGACAAATAACGGAGACTAAAATGAAAAAAGTATTATCGGCAGTGATTATTCTTGCGCTTTTGATAGGCGCCATACCAATGAGCTTTGCTTCGGTGTATTCGCCGTATATCAGGATTCTGGTTCCTACCGAAATTCCGGAGATCAATGCCGGAGAGAGCGGCGAATTTGAGCTGAAAATCAAAAATGCCGGAGTGTACGGTGCTTTTCCTCTTACAATTAAATTTGGAGACGGACATCCGTTTAGGGCGGATTCATCGGAGCTTGTTCAGGATATACGGTATGTAGGAGCGAATTCGACTCACTCTGTCAAATTCAAGGTGACTCCTAATCCGCTTGCTCAGGACAGGATTTATGAATTTGACGTTATATTCACCTACAAGGATAGCGAAGAAAATATTAAGACCAACACCGAAAAAGCATATATCAAAATAAATAACAAAAATACCGAGCCTCTGATCTCTACAGAGGAAGTGTTCACTAAAATCGACAAAATCGACAAGGAACAGCAAAATGTGCTGAACATAAAAATCAGAAATTTTGGCACGCTTTCTGCAAATAAGCTTAAAGCGACACTTTCGGGGTTTTCTCCGGAGGGGATTATGCTTGACAACGATTCGGACACTAAAATTGTCGGAAATCTGAAATCTGACGGCGCATACTACCTGATGTACAATATCAAGACATCAAATGCGCTTAAGCACGGCACGCATACGCTTTTGCTTACATTTGAGTACAACGACGAGTTCGGCACGACATACAAAAAAGAAATCAATGTGTATCTGTTTTCGGAGGATACATCTACGGGTGCGTCATCAAATCAGATAACTCTGAGCGAAATTTCGTATCCGGCGTCTGTTGAGCAGGAAAAGGATTTCGCTATAAAGTACAAGGTCACAAATAATACAGACAGGGAACTCAAAAAGGTAGTGGTCCAGTACGATCATCCTGATGTTTTGGTCGCAAAGAAGGACAGTAAGGTTGTAATCGACCTCGCGCCGGGCGAGACAAAAGAAGTCAGCGCACTTATGAGGGTCAGGAAGGGTACGGTTGAGAATACTTATCATACCAATCTTCTCGCATATGTCGGGGGCTCCGAGACGCCTGCTGCAAAGGAATATGTAGGCATCTATGTGCTGCCGGAACCCGATGACAGCAAGGTCAGCAAGGCGAACAGACCGAAGCTTATAATCGAGAGCTACGAGTACGGCGGGAGCGCAAAGGCGGGCGAAGAATTTGAGCTGATTATGAATGTCAAAAATACTTCGATTGCGCAGTACACCAAAAATATCAAGATTGTGCTCTCGTCTGACGGCACATTTACTCCGGTAAATTCTTCCAGTTCGATTTTTGTGGACAGCATTGCTCCGGGCGAGACAAAAAAGGTGAGCATAAAACTGAGAACAAAGGCTGATGCGGCGGTTCAGATATATACGATCGGAGTCAAGATGGACTACGAAGACGGCGAAGGCAAGGCATTCGATGCGCAGAACAATCCTTTTACCGAATCGGAGAACCTGTCCGTTCAGGTTATTCAGGATGCAGTACTCAGCCTGAACGGTCCGTTTATGGAGCCGGAGATGTATGTAGGCGACAGATACTATATCGACGTGCAGTACTACAACGAAGGCAAGGCTCGTATTACAAATCTCAAGATTAAGATAGAGGGCGTGCCTGTCAGGGAAAATTCATCTTACATAGGCAATTTCGATCCGGGTCAGAACGATAATTTCTCGTTTGCGTTCACTCCCGAGGAAGAAGGGGAGTATTCCGGCAAACTGATATTCGAGTATCAGAATCCTGTCGGAGAGATCGAGACCAAGGAACTTGAATTCAGTTGTTTTGTGCTTCCGGCTTCCGAGAAACCTCAGCCTGATAACGGTGGAATAAATCCGAATATTCCGGAAAATCCCGATACAGATGGAACCGGCGCTGTCAACTGGACGCTTATACTCGGCATAGCCGGTGGTGTGGTGCTTGCTGCAATTATCATTGCCGCAGTTGTGGCAAAGAACAGGAAGCGCGCTCAGAGCATTAAGGATCTCGAAAGTGCATTCGAAGAAGAAAAGTAAGAGGAGATATTATGAGTAATCTCGACCTCTTCCTGATGGGTCTTGGGAACCTATTCAGAAGAAAAATGAGAACTGCGCTGACGGTGCTTGGAGTGGTTATCGGAACGACTTCCATCCTCGTAATGATTGCGATAGGCATCGGAATGCAGCGCAAGTTTGAAGAGACGCTCGCGCAGTTTGGCGATCTCACAAAAATCAATGTAATAGCCGGCTATACAAATCAAGGCGAGAAAAAGTTTACCGAGAAAGCGATTTCTGATTTTTGGCAGATAAAGAATGTCAAAGCCGTAATCCCCAAAAAAAGGATAAACGGAACGTTGTGGTTTGGCAAAAAAAGGGGTTGGGCTCAGGTTTACGCATTGGATTTCTCGCTGCTCAAGTATATCAATATGGAGCTGGTCTCCGGTCGAATGCCTCAGAGAGGGGAGGTCCTTGCCGGCTCCGAGGTTACGCAGGGGTTTACGGTTTATAAGCCCAACGGCGAGATGGTAGTACCTGATATCGATCTCCTTAAGGATGAGTTCGAACTGACGATTTATCCCGATAAACCGGGGACAGACGATGTAGAAAAGCGCATGAAAATGCGTTTGAAGCCTGTCGGAGTGGTAGGCAGCGAGCATGACTGGGAAGTAAGCAGCAGTATCTTTATCGACATAAACGATTATGACGAGTTTATGGAGAGATATAATCGAAAATACAAGATAAAGCCTCCAACCGCAAAGGAACTCGAAACCATCGGAAGGTACGAAACTGTCGAAGTTTTTGCCAATACCTACGAGGATGTAGAGCAGGTCGTAAGCGAGATCAAGGCAATGGGATTTGAATGCTATGTCAATGGCGAATGGCTGCGAAACCAGCAGAAAAATGCGGATATGATTAAAGGCGTGCTTGGGGCCGTAGGCGCTGTCTCGCTGTTTGTGGCTGCGATAGGCATTACAAATACAATGGTTATGTCAATATATGAGCGCATCAGAGAAATCGGTGTTATGAAGGTTATCGGCGCAAAGGTCGTCGACATCCGAAAACTCTTTTTGGTCGAAGCGGCAATGATCGGATTGTTCGGGGGGCTTGTAGGCGTCGGATCAAGCTATGGGGTAATGGCTATATTAAATAAATTGGCGGCATTGCTTTCAAAGAGCGGTGAAAGCGGCGACCCGTTTTCCGTGCAGATCGACTTTTCGCAGGCGTATCTGCCGCCGGAGATAGCGGTTTTGGGCGCGTTATTCGCAATGCTTATCGGTGTTTTGGCGGGGCTGTACCCATCTATTAAGGCTACGAGGCTCTCTGCGCTCGAAGCGATCAGGACGGATTAAATGGAAAATAATAAAAATAAGCTTTACTATAATGGAAAAATTTTGGATGCCGATACCGAGGTTCGCGCTTTCCAGACGGTGTACGAGGTTATAAGAATTAAGAACGGCAGGCCGGTCTTTTTTCACGAGCATCTCGAAAGGCTCAGGCAGTCCTGGTATCTGTCGGACCGGCTAAAGCACAGAGTGTATCCGGATGCGACTCATATAGCAGGAATAGTCGAGGAAATAATAAAGATAAACGGGATTAAAAATCAGAATGTTCGGATAGATCTCGATATAAACGATCTGATAGTTCGCCCGATGCCTTCATACTATCCCGTGGATCATTGTTATGCCGCAGGCGTTGATACCGTCAGTATGAAATACCTTCGCCCTACGCCTAATGCAAAGATATCCAATTCGCTGTTATATGAACGAGCAAACGAGCTCATGCGCATAGAGAATGTATTTGAGATTCTGCTTGTAAATGACGAAAACCAAATACTTGAAGGTTCTCGTTCAAATGTGTTCTTTGTGAAAGACAATGATGTTTTTACAACACCGACGGAAAATGTTCTGAGCGGCGTTACGAGAAATGCTGCACTAAAGATATTCGAGAGTATGCCGAATGTAGTTGTGCATTATGACGCTGTGTCACTCGACGATGTCTATATGTATGACTGCTGCTTTCTGACCGGCACATCCATAGATCTGCTGCCTGTCAGGAGAATAGACAGCCAGATATTGGACAGTGCAAACAACATACATTATATGCAGGCGCTTAGACTATACAGACAGCTTATAGGGTGATTGTGCTCATTTATAGGATTATTCAATTATCAGCCTCAGTACGACTGAGGCTTTTTGTTTTATTGTTTCAAGCGGGGCTGCTGTGAGCTTTTTGCCGTCTTCGTAGGCTATAAAGCTTGCAGCTTTTTGTTCCGGTATTGCATAGTCGATGCCTGGGTATGGCGCTTCTATTGGAAGTACAAATCTTTCGAGCGAATTGTACTTGAGCACAATGCAGAATTCTTCCGGCAGAGCGGTGTTGTAGTAACAGTCTATAAGCTTGAATCCCGCTTCATTGAAATATGTGTCTCCGAGGAATGTTAAAGAGGTGTGCTCAGCAGGAAAACGTTCGGAGTAATATGCCGAAACAATTGCATTTCCGGAAGAAAACACGCCTATGCCGCGGATTCTTTTATTTGAGTTATCGTCAATGCCGAAATCTGACAATCTCATTTGCACTATTCCGTAAATATTTCCTTTGCCCGGCATTGTTTCGTAGTGCGTTACGCCGGATTCTCCGATTGCAAGAACATTTTGAGCGTTCGGCAGCGTGTCGCAGCTGTCGACGGTATATGCGCGAAGTGCGGCAATATCGTCGTAGTAGGATATGTAAAAGAGCCCGCGCTCGCCGAAGTTTTCGCCAAAGCTGTTCATTGCGATAAATGCGCCGTCGCCTGGAGGCTGGTTGCTGAATTTCTCTTTTGGGTAGGAGTCATCCCAACCGATAAGGACGAGCTCGTGGGTTGCTTTTTGGCTTGCATTCTTGTGGTAGTATGCGGAGTTTTCCTTCTCGAAATACTGCATTCTTAAAGGACCGTAGTATATGGAAGTCAAAGCGGCGCCGTTTTGGCTTATGGCTTCCTTTATGTGCTCAACTCCCGAAATTTCGCGGTATTCTCTGATATAAACAGTACCGAGCCCGTCGGTAAAATAGGCCGAGGAACCGCGCCAGCTGCCTCCGGTGACTGAATCGGAAGGTATCGGACAATTTTTTATTATGTCTGTTTCTGAGATGTCGTAATAATTGCCGGAAGTCAGTGCGATTTTTATTTCCAGCAATGACGCCGCGGCATATGCCCAGCAGTCCTGCGTGCTGCCCTGGTCTTTTACAAAGTTTTCTGTCCCAAGCGCCTCTATGCTGTTGTAGCGAGCGGGAAGCTCCGCTTTTTGGGGATTTATTCCGCGCCTGAGCATGATTGTGCTGTCATATTCAAAATCGTTTGTATCGTCTATGCATATGTAGGCGATGCCCTCTATCCAGTATGTGGGCAGGCTGCTGCGCAGAATATTGCCATTTATGCTTATTTTGGCCGCGAGCGGCGATATTCTTCTGATGTCTATGTTTTCGCCGAATTCTGATTCCGGCATATTTTCGCTCGATTCGGCGGCGGAAATTTTTATTTCGCCCACTGCGGAATATCCGTTTGCGATTTTTTCGGCGTTATAATCTGCCACAGAGAGCCCAATAGTAGCCAAATACTCGTTTGTAAGCGGGATATAGTACCTGCCGTTTATCATTATCACTGGATTGCGCAGGGCGAGATTGTTTACATCACCGCCGGGCAGCTTGATATCGCCCCTGTAGATTATAGCTTGGGCATGTGTCGGATTAAAAAAAGCACAGACAAACAGTAGCGCCGCAAAAATGCATATTGCCTGCAGCGACCGAAGCATTTTAAGCATCGGCACTCTCATCGGAATTTTCTTGTGCGGCGCTGCCGTTCATAAGAAGGTGCAGAAGATCGCCATACAAAAAACGCGCGTTGTTTCGCCAGTTCTCACATATCTGTTTTGCGTCCTTATTGGTGAGTACGGTCAGATCCAAGTACATCAGCCGGTATGCCCCTTCGTTTATAGTGAGCTGGACATTGTATTCGCTTTCGTCTAATTTTACATATTCCGCCATTATATTTGTGCGGCAGTTGAAAGATTTTTTTCTTTCGTCTATCGCATCGTTTATTTTACGGCGCATAGGCTGGGAGATGGTGTCTGTAAAAAGCTTGACTGTATCGCTGCCGCTCTCGGTAATCAGAAGATATTGCCTTCCCTCGCTTTCGGTTTGCTTTATATGTCCTACGCTGAGAAGCTCTTCAGTAAATCGCTGAAGATCAAAGAAGTTCAGAAGTTCCTCGCCGGCTATGAAATCGGCAAATTGCTCTCTTGTGAGCGGAACACCGAAATAGTCGAGTATGTACATTATTGTGACTTTTGCTTTCAGGACTTCGTCCTGCTTGATTCTCATGTTTTGGTCGTGAGCCGCCATATTCCCCTGCCTGTTTTTGATTATTCTATCAAAAATCAGCTCAAATGTCAGCAAATTTGGTATAATATGGGCTGCGGGGGTGTTATGATCGACACGAAGGAAGTACTGGATCTGCTGAATAGCAGCGGCGTCGTGATAGTTGTTTGGTCTACGAGGCCGAATGAGTCTGCGCTCTATATTTCTGATAATGTATCCCAGTTCGGTTATTCTCCTGAGGATTTTTACAGCGGCGAATTCACCGATTACTGGCAGTTTGTCCATGAAGATGACAGAGAGCGCGCCAAAAAAGATATTTACGATGCTCGAAGGAATGTAGATGCAAGCAGGCATGTATGCTCGCTTACATACAGAGTGCGCTGCAAGACAGGAGAGATCAGGTATGTCGAAGAGACGCTGATCCACGAATCCAACGACGGTGAACTCTCGGAGAAGGGGTTTATTCGCGATATAACGGCGTCCACCGATTTAGTGCAGAGTCTCAGGATAATTGCGGAAAAGTATAATTATTTGGCTGAATGTACAAAAGATATTGCGTTTATATTGGATTCTGGGAACAGGATCACATATGCAAATCCTGCGTTTACGAATATGTTTGACCTTAGAACCGGAGACAGCGCCGATGAACTCACTGTTAGCAACGGGATGTCGCTTTACAACGGACTGAAGGCGTACGCCGAGTCGGATTTACTTGATTTGTCGCGCAAAATAGAACTGATTTATAGGGGCAGCGCAAAAATTCTCGAATCGTACGTTCATACGCTTTCAAGTGGAGAAATATACGTAGTCGCGACAGATAACGAAGAAATCGACGAAATGAGGCAGCGGCTCGAATACCTCAAAAACAGAGATGTTTCGAGCAAGTTGTATAATCAGAATGCTCTTGAACATTTTATACGGACGAACAACGGAGAGGGCTACAGGGTAGTCATGGCGAGGATAGACGATTTTAAGCATCGCGTTCAGAGCGGCGGTTTTAACTATGCCGAAGAAATCGCTTCGCGTGTGGCAAATGCGATCAGCGAAGAGTTCTCTATGTATAACGAGTTTATATTCAGGTCGTTCGAGGACGAGTTTGTCATATTTTCGCGTTCGCCGATAAACCATCTGCATATAAGTCAGGTAAACAAGAGGCTGCATCCGGATTTGAAAATACTGTGGGGAATTTCGAGGCGAGGCAGCCGGTTCGGGGAAATGCTCGAGGAAGCGCGCTACGACCTGCGCGACATGGAGACTTTCTCTCGTTCCGGAAGCGTATTCGGAATAAACGAGGAAGAGGACTTGATATTTATTGGAAAGGAGAAATAAATGGAAAATTACAAATGGAATCTTGGAGAGATGTTTGAAAGCGACGAGGCGTTTGAAAAGGCTTTTGCTGAATTTTCGCGCGATTTTGAGGGCATTGCCAGGTGGAAGGGCATACTTGGAAATTCAAAGGAAAATATCGTCGGTTATCTGAAAGAAAGCGACGAATTGGAGCGCAGAGGCTACAATATGCTGGTTTATGCGCATATGAGAAATGATCTCGATACAAGGGATTCGAAATCTCAGGATATTCTTACGCGCATAGAGCGGGCTATGACAAATTACAGTATGGCGAATTCTTTTGCAGGACCGGAGCTTCTTGCAGTGGATGAGGATGTATTGCGTTCGATTCCGAACGAGCCGGGAATGGCTGACTATTCGCATATGATAGATAACCTCATAAGGAATAAAAAGCATGTACTCAGCCCTGAACTTGAAAATATGCTCGCGATGACAAAACAGTTTTCGGATGCCGCAGATAAGGCGTACGGAAAACTAAAAGATGCCGACCTAGTTTACGAGGATGTAGCGGATTCCGAGGGCAAGGCGCATCCGCTCACGGAGGCTTCGTACGGCAAGTATATGGAGTCGCGCGACAGAGTGCTCAGAAAGAATACTTTCGAGAAAAAATACGCGGCGTATATCAGTCATATCAATACTTTCGCAAGTCTGCTCGAAAGTGAGGTCAAAAAGAACATATTTTATGCGCGCGCGAGAGGCTTTGAATCGGCTCGTCATGCCGCGCTGCACGGAAACAACGTTCCTGTCAGCGTTATGGACAGCATGATAGACGCTGTGCACGCGAATTTGCCTACGCTTTACAGGGTATTTGACATCAGGAGAAGGGCGCTCGGTTATGATGAACTGCATCTTTATGACAATAACGTAACCATTGCCGACTGCGATTTTGAGGTGCCTTTTGAAGAGGGCAAGAAAATGGTCTTGGAAGCGGTCAAAATTTACGGCTCGGATTATGCCGAAATTGCAGAGTGCGGTCTCAACAGCGGCTGGGCTGATGTGTACGAATCTGAGGGCAAGCGCGGCGGCGCTTATTCTTGGGGGTCATATGATTCTGCGCCGTACATGCTCCTAAATTACAACGATACTCTGGATTCTGTGTTTACGCTCGCTCACGAGCTTGGGCATTCGATGCATTCGTACTACACAAGAAAGGCGCAGCCATATGTAAATTCTCACTATGCTACTTTTGTGGCGGAGGTTGCGTCGACATGCAATGAGTGCCTGCTGAATGATTACCTGCTCAAAAACGAGAAAGACGCCGATAAACGGAAGTATATTATAGGCAATTTTATTGACAGTTTCAAAGGTACGATCTTCAGACAGGCGATGTTTGCAGAGTTTGAGAGGGATATCCATGCGCGAGTAGAGGCTGGCGGCTCGCTGACTGTGGACTATCTCTGCGATCACTATTTAGAGCTGGTAAAGCTCTATTTTGGGCCGAATGTCGTGTGTGATGAGCAGATAAAGTACGAGTGGGCGAGGATTCCGCATTTCTATATGAATTTTTATGTGTTCCAGTATTCGACAGGTTTTTCTGCCGCCGTTGCTCTATCTAAGCAAATACTGGAAGGCAGGACGGATAATGCGTTCAAGTTCCTGTCGAGCGGCGGTTCGGATTATCCTATACAGATACTCAGAAACGCCGGCATAGAAATGGAAACCTCCGAGACGGTTGAAAATGCGCTAAAAGTGTTCAAACAATTGGTCGACGAGTATGAAATCCTTGCAAAGTAGGTCGTTCGGCAAGAAGTATTCGCAAATCTACGATTGTTTGGAATGCCAGCATCCGGATGCAAAGCCGGAGCTCATTTACAAAAATAATTTTGAGCTTCTTACAGCGGTTATATTATCCGCTCAGTGCACGGATGTGCGCGTAAATGCGGTAACCTCGGCGCTCTTTGGCAGAGCGCCGGACGCCGCGGCTCTTGCAGGTATGGATGTTGGGGATATTGAGGAAATTATAAAGAGCTGCGGACTTTTCAGGAGCAAGGCGCGGTATATACAGCAAACCGCAAAGCTGTTGTGCGAAAGGTTTGGAGGCGAGGTGCCGTCGGGTTTTAACGAGCTTGTTTCACTGCCGGGGGTGAGCAGAAAAACTGCCAATGTGGTGCGCTCTGTCGGGTTCGGAATACCGGCAATAGCGGTCGATACGCATGTATTCAGGGTTTCGAGGCGGATAGGATTATCTGACGGAAAGTCGGTGGAGGATGTGGAGCGCGATCTTAGGAAGCGGTTTCCGGAAAATGTATGGAACAGGCTGCACCATCTGCTGATATTTCACGGCAGGAGGGTCTGCGATGCGAGGGCGCCGCGCTGCGGGGAATGTTCGATAAGGGATTACTGCAGGGCATACCTGAGAAACGATTTCAGCTATAAGTCATAATAGAGGTTTACTATGGAGATGCCAAAAGATCAACTGTTAGCGCTTGATATAGGAACGAGGTCAGTCATAGGCGTGTTGCTGAGGCCGGAGAACGACAAGTATTCGGTTGTGGATTTTGAGCGCGTGGAACACAGCGAGCGCGCGATGCTCGATGGACAGATACACGATATCGAAAAAGTCACTTCTGTGGTAAGGGGAGTTGTCGATGCGCTTCAGGAGAGGAACGGCGCGATTTCTCAGGCGGCGATAGCGGCGGCGGGCAGGACCCTTGTCACCGAGAGGGTTAAGGCGGAGATCGAGCTTGATCTTACAAAGGAGATCGACAAAGAAGTTACCGACAGACTGCAGATGCTGGCTGTGCAGAAGGCGCAGAGCATAATAGACGAAACTCGGAACGGCAGGCTTCAGCGCGTTTCCGACGATCAGGACGCATATGTGAGCCGGCCGATAAGCACGGAGGATTATTATACGGTCGGACATTCTGTCATTGAATACAGGCTGGACGATGCGCTTATTTTGAATCCTTACGGGCACAGGGGCAGCAGACTTGCTGTAGAGATTATTGCGACTTTTTTGCCGCATATAGTTGTAGACAGCCTTTACACGGTGCTCGGCAAGGCCGGGCTCGATGTGCTTAATCTGACTCTGGAGCCAATCGCCGCGATGAATGTAGCGATACCGCAGAAGCTCAGGCTTTTGAACTTGGCGCTTGTCGATATAGGAGCTGGCACTTCGGATATTGCGATCTCTAAGGATGGAACTATCCATTCGTACGGGATGGTGGCAATGGCGGGTGACAGTATCACGGAGGTTGTGGCGAGGGAGTATCTTCTCGATTTTAATGCAGCAGAGGAACTTAAAATTAAGGCATCCGTTTCCAAAAATCTTAAGTACACAGATGTCATCGGGCTTGCCGGCAAGACCACCGCAAAGGAGCTTTTCGAAAAAGTTTCGCCTACTCTTGATGAGCTTACTTCAAAGATAGCCGAGAGTATACTCGAACTGAATGGCAAAGCGCCTTCCGCTGTTTTTTGTATAGGCGGAGGTTCGCAGCTGAGGGGGTTGCGCGAAAAGCTTGCTTCTAAGCTTGGACTTTCAGCGGACAGAGTGGCGGTCAAAAGCATAGAGCATCTGGATATGGTAAGCTTTAAGAGCGAGCCGCCGACCGGACCTGAATATATAACGCCGATAGGCATTGGAGTGACTGCCGTAGAGGAACGTGATCACGACTTTTTGCAGGTTACGGTGGGCGGAACGACCATACGCATATTTAATACCAAGAAGGTGCAGCTTTCCGATGCTTTGCTGTTGTCCGGCTACAATGCAAAAAGTCTGCTCAGCGAGAGGGGGCAGAGCATATTTGTGACTGTCGACGGCATAGAAAAAGAGATAAAGGGCGAATTTGGCGAGCCGGCATGCCTTATGGTAAACGGGCAGGTGTCGAGTCTTGACCGCCCGATAAATCATAAAGATCAGGTGATAGTAGTGCCGGCAAAGGCGGGCGAACGCCGCAGGATGAGGCTCGGAGAGCTCGTAAAGACAGATGAGGTATGCTATCTTCGCGGGATGCCGTTCCGTCTTGTAGATTACATATCCGTGGGCGGCATAAACAGAACTCCGGATTTCATATTAAAAGATGGAGACGAAATCGTCACCAAGGGGATTAAGACCGTAGAGGAACTCGCCCACCGAGCCGAGCTCGATTTTGAAGCATATTGCATAACGCTTGGCGGCGAGGCACTTTTAGGCGCTGAGCCGCTTATACGGAATGCCAAGTATGAAATCGGCAGCCGCGAAGAATACGAAGCCGCTCAGCGCCCGGATGGCGCAGTCCGGTTTGGCGCGCACGCAGGGGTAAACTCCGGAGCCGGCGCGGATGCAGGCGCGGGTCAGCTTTTCCAAACTATGGACAGCGTGCGCGTCGCCGCGGAGCGGCGACCTGTATCCACGGTGCACAACGGAATGGAAGTCACAGTAAACGGCACGCCGTACATAGTGGAGTCCGGCACTGTGTTTGTTCAGCTGTTTGACATCATCGGATTCGACACATCTACTATCGGATTTGATCCGAGTCAGCGCAGCAAAAATTTAGAGATGCTGTTAAACGGAGAGCCTGCAAACTTTCGAACTCCGCTTAAAAATGGGGATATGGCTGTCATCAGATGGATCTGATGGATGTTAATTTTATTTAATTATGAGTAATTGAATTATTAACATACCTGTGGTAGGATTGAATAATGAAGGTTTACTTGATAAGGCACGGGGAGTCTGTCGCGAATGTTCAGAGAATTATGTCGGGAAAACTCGATGTTGCTCTTACTGAAAAAGGCTTTGAACAGGCGAGGCAGGCTGCGGAAAAGCTGCGCGATGTGGAGTTTGCCGCAATTTATTCCTCCGATTTGCAGCGTGCGGCTGATACGGCTGCAGAGATAGCAAGAGGACGAAGCGTGTCGCATTCACGCACGGAAAAACTGCGTGAGCGCGACTTCGGTTCTTGGGAAGGCATAAAGTTTGACGATATAGAGAAGCTTTATCCACAGCAATGGAAGGAGTTTTTAGAAAAAGGTTATAATTATGACATACCGGGTGGGGAGTCGGTAGAATATCTTTATGGGCGCGTAGTTGGAGAGTATGAAAATATATTGTCGAACTATGACACGGACAGCGATGTATCTGTGTGCATAGTCGCTCACGGATGCGTGCTTATGGCTTTATTTTCCTACCTTGTATATGGAAACAAGGATGGGTATAGCAGGTTCAGGTTTGACAACGCAAAAATCAATATGGTCGAGATCATGGATGGTTACACTGTAGTTCGGACGCTGAACGCATAGGGAATGTAATGAGAGCAGAAATAGTAAATTCATTTATCGCTGCGGCGCTAAAGGTTATAAACAGTTTTGCAGCCGCGCCTTTCAGCGTAGGGAAGCCATTTGTCAGAAAGGGAGCTTTCTCTACGCGGGAAATAGTGATAATACTTGGTATCACGGGAGAAATCAAGGGACAGGCAACATTTTCTCTTGAAGTAGAGACAGCTAAAACACTGGCATCTCAGATGATGATGGGCATGCCGGTAGCGGAGATTGACGACATGGCAAAGTCGGCGTTATCCGAGCTTGGCAATATGATAATGGGCAATTCGGCAACTCTGTTGTTTAATAACGGAATCAAGACGGACATCACGCCGCCGTCGCTGCTTACGGGCAAGGCGATGGAACTCTCTGCGGCAGAGATGGAAATGATATGCGTTCCGCTTTCTTCAGACACGGGGACAATTGATTTTGATATAGGCATTAAGAACAGTTAAGGGGATTATATGGACGGTATTGAGAGTATTGTTTTAGCTCTTTTAGGCGGGGTTGGCTTGTTCCTGTACGGGATGACGCTAATGAGCGATGGTCTTGAAAAGCTTGCCGGTAAGAATATGGAAGTACTTATTGCAAAGCTTTCCGGCAAGGTATTTCATGGTATTGTCGTCGGTTCCATAGTTACGGCAATCATCCAGAGTTCTTCAGCCACAACGGTAATGGTGGTCGGGTTTGTCAACGCCGGAATCATGACTCTCAAGCAGGCTATCGGAATAATAATGGGTGCAAACATCGGCACAACCATCACCGCACAGCTTGTAACCATCGACATATCGGCTATTGCGCCGCTCGGTATTGCAATCGGTACGGCGCTTAAATTATTTTCCAAGCGCGGAAAGACAGTTATAATCGGTGAGACCGTTCTCGGTTTTTCACTGATTTTTTTCGGAATGAAGATGATGAGCTCGTCTGTCGGCGTTTTCAAAGAAGTACCCGAAATCACAAACTTTATTGCGGGAATAGGAAGCGGAGGCATAAAGAGCACCTTTGTCGGTTTTCTTACCGGAATGATTGTGACCGGGATTTTGCAGTCCTCTTCTGCAACTACAGGTATGATGGTCGCAATGGCTACGGCAGGGCTTTTGCCGTTTGAGTCCGCTTTTCCAATACTGATGGGAACAAATGTCGGGACATGTGTAACAGCGCTTATATCTTCGATCGGAGCAAACAATACCGCAAAGCGCGCCGCGATGATGCACCTTCTGTTTAACGTAATCGGAACAGTGATATTCCTTACATTCCTCTCCGGAGTTACAATGGACCTTGTAAGGATGCTGAGCAGTACGCCTCAGTCGCAGCTTGCCAATGCTCATACTATTTTTAATGTGCTGAATACAATTATCCTCTATCCGTTCTCGATGGTGATTGTGAGGATGGCAAAGTTTATAATTCCTGTCACTCCAAAGGAAATAGAGGAACAAAAGCTTCAGAGGGTCATGAACCTTGACGAACGCATACTTGGCACTCCTAAGATTGCAATGGCGCAGGTTTATAAAGAAGTTTTTAATATGGCAGGGGTGGTGCGCGCTTCGCTTGTCAGTGCCCTCGATGGGCTTATGAACAACAATCCTGATGAAGTACAAAAGACTTTCAAACTTGAAAAGAACATAAACTCAATGGAGAAGCAGCTCGTCGATTATCTGATAAAACTGTCGAATTCAAATATTGACAGCGACGATAGAAGCTCGATAGACATGCTGTTCAACACAATAAACGACCTCGAACGAGTGGGCGACCATGCCGAAAATATTGCGGAGCTTGCCGCGCAAAAGAGCGAGGAAGCGTTGTCATTTTCTGATGAAGCCATAAAGGAACTCAACGAAATGATTGCAACCGTATCAAAGTGCTTTGATTATGCTGTAGAGGCGATGCACAGCGACAATAGAGAGCTTGCGAATAAATGTGTGGCTCTTGAAGGCGAGGTGGACGAGCTCGAAAAGGTGCTCAGGAGGCAGCATATTATCCGTCTTAATGCCGGACTTTGCGGCGGAAGCAGCGGAATAATATTCTTGGATGCTCTGAGCAACCTTGAGCGAGTATCTGATCACGCCTCCAACATAGCCATCACTGTGCTCGACGGCTATGTGGAATCGCATGAAGTAAGATAGTATCTGCTCGTCAAGCCGGGCATTTGATAATGTCGGCGCTTCGTCGGGTTTGTTATTCTATCAGCGGCCTTACATACATTCTGTCGTGAATATTTCCTGTTATATCAATTGGGTAGTCGGCTTCGGCTGCCTTTTTGTTTCTTATTGCTTTTACATACATTTTGTATGGTTCTTTAATGGTTTTTCCCTCCCAGTCTATTGTAGATTCTGCTATTGGGAGTATGTACTTTGCAGTCCATATTGTTCGCGAAGAGTCGGCGTTAGTCATTATTATCGGGAAGTCCACGGTATAACCGAACTCCTCTCGGTAGCTGTAGTTATGCCCATTTGAGTTTCTGTAATTCATGGCTTCAAGTTCGGGTGAAAAACGCAATTCCACTTCGTCTGCCGGTTTATTTAATTCTACAGTTATTTCGATTTTTTCATAACCCATAAATCTGCTTTTGTTCCAAAGATTATGCGCCCCGGATGCAGCAACGTTTTTAATTTTTAAGAATACAAATTCCTCTGCCACGCTGTCTGTCGCTGTTTTCCCCGATGCTGTGGCGGCAGTGAATACTGTTGTATAAATGCCGTCTTGCAGGTCAATTTCATCAATGTCGACTTCTGCGTGCCATGTCTTGGTTTCGCCTTCATTCTCCGTGAGTGCAAGCTCTATCACCCTTTCGTGCTTGCTTCCCGAAAATATCGTTGCACTTGCGCTGACCGCATACTTGTTTGTTATGGCAGAAAGTTCTAATTTTTCGCTCTGAAGAGTTTTCCCTTTAACTATTATAGGGGTGTTTACCTTGACAGGAAGCAATATTTCCCCTGCCGGATTTGAGTGAATTCTTATATTATAGATTCCATCCGAAGTGTCTTCGGGTATTGTAATTTCTGTATCGCTCCATTTGTAGCGATCTTTTCCCAAGGATACGGCACTTTCGAAAGGTATAACTGTTTGTTTGTCAAATGCCTGGATAAATATGTCGTGGTCTGTGTGATACTTGCTTTGAATTTCACAGACTGTAACATTTTCTCCGGACGCGGCTTCCGAGGAATGTTCGCTGCAATATTTTAGTTTTGCTTGCAGCGACACATCGGGAATCGCCTTTAGTTTTATTGTTTTAATAGATTCTTCGCTCCATGCGCCGAATTTGTCCTTTACCATCAGCGAAACAAAGTATTCGCCTTCGCTTAGCTGCGACGGTTTTTCGTATACATAGTCGCCGCCGGCTTTTCTGTATCTGTATATTTTCGTTGCAATGCCCTTGTCGGCATCAAATTCAAAATCGGGGTCAAATGATTTATCTTCCAGAGTGATGTCGTACTTTCCATTTGCGAATGTCCAATCTATTTCAAAATCTGCCGTAGGCTTTCTGTGTGCCGTAATTTCTATGCACGCATTCGCCGATTTAGAGTACTGCTCTATTGGCGGCTTGTCGGCTATTTCACGCGACAGCAGGTATTTTCCGGCTTTTGTAAAAGAAGTTGGAATAGTGATTATATTTCCCGAGATATTTTCATCGGGATTTTGAAATATGGACGGATCGTGTGTAAGCTTAATAGATTTTACAAAAATTTCGTCGAATTCAAGATCGCTGTCCTCGGAAACAAATTTTAGTTCATCGTTTACAAGTACGGTATTTTTAGGCGGAATTACAGTTTTAAGATGCTCGGAGATCAGTGAAAGCATTTCTTCGTAGTCACATTGGGCGACCATATTTCCTGCATCGTCATTTGGAGTCTCGTCTGTATTAAAGTATACCTTTAATCTATCGCTGTACATTCTGCTCTGTTCCGCGAATGACTTGACTACGGATTTTCGTACAGTTCCGCTGTAGTGCCCGGTATAACTGTCGACGGATACATATTTCGGTTCCCACACTTTGTCGTTGTATGTGCATACGCCTGTGTAAATAGCGGTAAAATCGTATGGAATCCTCCATATTTCGCCTTCATACAGACCATCGCGCGTAGGAGAGCTGCTGTCATGGCCGAAATACGATCCGGTTTTGTTCAGAGTTACCCGACCGTGGCTGCATGAATATGAGCGCGTACTCGGCAGCTGTCTTCCATTCCACGCCTGTGTTTGGATCCATCTTCCCTTTGTCCACTTGAATATGGCATCGCGCGACGAATTATTTGGTACATGTTCTTCGATACTGTGCGATTTTTTGACATTTTTGTAACTACCTCTGTCAACGGTATATGGATTATTGGAAACCCTGTCGAGCGAGAGTGTGCCTCGATATCCGTTATTGCTGTAATGGTATGTGCTGGACGGATACGAAGTCCCAAAATTATTGGAATCGTACACTTTCATTGAGTATGTATATACTGCTTTATCATGGTGATTTATAAAAGCATCTATTCCCAATTCTCTCAGATGATTTGTGATGGCGACTTTTTTCTGCGATATTATTTCGGAATGCTCTATATCGTCAGTGACGATCGTTATATCCGCCTTGGGAAGCTTGGCTTTTAAGTCAAGGCTGATAATGGTGGTCGGAGCGTAGTTTTCAACAGAAAAATCCGCGCCGCTTTTTGAGACTTTTTTCGAATTCTCGGGAAGCAGTTCTGCGTATGTTTCGCCCTCCATTTTTTCTGTTGCGACGAGTTCGAGTCTGTACCTGCCGAGCGCTAACTTCATTCCGCGGCTGTGCTCTATTGTTTCGCATTCGCCGTTTTCAAGCAGTTTTTTTAGTTGAATATCGCAGCTTGCAATGCTGTCGCCGTCCAATGATACAGCGTCGCTGTAATAGTCGAACGCATCGAGCCTCGATATTGAAAGCGAATACGGAAGCAGTATTATTGCAGGAGGCAGATCGGGTCTTATGACGATGTCGGATTGAGTCGGGCTGTTTGAAAAGTAGCCGCTCGGAACTTCCCTTTGCACATATTCGCTCGGCGCGCTCACTATTGTATTTACACTTAAGTCCACTTTGCCAGGGATGACTGAAATAAATGAGAGTCTGTCGCTCTCTTTAACTCTGTATCTCAGCGCTTCGCTTTCTGTGTACTGTGATGTGCTGTCATAAAATTCTTTCAGTGAGGAAAGCTTGGAGAACTGTGCTGTGAGAGTGCTTTTTACTTGCGCAACACGACGGGCGTAATCCGAAAGAAGTACATTGACGCCTGCGCCGCACGCACGGTTTTCCTTTGTTGTTCCGGATATTGCAATATTTGAAACCGGTTTGAATGTGTAGGTGATTACATGGTCGCAGTAAGAACTCTCTGTGCCGTCGGCAGAAGTATACACTACTTCTATAGAGTGGACCGAATCGCGCTCTGCAAGCGGAAAAAAGTATTCCCCCGCGAAAAAATCTTCTGTTTCCTCGGCGGAAAGCTCCACAAAGTCCACATATACTTTTTTTGAGGCGGCGACCGTCTCGTCGTGAACCTTGAATGCTTCTGTTTCAAACATTTCGCGCGGATGCTTTATTTTGACCCATACAGGCTTTTTGGCAAAAACTATCGGGTCGAGGATCTGTTTTTGGGCTTCGTGCGCTAATTTTATTTTTTCGCCGTTTTTCATGCAAGCAAACAGCTCGGTCTCAAAATTTGCATCGTACGGAATGTCGGTATCGCTGTTTTTAATTTCCAACTGAAAAGCGGCGTCCATTCGGGAGGTGTACAGATTTTTTTGAGGGTCTGCGAGGGTTTTGGACTGTCCGCTCTCCCTGTGCGTCACCTTGCATTCCCATTCTTTGAAATCATTTTCAGTGTAAAACAGCATATTCAGCGCGACGGAGTGTTTGTAGAAATATTCCCAATCCTGAAGCCCGATATATGTCTGAAATTTGATTTCGGCGTGTGGTTTTGCGCCCATGATTATATCGCCGGTTCTCTGACTGTATGTATTTACCTTTACTGGCGGCAGTGATTTGCTTTCTAATTTTTTTAACATAATTTTGAAATGCCGCGTCGAGCCGTCCGACATGCGCGCTCTAATTATCGCTTCTCCGACTGCCTTGGTGGTAGGCATTTTGTTTATCCATAGATAATTATAGACGGGCTTGCTTATAAGGTGCGTAAATTCATTTGGAAATACAGCCGTCCTATCTATTATCGACTCCAACTCCCTGGAATACCGCTCATTTGAATTTATATAGTCATAATGAGCATTTTGGCAATTCCAAAAATTTTCGATAATTTCTACGGGGTGTGCAGGCTCGCCAAAAGCTAAAGCAGGCGAAATCTGTGTTACGATTATCAGCAGGGCGAGGGTGAAAAAAAGTGTCCTTGCCCAAAAGAGAGTGTTGTGTTTCATTGTACCTCCGGGTGATTGATTTTAAGGCGTTTTAGCGAACATCCATCATTGAGCAAAGTAAACCTCGTGCCATATATTACCATTAAATAAATTTTTTGTCAATACAAAAGTTTTTTACATTTTGATGATATAATGGCACAGGAGGGAAAATGAGAAAGTTATTTACATCGGAGTCTGTAACCGAGGGGCATCCCGATAAAATCTGCGATCAGATTGCGGACTCTATACTTGACAGTATAATCGAAAAGGACAGCGAAGCGAGGGTAGCTTGCGAGGTTGCGGTCACAACAGGACTGGTGCTCGTAACGGGTGAGATCAGAACAACTACGTATGTCGATATACCGGGCATAGTCAGGGAAGCCATCAGAGGCATCGGCTACGACCGTGCAAAGTACGGTTTTGACGCCGAAACGTGCGGCGTTATTACTTCAATAAATACACAGTCGCCGGATATCGCTCTTGGTGTGGATAAATCACTTGAAAAGAAAACACAGGGAGAAGGCTGTGACGACGGTCTCGACCTCGGAGCGGGAGATCAGGGTATGATGTTTGGTTTTGCCTCAAACGAGACACCTGAGCTTATGCCGTTGCCTATATCGCTTGCCCATAGATTGGCGCGCAGATTGGCGGAGGTCAGAAAAACGGGGGTTATAGGCTATCTCAGACCGGACGGCAAGACTCAGGTTACTGTCGAATATGACGAAAATGGCAAACCGCTTGGCGTAAAGACTATTGTGGTTTCCACTCAGCATGGTCCGGAAGCGGAGCACGAACAGATAAGAGCGGATATTATAAAACATGTAATAGAACCTGTAATCCCGGAGGCAATGCGCAAAGGATGCAGTTATTTTATCAATCCGACAGGGCGTTTTGTAATCGGCGGTCCTCAGGGCGACAGCGGAGTGACAGGGCGAAAGATTATAGTGGACACATACGGCGGTTTTTCGAGACACGGTGGTGGGGCTTTTTCCGGCAAGGATCCGACCAAGGTCGACAGATCCGCTGCATATATGGCGAGGTACATAGCAAAGAATGTAGTCGCGGCGGGGCTTGCTGATAAATGTGAGGTCGGCGTTGCGTATGCCATCGGCGTTGCCAATCCAGTTTCGGTGAATATCGAAACATTTGGCACAGGAAAGTATAGTGACGAAGCCATTGCAAATGCAGTGAGCAAGGTTTTCGATATGAGACCTGCGGCAATCATCAAGAAATTAGACCTCAGAAAGCCTATTTACAAGGCGCTTTCGGCATATGGACACTTTGGTCGCGAGGATTTGGGCGTAAAATGGGAACAGACCGATATGGCCGAGGCATTAAAGAAAAGCATAGAGTAGGTTTGTGGAAAGGTTTGTCGGGTATTTTGACTACATAAAGTACAGCAATGAGGAATCGGGCTTTGTGATAGCATCGTTCGTTCCGAATGACGGCGACGCTTTCTTTGCCGTAGGTGTGTATCCGCTTCCTACCTGTCACATCGAGTATGAGCTCAGTGGCGTCTGGGAGACTCACCCCAAGTTTGGCGCCCAGTTTAAGGTGCAGACAATGGAATTTGTCCTGCCGGAAAGCGAAAGGGATATTTTGACATTTCTGTCCAGCGGGGTTGTCGAGGGCGTAGGCGAGGCGACGGCAAGGCTCATAGTAAGTGTATTTGGTGCGGATTCTTTGGAAGTAATAGAGAAATCGCCGCATAAGCTTCAGAAACTACCCGGCATCGGAGCAAAGAAAATGCAGCGCATACACGAGGGTTATATGCGTGTAATTTCGATGCGCAAAAATCTTATGTTTTTTTACTCGATAGGAATCAGCACCAACACTGCGTTTAAGATTATGGAGTCGCTCGGTCCGGATGCAGTGGGAATACTGACTGCCAATCCCTATATACTTATAGAAAGAGTTCGCGGATTTGGCTTCAAAAAAGCTGATGCCGTCGCGATGCAGCTCGGAGTAAAGCCTGATTCAAAATTCAGGATCAGAGCATGTATTTTGAGCAGCATGAACGACGACATAGCTTCTGGGCATACTTATTCGTTGAAGGACGGGTTGATGTCGGTATGCGGAAATCATGGCATAGAAAGAGATGCAGCAGAGGCAGTTCTATATGACATGGTACTCGGCGGCGTGGTGATTCTGCCGGCGGAGGGCAGGGTGGCATATCGCAGTATCGACGAAACAGAGACCGCGATAGCCGCAAAGCTGTTGGCTTTGGCAGAGAACGCCAATCCTCTCAGGAGAGATCCCGATTTTTTGCAGGATTTTGCCTCAATGCGCGGCATAGGATTTGATGAAAAGCAGAAAGAGGCAATAGAATTTGTGTTCAGCGAGGGCTGCTACATAATTACAGGCGGCCCCGGCACAGGAAAGACAACTATTATAAACGCGATAATAAACGCATTCGAGAAGCAGGGCAGAGAAGCGCTTCTCTGCGCGCCTACCGGCAGGGCGGCAAAAAAACTTGCCGACGCCACCGGAAGACAGGCGCGCACCATACACAGACTGCTCGGTTCCAATGGAGAATTTTTTGCGAAGAATGCGGAAGAACCGCTTGAGTGTGACGCCGTGATAGTCGACGAGGTGTCGATGGTCGACATTTTTCTTATGAACAGCTTGCTAAGTGCGCTGCGACCCGGAACTGCTTTGATACTTGTCGGCGACAAGGATCAGCTGCCGTCCGTAGGAGCAGGCTCGGTTCTTAGGGACATACTTCGCTCCGGCGCACTGAAAACAGTTGGTCTTACGAGGATTTTCAGACAGTCTGGCGATTCGATGATCTCTGTCAATGCAAGCAGGATTATAAACGGAGAATTGCCTGAAAAAGGTCGGGATTTTTATATTTTTGGCGGTTCCGGCAATCTTTGCGAACGCACTGTGAAGCTTGTGACCGAAGAAATACCAAAGCATTTCGGATTTGATCCAAAGAGCGAAGTCCAGGTGCTGAGCGTTAAGTATGATGGAGTCGCAGGCGTAAACGAGCTCAACAACAAGCTTAAGACGGCGCTGAATCCCGAAACAGGCGATAACAGGACAAAGAAAGTCGGCGGCAGGAGCTTCAGCGTGGGCGACAAGGTGATGCAGACGTCCAACAACTATGATATAGAGTGGACAGATGCGCTCGGAGACAGCGGCAAGGGGGTATTTAACGGCGATATAGGCACAATAACCGAAATTGCTGTTGACGACGCCGTAGTTCGCGTAGAGTTTGACGATGGCAGGCTTGCCGAATATGATTTCAGCGATGTGCCCGAGCTTGCCCACGCATACGCGATTACAGTCCACAAGAGCCAGGGTTCTGAATACCCCTGTGTGGTTATGCCGATATATTCCGCCTATACCATGGAGAATCGAAATATTCTTTATACCGCAGTCACCAGGGCTAAGAGGCTTGTCGTGCTGCTTGGGGATTTGGGCGTGCTTGGCAGGTTTGTGCGCAGAGTAAGCATAGACGACAGGCGCAGCACCCTTGCCGAAAAACTTGTATTGCTCTGCGGGGCTGCGCCAATTGATGGCGGCGAGGGCGCGGCTTTGTTTGAAGATGACGGATATTTTCCTGATATCGATCCGGATTTTTTTATAGAATAATAACTAAAATCGAATCGGAGCCAATATGGCTTCATTATGTGCGAAGGTGATTTATATGCAAGGCATTGCGGCGGCAGCGCTCAATTTTTTTCGCGGTTTTGTCGACATTGTTTTTCCAAAGGGCGAGGTTTGTGATTTTTGCGGCTCGGAGATTGGAGATTGTTCCTGCCGTTCTGAAATCAGACTTATTGAGCCTAATCCGTGCAGGCGCTGCGGCAGACATAACAATGACATCGATATTCACGGTTTTTGCGTTCAGTGCAGAGGCAGAACGGTATCGTACGATGCCAATTTTTCGGCGGCATATTATGACGGAGCTGTCAGGCGGGCGATACTCGATATTAAGTATAACGGGGCTTTGTATCAGCGGCAGTATCTTGGGCGCCTCCTGTATGAAAAGTACCGATTCGAAAGGCGAAAAATGCAGGATATAGACGCCGTGACATATGTGCCGATATCAATTACGCGCCAGATGTTGCGCGGATATAATCAGGCGCGCGAAATAGCGGAGGTGTTTAGCACCCTTTCCGGAATTCCGCTGATTCACGCGCTGTCACGGAAACGGTCGACCAGAAAACTCAGCCGTCTCGGCAAGAGCGATAGAAAGGCTGAAATTGCGAATTCGATGTTTGTTAAGGAAAATTATTTGACAACAATAGACAAAAACACCATACTAATAATCGACGATATTTTTACTACAGGAGCTACGATTGACGAGGCTGCAAAGAGATTAAAGGCAGCAGGTGCAAGTGCGGTTTACTCGCTCACCGTAGCTGGCAAATAGTGGAGGACTAATGGAAGGACAACTTGTAAACTGCAAAAAATGCGGGAGGCTATTCCAGGCCAAAGACGAAACCATGCTCTGTTCGCGCTGCAATGAGAGTATCGATGACGATTTTGTAAAGGTTAAGGATTATATTTACGATAATCCGAGTTCCAGCCTCAAGGATGTCGCCGAGGGCACGGGAGTGCCTGCGGATTCAATACTCAAGTGGATAAGAGAGGGCAAGATCATACTTTCGGACAGGTCGGCGATAAAGTTTTGCGAAAAATGCGGAACTTCGATCGTCACAGGTAAGTACTGTCCGACTTGCGTCGCGAAGCTTCAGCTCACCCTCAAAGTAGAAACGGAAGAACCCAAGGATGTCTACAGGGGTATGCATACAAAGGGTTAGTTTATTGTAGAAGGCGGCATATTATGCCGCCGTAAATTTTGTGATTAAGGAAATAACTGCGATTTGA
The DNA here is from genome assembly GCA_041781135.1 of Acidaminobacteraceae bacterium. GTDB lineage: Bacteria > Bacillota > Clostridia > Peptostreptococcales > Acidaminobacteraceae > JAUMXJ01. The sequence continues at coordinate 37,811 of JBHAZV010000047.1, forward strand.
TTCAAAAAACACTTGGATAGGTTGCTTTTCAAAACAGTTCGGCTCTTCCGAGCAGAAAATCCATCAAGTTACAATGAAAGATCCCATTATCATCATAGAATTGGTGTGGTATATCCATCCTGATCACAACTTTCTTAAAGAAATCTTTGGTTAGCGGAAGAGACTTCAGTTCCGATGATGACTTTTCTTCCGTTTCTATCCGGAATGCAGATTGAATGTATATCCTTTTGTCCCGGTAATTTACGACAAAATCGATTTCTTTTTGGACATTTCGCTTTTTGGTTCTGTCATTTACGACTCCGGCATCTACAGAATATTTTTTTCGGATCAGTTCGTTGTAGATGATATTTTCCATGATGTGCCCCGGATCGTATTGCCTGCAGTTCAGATGCGCATTGCGAAGTTCGGTGTCTGTATAATAATATTTGTTTGGATAATTAAAATATGTTTTTCCTTTCACATCATTGGGAGACAGAAAAGGACAGCACAAAAAATATCGTTGATTATTTGAAAAAAACTAATCTGCCCTCAAAAATTGCCGATAAGATAGTCAGAAGATCTTATAGGAGGCAATATGAAGATTACGCCAAGTGCTGGAATTTCAGGCGTGCTTCGCGCATACGGACAGGGTGTCAAAAAGCTCGGAGCTGCTGAAAAAACAGCCTCAGACAAAATGGAAATATCGCAGGCGGCAAAAGAATTGCAGGCTGCGAAAAAGGCATTTGACGCACTTCCGGAGATCAGACAGGACAAGGTGGCTGAAATCAAAGCTCTTATGGCTTCAGGCAACTACAAGCCTACTGCGGAGGATGTCATCGAGAAATTACTGTCCCATGTGGGGGTATAATATTCCCCCACTGCAATGGGACAAGCATTATTAAAAGACAGGTGTCGGATGAATAAAAATTTGGAGCTGCTTTTTGGCAGCTTGGACAAAGCCAACGAGATTTATGCTGAATTGCTCGATATATCGGCTAAGAAAAGAGCGTTGATAGGCGAACAGCGGGTAGATGAGCTCGAAAAGCTCGTGAACCGCGAAATGGGGCTTGTAGGCGCTCTTTATAAGTTAGAGGACATCAGGGGCAAAATAGTAACAGAGCTCGTGGAAAAGGATGGCTACAAGGAATTCAAGACCATTTCGGATCTGGCGAATCAGCTTGACGGCGACGAACGCAGACTGCTCGTAGAAAAAAAGAACAAGCTGCTCGTCGGGATAAAGACTGTCAGCGAGGAGACAAAGTTCAACAGCAAGCTGCTCGAAGACAAGATCGCGCTGATAGATCTGAGTATTCAGATGCTAACGGAATCAGATATCGAAGACGGTTACGGAAAGGGCGAGCGAAAGAGCATTTTCGACGTCAGAATATAGTTCGGAACTTAGATCGGAACTTGGCTCAAATTTTTAGTTCAGAGCTTGATTCGGAACTTGGACTGAAGCTTAATCAGAGCTTAAAGAGGAATTTTATGTCAAACGGTTTTTTGGGATTAAATATAGCGCTGTCCGGGCTTTTTGCCTATCAGAGGCAGCTCGGGATAGTTTCGCACAATGTTTCAAATGTCGGCACAAAGGGGTATTCACGCCAGATGATGGACACGCAGGCCTATGCGCCGCATCATCTTCCCGGCGGCATGGGCGCGATCGGGCGCGGAACTGACGTAACTCCTGTGAGGCAGGTCAGAGATGAGTACTTAGATTACAAGCTCAGATATGAAAGCAGTGTAGAGAGCGAATGGAAAGCTCGAACAGAGGTTTTGAAGCAGCTTGAAGATATTTTTAACGAGCCTTCAGAGTACGGACTTTCAACACTGCTGGATAAATATTACGAATCATTAAGAACATGGCAGGAAAATCCTGAGAACCTCACTGCAAGGGCGACGCTCAGGCAGAATGTAATAGCGATGTCCGAGGGACTGCGCAGGCATTCCAATATGCTCAAGGATATTCAAAAGGATTTGAACTTTCAGTTCCGATCGGCGGTCGAGACCGTAAACGGATATGCTCAGAAGATACGCGATATGAACGAGGCAATACACAAAGCCGAGATCGAAGGAGGCAGGTCGAATGACCTTCGCGACCGCAGAAATCTGCTCGTAGATGAACTTTCGGAGTTTGTAAATCTCGAATATTACGAAGATGATAAAAAGCGTTTTCATGTGCTCGTCGGCGGACAGTACCTTGTGACGCATTACAGAGCGGACAGCCTCAAAATGACTCCGAGAGAAAAGCCTCTGAATGATGACGACAGTTCCGGAATTTATGAAGCGACCTGGCAAAACGGCAACGAAATATTTATGCGCTCCGGCAAGCTCAAGGGCCTGAAGGATGTCAGAGACAATATCGGTGGAGATATGAAGGGAATACCTTACTATATCGATAAGCTCAATGAATTTGCATCGACGTTTATGTCGGAGCTTAACGAGATTCATGCGAGCGGATATGGGCTCGACGGCTCGACCGGAAATTTCCTTTTTACGACAAACGGGATGTCGTCCGACGAATTCAGGGCGCACTTAAAAAACAAGGGGCTCAGCGGCGGGAGCGCAATCGATACGACAGAAGACGTGCTAAGGGGCGTGGATGCGCTTCCTGAAAATGAGCGTCTTGCCAAAATCAGAGATAATATAGATATAATACTTGCAAACAACCCGCAGTATGCGAGCAAGACAGTGTACAAGCTTGACGACAGATACTATATTGTAGATAAAATCAAGGCTTCGACGGTTACTGCGTGCGCGGATATAGAGGATCTGAACAAGCTTGCGGCTGCAACCCTGAAAGAGAATTTGGCGGGCGATGCGACAAATGCGATGAAGCTCATACAGACGCGCCATAATTTAGATATGTTTGACTGGGGTTCGCCGGACGATTTTGTTAAATCTCTTGTATCAAATCTCGGAGTAGACGCCCAGAATGCGTACAGAGTCGCCTCCAATCAGTCGCTGCTTGTAAAGGAATACAATGTAAACCGCGACTCTGTAATGGCTGTGTCAATCGACGAGGAAATTGCGTCGATGATGAAATTTCAGACTGCATATTCGGCTAACGCGCGAATGGTAAATGTGTTTGACGAAATGCTCGACCTGCTTGTGAACAGGCTTGGCCTCGTCGGCAGGTAGTTAAAATTTTGATTGGAGTATTGCATGAGAATAACAAATAACATGCTTATGAGGAATTTCCTCTATAATCACAGCCTTAATCAGAACAGTATGTCTCGCTATCAGATGCAACTCGGCAGAGGCGGACAGCGTATTTTCAGGCCTTCGGACGATCCTGTCGGGATTTCGCGCGTGCTTAAGTACACTTCGGACATAAATGTGCTTTCGCAGTTCAAATCTACTGTCGGGGCTGCGGACGGCCACAATAAGGTCACGGAGAGCGCGGTCACGTCTATCAAGGAGCTGCTGCACACTATCAGGCAGCATGCGGTAGCTGCGGCGGATCATACAAAGACCCCGGACGACATAAAAAAGTATGCAATCGAGATAAAGCAGCTTAAGCAGGAGCTCGTTATCCTTGGTAACAGTTCAAATGCGGGGAAGCACATTTTTTCCGGGCTTGAAACCGACAAGAAGCTTTTTAACGCCGACGGTACATATGCGCTGCATATGACTACGGAGAGGGTCGAGAAAAAGCCTGTGGTAGAGTACGAAGTCACCGAGGGCGAGATAATGAAAACCGGCGTGCATCCGGTAGATCTCTTTGGGCTGATCAAAGAAGATAATCCTATGACCGCAGTAATGCCGCGCGGCGTTATAGAAGCCGTGCCCGCAAAGCGTTCAGAGGTAAATATGCTCGCCGATATGACGAAGGGGTATGACGGCAGGACTATCAAGATTACTATAAATGCTAATGAATTCACAGTGGATACTTCCAAGCTTGAACACAGCCATCTTAATCCAATGAGCAAAAAGCGATTTGCCGAAGCGCTTGCCACAGCCGAGGATGCGACGGGCAGGAAGCTTGACGATTTTGCCGATATATTTTTTGACGGCGGGGATAGGCTTGTTGTTCGCAATAAGACAGCGGGCGCAGGCGGCACTGTATCTATTAATCAGAACTCTCCGGATATTACCGATATTCAGACGGTTGCCGGAATCGACGGGCAGCCTGCGACATACGACGGTGTGGCGGTCGGGGGAGGCGTTGTAAATGACGCAGACATTGCAGCCGCAACAGGAAGGCGTGCCGTGGTGTTTACATATACTGCGCCGGGCGGCGAGAGCAAACAGGCAGTGATTGAGATAGATTATGACACGATTACCGACGCCGCCGGATTGCAGGCTGCGATTCAAGCGGAGCTGAACAATGCTTTTCCTCCGGCGGGTACTATTTCGGTGAGCGCATCTGACGGCAATCCGCTGAGTATAACAATATCTGAGGGCAGCCTGGGCGTCGATTCGGTCGTTGGCACAAAGTCAAAGATAATGAATGATATCGATAACCTTGTAGCCGCTCTTGAAACCGGAGATTATGAAGTTGTCAATCAGCATATCGATATAATGCAGGGCAATCTTGACAATTCGCTTGCGGTTATGGGCGATATAGGCGGCAGAACAGCTCGACTGAAATACATAGAGGCGAGGATCGACGAAAATACTTTGACATTTACAGATCTTATGGATAAACTAAAGTATGCTGATTTTGCGGAGATGATAACATTATTCAAAAATCTGGAAAATGTTTACAGAGCGTCACTCTCTGTCGGTTCCAAGATAATACAGCCGTCTCTTGTAGATTTTGTGCGATAACAGCGTATTGAAAGGAGGAAACTTTGAAGCTCGAAAGGCTCGGATGGAATATGACGCCTGCACGCTTTGAGATGAGCGGCGGCGGAGCTTTGAACGTCCTCAAGATGCGCACAGAAAAGCCGGTGCTCGAAATGCGCTCGCACAGACCGGTAGTTAAAATCGATCAATCGCAGTGTTTTGCTGAGGCGGGGCTCAAGGGAATGACCGATTTTCGGGTCGATACGAACTCTTATGCGCAGTCTGCGGTAGCAAAGGGAATTGCCCGTATAGTAGACAACGGCAATGAGATGATGGCGATAGAAAATGGTGTCGATGCAATCGCGGAGCAGGCGGACAACAATGCATTCGGGATTTTTGAACAGGAATTTGTCTATACTGCAATACCAAAGAGCCGTCCGAAGATCAGCGTAGACCCTTGGACAATGAATTACAGCTATACTCCGGGCAGGATTATCAACGAAACAGAACCTAAGCGCGTGCAGACAAGTTATACGCCGCCGCGTTTTGAGTACTATGTGAAATAAAATCAAATGATTATCTCAAAAAATCCCCAGTTTACGGGCATTTCCGCAAGACAGCAGCTTGAATTTACTACCCATTTACTACTTACGGATTGAGCCTTGATATGCTTTGAAGCTCTTGCGGATAGACCAAACAGGCAGCGCACACCAGTATTGACCTACCATAGATTGAAAAATTTCATACAGCACCGTACAAGCGGCGTTTCCCACTCCCTACACAGGGAGAACAGGAACGCCGCTTTTTTCATGCCCTTGTTACGCAGTAGGGGCAGAAAAAGCCTTGCTACAAGCGGTTTTGCGGGCGCGTATCTGGCGCGGCAAGGGATTTATACCTTATCCCCCGAAACCGCGCTTCTACTGCGTAACAAATCCACAGCAAAAGGAGTGATTTACTATGGCAGTTTTCCGGGTGGAACGAAACAAGGGCTACACCGTAATGAGCAACCACCACCTACGCAACAAGGAGCTTTCCTTAAAGGCAAAGGGGCTGTTGTCGCAAATGCTGTCACTCCCCGAAGATTGGGACTACACCTTGAAAGGCTTATCCCTTATCAACCGGGAGAAGATAGACGCTATCCGCGAAGCCATACGGGAGCTTGAACGCGCCGGGTATATCGTCCGTTCAAGGGAGCGCGACGAGAAAGGACGCTTGCGGGGCGCGGACTATGTGATATTCGAGCAGCCGCAGCCGCCTACGCCGGATTTACCTACATTGGAAAATCCAACATTGGATAATCCAACACAGGAAAAACCAACATTGGAAAAACCTACGTTGGAAAATCCAACGCAATTAAATAAAGATATACAAAGAACTGACTTACCAAAAAAAGAAAAATCAAATACGGATTTATCAAGTACCCATTCCATTCCTATCCTTTCCCCTAACCCCTCACCTTGCGGGGAAGCGGCTACGCCGCCGGAACGGAAAGGAACGGAAGCGGCAGCACAGAGCGCAGTAGAGATATACCGGGAAATCATCAAGGACAATATCGACTACGACATTCTCAAACAGGACATGAGATTTGACGGTGACAGGCTTGACGAGATTGTAGACCTCATGCTTGAAACAGTATGCACCGCAAGGAAGCGGGTGCGGATTGCGGGGGACGACTACCCGGCAGAGCTTGTGAAGTCAAAGTTTATGAAGCTGGACGGCGAGCATATCCGCTTTGTGCTTGACTGTATGCGGGAGAACACAACCAAAATCCGCAACATCAAGCAATATCTGAAAGCAGCCCTTTTCAATGCCCCGTCCACTATCGGCAACTACTACACTTCCCTTGTCGCCCATGACATGGCAAGCGGCGCACTGGCACCGAAGAAGCCGCAGTACGGCGACCCGGACTATTATTCATTCAAACCGGGCGAAAGCCTGTAAACAACAAAAGGAGGATTTTTTATGGCACAGAGAACAGGAGCATTGGTATTTGACGAGCGCACCGACCGTTACGACATCCGCTTTGACCTCAACACTTACTACGGGGGCTTGCATTGCGGCGAGTGCTTTGACGTGTTCGTGCGGGGCAAGTGGAAGCCTACCCGGATTGAGTACGGCGACAACTGGTATCTTGTGGGTATCAGAGCCGAGGACTTGAACGGGCTGCGGGTGCGTATCTGACCGCCGCCCCATAAAGAAACGCGAAAGGAGGACGCGAGAAATTGCAGGACGAAGTAAACGAAAAGACCATAGCCCTTTACATCAAGACCGGGAAGCTGACCGCGCAGACGCTCCAAAAGGCAATGAAAGCCATTCTCTCAAAGGGCAAGAAAGAGCTTTCCAAACCGCCACAGGGCAAGCAGAGCTTAAAGCAGCTTATGAAGCAGAACGCGGGCGTTTCCAACATTGAGATTACAAAAGACAATATCAAGGCTTTTGAGAGTACCGCAAAAAAATATGGTATCGACTTTGCGCTGAAAAAGGACACGACGGAAACCCCGCCCCGTTACCTTGTTTTCTTCAAGGGGCGGGACGCGGACGCGCTGACCGCAGCCTTTAAGGAATTTTCCGCAAAGAAGCTGACACAGGATAGGAAGCCCTCAATCCGAAAGCTGCTCTCAACCCTTAAAGAAGCCGCACAGGGCAGAAACGCGGAACGGGCAAAAGTCAAGAACAAGGACAGGGAGGTATCGCTATGAAGCCGGAAATCAAGAAGCTGCTTATCCTCAATCTCCCGTATCTGCTCTTTGTGTGGCTCTTTGATAAAGTGGGTGCGGCTGTCCGGCTCTCCCCCGGCGCGGACGCGAGCGCAAAGCTGCTACATCTTGGGGACGGTTTTAGTGCCGCCTTTTCCAGTATCGCGCCGAGCTTCCACCCGGCAGATTTACTTATCGGCATTGCCGGGGCGGTCATTGTCCGGCTGATTATCTACGTCAAGGGCAAGAACGCGAAGAAGTACAGGAAAGGCATGGAGTACGGCAGCGCACGTTGGAGTGCATAATTTTAAGTGTAAAGGAAGCCTATATGGACGCACAGGAGGTTATGCACATGACTGATTATAGTAAAATTACAGCCCTTTACTCCCGCCTTTCCGTGGGCGACGAGGACAGGGACGGCGGTGAGAGTAACTCGATACAGAACCAAAAAATCTTTTTGGAGAACTACGCCAGAGGGCAGCACTTAACCAATATCCGGCACTACATTGACGATGACGAAAGCGGCAGATTTTTTGACCGTTCTGCCTACTCCCGCATGATGGACGATGTAGAGAACGGGAAAATCGGTGTCTGCATTATGAAAGACCTGACACGCTGGGGGCGTGACTATCTCCAAGTCGGCAATGCGATGGAGATATTCAGACGGAACAATGTGCGCTTTATCGCAGTCAACAACGGGATAGACAGCGAAAAGCCCGATACATTGGAGTTTGCGCCCTTTATCAACATCATGTCGGAGTGGTACGCAAAGGACATCAGCAAGAAAGTAAAGACCGGCATTAAGACGAAGGGCATGAGTGGAAAGCCGATTGCCACCGAAGCCCCCTATGGCTATGTCAAATCCCCGGACAACAAGGATTTTTGGATTATCGACGAGGAAGCCGCCGGAGTTGTTCGTTTGATTTTTCGCCTGTTTCTGGACGGAAAAAACCGAAACCAAATTGCCGTATATCTCACGCAGGCGCAAATCCCAACGCCCACATTCTACATGAAAGAGCGCGGGCGGGGAACCTGTAAAAACAGGGCGCTCAATGAGGCCAACCGCTATAAGTGGAACAAAGCCACCCTGACCCATATCCTCACACGGCAGGAGTATTGCGGTGATGTTGTCAACTTCAAGACCACAAAGCACTTCCGCGACAAGCGGAACCACTATGTAGACCGGAGCCAATGGCAGATAACCGAAAATGTGCATGAGCCGATTATTGACCGCACCGACTTTGAAACCGTACAGCGGATTTTGGAAAATGCGCCCGTCAAACGCCCCAACGGGGACGGGGAAATCCACCCTTTGTCGGGCTTGCTTTTCTGTAAGGATTGCGGTGCGAAAATGCACATTCGCATAGATTATCGGAATGGCGGCAAGCGTCATGTTGCCTATTGCAGCGAGTACCACAAGGGAAAAGCCAAAAACCCCAAATGCAATTCCCCGCACATCATTGACGCGGATTTGCTCATGCAGACCATCGCGGAAGTGCTGAAGAAAATCGAGGACTATTCTATCAGCAACTGGGCGGAATTTGAAGCCTTAGTGAAAAAGAACCTTGCCATGCAGCAGACCGACAAGACCAAGAAACAGCAGAAGCGTATCCCGCAAATCACGACGCGCCTTGAACAGATTGACAAGGTGCTGAACAAGCTCTATGAGGACAACGCCCTCGGCACGATCCCGCAAGACCGCTATGAGCAAATGTCGCAGAAGTATTCAGAAGAATACTATGCGCTGAAAGCGGAGCTTGCCGAGCTGCAAGAGCAGCTATCCGCTTTTGAGAACGCGGGCGGACGGGCGCAGAAGTTTTTGAAGCTGACGGAACGCTACGCTGCCTTTACCGACCTGACCCCCGCCATTCTCAACGAGTTTATCAGCCGGATTGAAGTGCATGAGCGCGACAAGAAAAGGGCAAAACAAGCCATTCAGCACATCGGGATATATTTCAACTATATCGGCAAATTTGAGAACGAAGTGACACAGCTTACAGAGCCAACGGAGCAGGAAATCCGGCAAATGCGGGAGAAAATCGAGGAAGCCCAAAAGGAAAAGAGCCGCGCCTACCACCGGCAGTATTCAAGGGAGTACCGGGCGCGTAACCTTGAAAAGCGACGGGAGTATGACCGCATGAAAGCACGGGAATACCGGGCAAAGAAAAAGGCACAGGAAGCCGCCGCAGCACCCGCACAGTAAAACCGAATACTGACAACCAAGAGGGATTTTCCGGGCTACGGGAAATCCCTCTTTTGCACCCAGAGAAAGGAGCCGCCTATGGCAGAACAGAACGGGACACCTCAATCCCCCGACAGTGTTATCACGACACAGAGGGACGGACAGACCATCGTTGCGGAGTTGTTTTTCAACCACAGCGGCACAGAAACATTCCGCGACAAGCTGCTCAAAGTGATACTTGCCGACAGCTTGCAGGACGGTCAAGAGCCGGAAAAAACGAAAATCACGCGATAGGAACCGCCCGGACGAAGAATGGTTCGCCGGGGCGGTTTCTATTTGAAAATCCCCATTTTCCCCAAGTCAAGAGCCGGGAAAATTCCCTCAAAAATGCCCCTCTCTCCAAACGAGGGCGCAGAAAGGAGAGTTTATGCGAACAGGGCTTCCCAAGCAAAAAAAGATCACAGACATCTGGTTTGATGAGAAAGACCCGTTGATCCATATCCGTACCCACAACACCGACTTGAAGAAGCGGCTTGCCGCCTATGCCGAGCAGCACCCCGATGTGTGCCGCCAGACCGACGCAGACCCGGAAACGGGCTGCATGGAGTTTGACATTGAGAAAGGCCGCTTCTCTTTCCGTCTGACCGCCCCATACAGCGAGGAACGGCGGGAAGCGGCGCGGCGGTATGCCAGAGAGAGCAACGTCGCCGACAGGCTGAAATAGAGTTGAAATGTTCATAGTTTTGTGCTATACTTTTTCTAAAAGCAGAGTAATACTGCGGAATTGATTGGAGGACAACACAATGGTTACATTTATGAGATTAAGATAAAACCGCGAGTTATGTTGCGGTTATCCGTATTGCATAACTCGCTTATTGAAGCAGAGATGTAATTACGGAGGAAAAACAAATGAATAATAATTTATCACGCTTTGCAGACAGCAAGGTTTATTTTCAAT
>JBHAZV010000048.1:0-17718 GCA_041781135.1 Acidaminobacteraceae bacterium
ACTGGCTCAAAAGATTGATGTGACTAACCGCATTAAAAAATTTGTCGATTGCAGGAGTAAGGATAAGGAGCAGCGAGAATTATACATACTTGATGGTGATTCGGCGCTCGGCTCGTGCAAGCTTGCCAGAAATGCAGATTTTCAGGCGCTAATGCCGGTGCGCGGGAAAATTCTTAATTGTCTGAAGGCGGATTATGACAAAATCTTCAAAAACGAGATAATCATGGATCTGCTCAAAGTTATCGGCGCGGGAGTCGAAATTAAAACCAAGCACAACACAGATCTCGAATCGTTTGATCTGGAGGCGCTTCGATGGAATAAAGTCATAATATGCACCGATGCCGATGTCGATGGTTTTCAGATACGCGCACTGATACTTGCAATGTTTTATAGGCTCTGTCCCACTTTGATAGACGCGGGCAAAATTTATATAGCCGAAACTCCGCTGTACGAGATTACAGATGGAAAGCAGAGGTCTTATTTCGCCTATAATGAGCAGGAAAAAGCAGAGATTTTAAAACAAATTAAGGGCAAGGCCGCCATTCAGCGCTCGAAGGGGCTCGGCGAAAACGATCCCGATATGATGTGGGAAACAACAATGAGCCCCGACACAAGGAGGCTTATAAAGGTCTGCGCGTCTGATGCCTACCGCACAGAACGGATTTTTGAAGTTCTTTTAGGCGACGAACTCGGTGCAAGAAAACAGTATATCGAGGAAAATGGCGCAGAGTATCTCGAAAAATTAGATGTATCATAGTGGGGAAGTGATGAAGAATAGCGAGAATGATTCAAAAAAGAGTGTGCTGCCTAAAGGTGGCAATTATACAGAGCAACAAATCACAGAAACCGTCGTAGAAAACTATATGCCGTATATAATGTCTGTTATAGTTTCGCGCGCAATTCCTGCAATAGACGGATTTAAGCCTTCGCACCGCAAGATACTTTACACGATGTATAAAATGAAGCTGCTCGGCGGCACGCGTACCAAGTCTGCCAATGTTGTAGGGCAGACCATGAAACTGAACCCGCACGGCGACCAGGCTATTTACGCGACCTTAGTAAGGCTTGCAAAAGGCAATGAAACATTGATTTTGCCATATGTGGATTCTAAGGGAAATTTTGGAAAAGTCACATCGCGCGATATGATGTACGCTGCACCGAGGTATACGGAAGTAAGGCTTGAAAGCGTCTGCGAAGCTATTTTCAGGGATATTGAAAAATCAAATGTCGATTTTCAGGATAATTACGACAGTACAATGCAGGAGCCGGTTCTTTTGCCTGTTGTTTTTCCAAATATACTCGCGAATCCTAATATGGGGATTGCAGTAGGTATGGCAAGTAATATCGCAAGTTTCAATCTTGGGGAGCTTTGTGCTGCAACAATTGCGCTGATAAAAGATCCGAATGCGGATTTGCTGGAGCACATGCCTGCGCCGGATTTTTCCACGGCGGGTGAACTCATTTACGACAGAACACGAATGCGCGAGATATACGAAACGGGTCTTGGAAGCATCAGGCTTCGCGGGAAAACCGAATATGATGCTAAAAACAATATATTATTGATAACTGAAATTCCGTATACGACTACAGTCGAACAAATTATCGAAAAAATTGTAGAACTGATTAAGCTCGGGAAAATCAAAGAGTTAAACGATGTTCGCGATGAAACTGATCTTTCGGGATTAAAGATTGCACTCGACCTGAAGAGAGGGGTGGATGTCGAGAAGCTTCGTGCAAAATTGTTCAAAATGACCAGTCTTACCGACAGCTTCGGGTGCAATTTTAATGTTCTTATAGACGGCAAACCGAGGGTGCTTGGAGTGCGCGCTATACTTAATGAATGGCTGCGGTTCAGGAGAGACTGCATAGTGAGGGCTGCCGCTTATGACAGAAAACAGTTAGCAGATAAACTGCATCTGCTCCGCGGACTCGAAAAAGTGCTGCTCGATATCGATAGGGCAATACGCATCGTCAGGGAGACCGAACGTGATACAGAGGTTATTCCGAGGTTGATGGAGGCGTTTGAAATCGACAGACTGCAGGCTGAAAATGTAGCAGAGATCAAACTTAGGAATTTGAATAAGGATTATATACTTTCGCGAACAAAAGAGATATCGGAAATCGGAAAACGCCTCGAAGAACTCGACAGGCTCATATCCGATCAAAAACTTGTCGACAGACAAATAATTTCCGAGCTTGGCGATATTTCCAAAAAATATGGTTATGCCAGAAAGACGGCATTGGTTTCGGAGGAAGAGCACGCCGAACTGAGTGAAGTGGTAGAGGAAATCGCTGATTTTAACTTGAAACTTTTTGTGACCGAGCAGGGATACGTCAAAAAGGTGACGCTTGTTTCCTTGCGTTCGTCCGGTGAGCACAAACTCAAGGAAAACGATCGCATAATGCTTGAATTAGATGGCGGTAACCGAGATGAGGCAATATTTTTTACAAATTACTGCAACGCTTATAAGATAAGGCTGCACGAGGTGTCAGAACACAGAGTCTCCGAACTTGGAGAATACCTGCCTAATCTGCTTCAAATGGAAAAGGATGAAAAAGTTGTTCATTCCGTCATTACGAACGATTTTTCGGGACATATGCTCTTTGTATTCAGAAATGGCAAGGTCGCCAAAATTCCTCTGAGCGCCTATGCCACAAAACAAAATCGCCGTAAGCTTATTAAGGCGTATTCTGATGAAAGCCAGCTTGTTCGTGCGTTTTATATCGCGGAGGATGTCGACATAACATTTATAAGACAGAGTGCAAAGGATGTAAAAGCTCTGACTATAAACAGCTCTCTTGTGCCCGAAAAAATTACAAAAAATTCAATAGGTGTGCAGGTGTTCAGGCTGAATAAAGGCAGCCTGCTCGCAGGAGCTTTTCTTGCGGCTTCGCACCATCTCTCCAATCCCGAAAAATATGTAAGAGACGCCATCCCAAGCTCCGGCGAAGAGATTGAGGCATTTGAAGCTATGACGATGAATCGCTGGATAGAAAGTTGAAAAAAGCGGAATCTGTTGCTATAATTAAAGCGGAGGGCTTATGGAAGAAAACAAGATATACAACAAGAAGAGATTGATTCACTGGATCGTCGGTATATTTGCGCTAATTTTAATAGCGAAGAGCGCCTACGACTTAAAGTTGTTTGATTTGCTTATTGGTATAAGCAAGCTCGAAAGAGACAAGAACGCAAGAGTCAAGAAAGTGACTTTTAAGACCATTTCATTTATTACAAGAACAGGCGACGAAGAGTATTTCATAGAGGAAATGCGCAGCATGGGCTGGATTTATACCGCAAAGTACGGCAGAGGCATGGTTTTTGCAAAGGACGGTTTTGAAATACTTATGACAAAACTTACATTCTTCGGTAAGTACACATTCTATGAAGGTCATTTCGACATAGTATAATTTTTATTAGAGGAGAATTATGATATACGATTTCATCGAGAAAATGGACAAAGAGCTTTTTGAAACAATGAGGCTTGAACTCGAAAGGCAGACGAATAACATCGAACTTATCGCGAGCGAGAATTACACAAGCGTTACTGTTATGTCTGCCCTTGGATCTCATCTTACCAATAAGTACGCGGAAGGTTTCCCTGGAAAGCGTTACTATGGCGGCTGCGAGTATGTCGATATGACGGAGAATTTAGCAAGAGACAGAATGAAAGAACTGTTCGGCGCGGAACACGCCAATGTTCAGCCGCATTCCGGCTCACAGGCGAATATGGCTGCCTATATGGCTGTGCTGAAACCGGGCGACAAAGTGCTTGGTATGAATCTCTCCGACGGCGGGCATCTGACTCACGGAAGTCCCGTGAATTTTTCCGGTCAGCTTTATAATTTTGTTTCGTATGGCGTAGATGCCAACGGGTTCATCGATTATGACAATGTAGAGAGTATTGCGAAGCGAGAGCAGCCCAAGATGATAGTCGCGGGCGCAAGTGCATATTCGAGAATTATTGATTTTGCAAGGCTCAGAGAGATAGCAGACGCTGTAGGGGCGTACCTGCTTGTGGATATGGCGCATATAGCTGGGCTTATTGCCGCGGGAGCTCATCCTTCTCCTGTGCCATATGCCGACTTTGTAACGACAACCACTCATAAAACCCTCAGGGGGCCGCGCGGAGGTGCGATTCTCTGCAGGCAGGAATACGCGAAAGCGCTTGATAAATCAGTATTCCCAGGAATGCAGGGCGGTCCGCTTGTGCATGCAATAGCTGCAAAGGCTGTTTGTTTCAAAGAAGCAATGAGCGAGGATTTCAAAAAATATATAGCTCAGGTCGTCGCCAATGCAAAAGCGCTCGCAGCGGCGCTTGCAGGTCATGGTTTTAAGATAGTTTCGGGAGGAACAGATAATCATCTGATGCTTGTCGATCTAAGAAACAAGGGAGTAACAGGAAAATTTGCCGAGGAAATGCTTGACAGCATTGGTATCACCTTAAATAAAAATACAGTACCTATGGAAACGGAAAGTCCTTTTGTGACGAGCGGCGTCAGGATAGGCACTGCGGCAACCACTACAAGGGGGTTCGGAGAACACGAAATGAGAGAAATCGCGGATATTATCTCGTATGCGGTGGATAACAGGGAAGGCGATCTCAGCGACGCAAGACTTAGAGTAAGAGCAATCTGCGACAGATTCCCTCTCTATCAAAAATAATAAAAAGGGCGGTGCATATGCATCGCCTGATATTTACGGAGGAAAAAATGAAAAGAGTTGCGATCAACGGTTTTGGCAGGATAGGAAAGCTGGTGTACAAGGCAATGGTGGAGCGTGGGCTTATCGGGAAGGATTTTGAGGTGGTTGCCACTGTCGGAACATATGTAGACGCCGATTATCACGCTTATCAGCTGAAGTACGACACGGTTCATGGGCATTTTAATGCGGAAATTACTACGGAAAAGAGCGATCCTTCTCTGGAGAATAACGACATTATTGTGTGCAACGGTCATAAAATTCAGTGTATTCAGGGCGATAAGACCATCAGCGACCTGCCATGGAAAGAACTCGGCATAGACTATGTAATCGAGGCGACAGGTTTGTTCACCAAGCTTGAGGATGCGCGCGGCCATCTGGAAGCAGGCGCTAAAAAAGTAATAATAACTGCTCCGGGCAAGGGTGATATAAAGACCTTTGTATTTGGAGTAAACGAAAATGAGTATGACCCGGATGTCCATCACATAGTTTCAAATGCGTCATGCACTACAAACTGCCTTGCTCCTGCTGTTCATGTGCTTTTGAAAGAGGGCATCGGAATTGAAAAAGGACTTATGACGACTATTCACGCATATACTCAAACTCAGAAGGTTTTGGATGGAAGTTCTAAAAAAGACTGGCGCGGCGGAAGGACTGCTGCTGCAAATATAATCCCGTCGACAACCGGAGCTGCAAAGGCTGTCGGACAGGTTCTTCCCGCAACAAAAGGCAAGCTGACAGGCATGTCTTTCAGGGTTCCTGTTCCAAACGTCTCGGTAGTCGACCTCACATTTACTGCTGAACGCGACACTTCTATTGCAGAAATAGATGCTCTTATGAAAAAAGCGTCAGAAACATACCTCAAAGGTATAATGGGTTATACAAACGAACAACTTGTTTCTTCTGATTTTATTCACGACTCGCGTTCGAGTATTTATGACTCTTTAGCAACCGTGCAGAATAATCTTCCGGATGAGAAGAGATTTTTCAAAATTGTCACATGGTACGACAACGAGTGGGGTTATTCGCAGAGAGTTGTCGACCTTGCGCTGCATATGGCAAGCAAGGATAAATAGGGAGGAACATGATTTACAATAAAAAATCCATTGATGATGTCGAGGTCAAAGACAAGCGCGTGCTTGTGCGCGTGGATTTCAATATTCCGATAAAAAATGGCGAAATTACAGACGATTCCAGAATTGTTGCGGCTATGCCCACAATCCGAAATCTTTTAGGACGCGGCGCAAAGGTTATTCTCTGTTCACACCTCGGCAAGCCAAAAGGGCTCTACAAAGAAGAGTTTTCACTCGCACCTGTAGCAAGGTATTTAGAGCGAGTAATGGGGTTAAAAGTTCTGTTTATCAGAGATCCCGAAGTTGTTGGAGAGGCGACGCTGAGGCTTATCGACACTCTCGTGGACGGCGAGCTGATGATGCTTGAAAATACTCGTTTCAGACCGGAAGAAGAATTGAACGATGAGGTGTTTTCCAAAAAGCTTGCTTCGATTTGCGATATTTATGTCTGTGACGCCTTTGGTACAGCTCACAGAGCGCACGCTTCGACAGCGGGAGTGACAAATTATGTAGAGAGCGCTGTCTGCGGGTATTTGATTCAAAAAGAACTCAAGTATCTCGGAGAGGCGCTGTCAAATCCTGACAGGCCGTTCTGTGCCGTTCTGGGTGGTGCAAAGGTTTCCGACAAGATAGATGCTATAACTGCGCTTATAGATAAGGTTGATTCGCTCGTAATAGGCGGCGCCATGAGCTATACTTTCCTTGTCGCAAAAGGAATTTCTGTGGGAAGTTCGCTTGTGGAACATGAAAAAGTTGATTTTGCCAAGGAGATGATCGCCAAGGCGGCAGAGAAAGGAGTCAACCTGCTCCTTCCTGTGGATCATATTATGGCGAAACAGCTTTCCGAAACTGCGGAGGCGACCGCTTCCGACGGCATCGAAATCCCGGAAGGCTACATGGGGCTCGACATAGGTCCGCGTACGATGGAACTGTTCGCCAATGAGTTGCGTAGGTGCAGGACAGTCGTTTGGAATGGGCCAATGGGAGTTTTTGAAATGACTAAATTTGCGGCCGGCACAGAGCATATAGCCAAGGTGCTCGGCGAACTCAAAGACGCCGTTACTGTGGTTGGCGGCGGCGACAGCGCTGCGGCGGTTGCAAAGTTCGGGCTTAAAGATAAAATGACTCTCGTTTCCACAGGAGGCGGCGCTTCGCTTGAATACATAGAGGGCAAGCCTCTGCCGGGCATAGCAGGACTTGATGATAAATAACAGGGCAGTTTGGAACAGATGCGAAAAAAAATAGTAATTGGAAACTGGAAAATGAATATGCTGACAGAGCGTGCACGCGGCTTTGCAAAGCAGGTCGCGCCGCGGCTCGCCTCTGCGTCAGTGGTTTGCGCCCCTTTTACAGTGCTTTCTGTGCTATCTGAGGCTGCAAAAGGCACTATGCTGAAGGTTGGAGCGCAGGATATGTATTTTCAGGAGAGCGGAGCATATACCGGAGAAATTTCGGCCGGAATGCTGCTTGATGTCGGCGCGGGGTATGTGATTGTAGGTCATAGCGAGAGGCGTTTGTATTTCGGCGAGACCGATGCCGATGTAAGGCGCAAGGTAGAAACCGCTCTAAAAAACGGATTAATTCCGATCGTCTGCTGTGGAGAGCCGCTTGATACGGAAGCTCCGAAGGATTTTGTCAAAGCTCAGTTGATTGCCGCTTTGGAAGGCGTCTCCGGCGAGCAGCTTTCAAATATCGTGGTGGCATACGAGCCTGTTTGGGCGATAGGAACAGGAAAAACCGCAACTCCGGAAGTTGCCCAGGATATGATAGGCAGCCTCAGATTCGTTCTGAAAGAACGTTTTGGAGATGCGGCCGAAGAGGTGCTGTTCCTTTACGGTGGCTCGGTGAACGAAAAAAATATAGCCGAATTTTTAGTGTGTGATGATATAGACGGAGCGCTTGTCGGCGGTGCGAGCCTTGATCCGGATTCATTTGTCCAAATGGTCAATGCGGCGGCGGAGGTCTGCGGGCAGAAATGAAGAGGACAGTCGCGCTTATAATACTTGACGGCTACGGCAATAGCAAGGAAATCGACGGAAACGCAGTATTAGGAGCTAAAAAGCCGAATATCGACAGGATTTTTGCGAGTAATCCGCATACGGAAATATCTGCGAGCGGGCTTGATGTCGGGCTTCCGGATGGTCAGATGGGCAATTCGGAAGTGGGCCATCTCAATATTGGCGCAGGCAGGGTTGTTTATCAGGAGCTTACAAGAATTACCAAATCTATCGAAGACGGAGATTTTTTTGAAAATCAGGCGTTGATCGGCGCTATGGACCATGTCCTGTGCCGCGGTTCAAAACTTCATATTATAGGACTTTTCTCCGATGGAGGGGTGCACTCTCATAACTCTCATCTTTTTGCACTGCTGAAATCCGCCAAAAAGCGCGGTCTAAAAGAAGTGTATGTGCATGCATTTACCGATGGTCGCGATACCTCGCCTACTTCGGGGCTAAGTTACCTGGAAGAGTTTGAGGCAGAGGCGGCTCGCATAGGCATAGGCAAGATAGCGAGCATTTCCGGCAGGTATTATGCAATGGACAGGGATAAGCGCTGGGAGCGAGTAGAAAAAGCGTACAGGGTACTTACGGAGGGTTCGGAGCGCTTGTATAAATGTGCTTCCGATATTTTTAACGAGAGCTATTCTAAGGGTATAACCGACGAGTTTATTGTGCCTGCATCTGTTGCCGCAAATGGTGGACAAACTCCGCTCGCTGTGATAGAGAGCGGCGACGCCGTCATTTGTTATAATTTTAGACCTGACAGGGCAAGGCAGATAACTCGCGCGTTCGTCGATGCGGATTTTTCGGGATTTGCGCGCAAACATCTCGAACTTTACTACACCTGCATGACGCAATACGATGCGAAAATTGAGGGCGTTCACATTGCATATAAGCCGTTTTTCCCGAAAAATACCTTGGGCGAGTATGCCGCTGCTCTCGGAATGAGGCAGCTGAGAATAGCGGAAACAGAAAAGTACGCGCATGTCACGTTCTTTTTCGGCGGAGGAATCGAACAACCGTACGATGGAGAGGATCGAATATTGGTAGATTCTCCCAAGGTTGCAACTTACGACTTGCAGCCCGAAATGTCGGCGTACGAGGTGGCGGAGCGCCTTGCTGCAGAAGTGGAGCGCGATTTTTACGATATTATCGTCTGTAATTTTGCGAATCCCGACATGGTGGGTCACACAGGCGTTTACGAAGCGGCTGTGCGGGCAATAGAGGCTGTGGATGAATGCGTGGGAAAGGTTGCCGCTGCGCTCGATAGCGTTGGGGCAGGGTACATTATTACTGCTGACCACGGCAATAGCGAGTGTATGACAAATCCCGACGGCACGCCGATGACAGCGCATACTACAAATCTTGTGCCCCTTGTGATTGCGGGTTGCGGAAATCTACAATTAAGAAGTGGGGGCAGATTGTCAGATATTGCGCCTACAATGCTGGATATTCTGGGAATCAAAAAACCCGAAGAAATGACAGGTGTCAGTCTGATCGAAAGGCAGAACAAACCAATACTTTCGTGCGGAGCCCAGTGCCCAGATATATAGTGTATTTGCGCCGGGATGGCGCTTGACGATAACGAAGCGTTTGAAATGGAGGAAATATGTTGATAAAATCGCTTAAAGCGAGAGAAATACTGGATTCAAGAGGCAATCCTACAGTTGAAGTGGAATTATGGCTCGAAGATGGAAGAAGCGTAATCGGAGCAGTGCCGAGTGGAGCTTCGACCGGGGCGTTTGAGGCAGTTGAGCTGCGCGATGGGGATAAGGGCCGCTACCTTGGCAAAGGAGTAACAAAGGCTGTCGGTTTCGTAAATGGTCCGATTGCGTCTGCTGTTGTAGGCAAGTGTGTTTTTGCTCAGGCGGAGCTTGACAGGATTATGACAGAGCTTGACGGCACAGAAAACAAGGGCGTGTACGGTGCAAATGCGATACTTGGCACATCCATCGCCATAGCAAAGGCGGGCGCGCTTGCAAGCGGACTTCCGCTCTACAGATATCTTGGCGGAACCGGCGCGGCATTGCTTCCGGTGCCCATGATGAATATAATGAACGGCGGCGCCCATGCCGACAATAATGTCGATATTCAGGAGTTTATGGTCATGCCTGTCGGAGCATCTACATTTGCGGAGGCTCTCAGATGGGGCGCGGAGATCTATCACAGTCTGAAAAAGGTGCTTAAGGAGCAGGGGCTTGCGACCGGAGTGGGCGACGAAGGCGGTTTTGCCCCTAATCTTCCGACAAATGAGGATGCGCTCAAAGCTATAATGAAAGCTGTTGAAGCGGCGGGCTACAAGGCGGGAGAGCAGGTTTTGCTCGCGCTCGATGTAGCGGCGACAGAGCTTTATGATGAAAAAACAAATACGTACCATCTCAGGAGCGAAAATAAATCATTTACCTCTGATGAACTTATCGCTTATTACGAAGGGCTTGTTGCGAAGTATCCTATCGTTTCTATCGAAGACGGCCTTTCGGAAGATGATTGGGGCGCTTGGAAGAAGCTCAGGGAGCGCCTCGGTTCAAAAATACAGCTTGTCGGGGATGACCTTTTTGTAACAAATACAAAGAGACTTGCGCGCGGCATTGCCGAAGGCTCTGCGAACTCCATATTGATAAAATTAAATCAGATAGGAACGATAACAGAGACGATAAGCGCAATTCAGATGGCTCAAAAAGCAGGCTTTACAGCAGTTGTATCGCATCGTTCCGGCGAAACTGCCGATTCTACCATAGCGGATCTTGCTGTCGCTCTAAATGCAGGTCAGATTAAGACTGGCGCTCCGGCAAGAACTGACAGGATAGAGAAATACAATCAGCTTCTCAGAATCGAGGAAAGATTGGGCGCGATTGCAAGGTATGCCGGCAATGCTGCATTTTACAATTTAGACGGGCGGTTTGAATAAAATTTAATAATCGGGAGGGGTATGGTTTTGGACAGTAGGCCTCTAAAACAATGCGAAATCAATCAATCGATGCTTTGCGACTTCTATGAACTGACTATGGCGCAGGGATATTTTAAAAAAGGCTTTAAGGATAAGATTAGTTATTTCGATATTTTTTTCAGAAATGTTCCGGATGATGGAGGTTTTGCAATATTTGCAGGTCTGGAGCAGCTGATAGACTACATAAAGAATCTGCGTTTCGGAGACGCGGAGCTTGCGTATATTGAGAGCAAGGGGATATTCGAGCCTGAGTTTGTGGAGTATCTCAGAAACTTTAAGTTTACGGGCGATATATATGCCGTTCCGGAGGGTACTCCTGTGTTTCCAAATGAACCGCTTGTGACCGTCCGTGCCCCTTCTATCGAGGCTCAGATAATAGAAACTGCTGCGCTCGTGTTTATAAATCATCAGTCGCTTATAGCCACAAAGGCAAACAGGATCTACCGCGCTGCAGAGGGGCGGGCAATTATGGAGTTTGGAGCGAGGCGGGCTCAGGGGCAGGATGCGGCGGTGCTTGGCGCGCGCGCCGCATACATCGGGGGCTGTGTCGGCACTTCCAATGTTATGACAGATATGATGTTTGGCATACCGGCTCTCGGAACTATGGCGCACAGCTGGGTTCAGATGTTCGGCAGCGAGTACGAAGCGTTTAGGGCGTATGCCAATCTTTATCCTGAAAATACCGTGCTTTTAGTCGACACTTACAATACTTTGAAGAGCGGTGTACCCAATGCGATCCGCGTAATCAAAGAGGAGCTTGTAGCGAAGGGTCACAGAAATTACGGAATAAGGCTCGATTCCGGAGATATAGCGTATCTTTCAAAAAAAGCGCGCAAAATGCTCGATGACGCGGGGCTGCCGGAGTGTAAGATAGTGGTTTCAAATTCTCTGGACGAATATATAATCAGAGATCTGCTGCTGCAGAAGGCCGCGGTCGACAGCTTCGGCGTGGGCGAGCGTCTGATAACTTCTAAGAGCACGCCTGTTTTTGGCGGCGTTTACAAGCTTGTTGCCGCAGAGGACGAGTCCGGGAACATAATCCCTAAAATAAAGGTAAGCGAGAATATCGACAAGATCACAACTCCGCATTTTAAGAAGGTGTACAGGATTTACGACAGAGAGACAGGCAAGGCGCAGGCTGATCAGATTTGCGTGCACGACGAAGTTGTGGATGCTTCTCGGCCGCTCGAAATTTTCCATCCTATAGCTACTTGGAAGCGCAAAACTTACATAAATTATGAGCTTCGCGAGCTGCTTGTTCCGATTTTTGTAAATGGCGAATGCGTGTATCAGAGTCCTCCCGTCAACGAAATCAGAAAAACTTGTCTTGAACAGATAGATCAGCTTTGGGATGAAGTAAAACGCTTTGAAAATCCGCACAGATACTATGTCGACCTTTCCGCAAAGCTGTGGGCGATCAAAAATGAATTGCTCGAAGAAAACAAAAAATTAGAAAAACAGTCGTAACACACCGCGTGGCAGTCATTACAAAATATAAATATATTTTATTTGCACTGCATCTGTTTTCGTGGTAGAATACTACGGTAAAAAATGGAGGAAATATGAAACTTGTTTTAACAGTTATACTTGTGATCTCTTCACTTGTATTGATTGCAAGTGTGCTGCTTCAATCCGGCAGGTCTGCGGGGCTCAGCGGCTCTATAGGCGGCGGTGCAGAACAGCTGTTCGGAAAGAACAAAGCGAGGGATTACGAGTCAAAGCTTGACACTATCACAAAGATTTTTACAGGGGTATTCTTTCTGGCGACTATCCTGTTGGCATTTGTAGTCAAGTAGAGTCGAATGATGCATATAGCGCGCTTTATAGGCTTAAAAGGCCTATTTTGTGCTTTATGTCACAGCATAAAATTATATAGGTGGTGTTATGGAGTATATTATTTCAGCGGTAGTAGGAGCATTGGCGCTTGTCTTTGCGGGTTTTCTGGTAGTTTACAAGATTGGATCCGTCAAGGTCGATCACCCTCGAATGAACGAAATCGCAGGATACATACAGCAGGGTGCAATGGCATTCCTCAGGCGCGAATATTCCGTGCTTGTGGGTTTTGCTGTCGTACTTGCGGTGGCAATAGCTGTAGGCCTTAAGAGCGTGCCGACTGCAATCGCGTTTATTGTGGGCGCTTTGTTCTCTGCGGTTGCGGGATACATAGGAATGAGGGTGGCGACGAGCGCAAACGTCAAGACGGCTTATGCCGCTAAAGAGCATGGAATGAATTCGGCGCTCGGAGTTGCGTTTTCTGGCGGCGCAGTCATGGGTATGTCGGTCGTCGGTCTTGGGCTACTGGGCGTGTCGGTGCTGTTTTTTGTTTACAACGACGCTACGGTAATCACAGGTTTTGGTCTTGGCGCATCATCGATTGCACTGTTTGCAAGGGTCGGCGGGGGTATATACACAAAGGCGGCCGATGTGGGCGCAGACCTCGTTGGAAAGGTAGAAGCGGGAATCCCGGAGGATGACCCTCGCAATCCGGCGGTTATCGCGGATAATGTCGGCGATAATGTGGGCGATGTCGCTGGTATGGGAGCGGACCTCTTTGAATCATATGTCGGTTCGATTATTGCCGCAATAACTCTCGGTGTGCTTATTTATGGGCATTCCGGCGCTGTGTTCCCACTTTTCCTTGCCGGATCGGGCATCATCGCTTCTATTTTCAGTACGTTTTTTGTGCGAGGTGACGAAAAGTCCAATCCTCATAAGGCGCTTAAGGTTGCGACATATGTCAGCGGAATTATTGTTCTTGTCGCCACTGCGGTAATCAGCCAGCTTATGTTCGGTGATTTCAACGCATTCTTTGCGGTTGCGTCCGGACTTGTGAGCGGAATACTCATAGGTGTTGTCACTGAGTACTATACATCCGGCGACTACAGGCATGTCAAAAAGATTGCCGAACAGTCTATGACCGGGCCTGCAACTACTATTATATCGGGTCTCGCAGTAGGTATGATATCCACTGTGCTTCCTATAATATTTATATGTATTGCGACAATCGTTTCGTATCAGTTCCTTGGGTTATACGGAATAGCTCTTGCGGCTGTGGGAATGCTCTCTACAGCGGGAATCACTGTCGCTGTAGATGCATACGGACCTGTTGCGGATAATGCGGGCGGTATAGCTGAAATGAGCGAACTTCCAAAAACTGTAAGAAACATAACTGATAAACTTGACGCGGTCGGAAATACCACAGCTGCTATCGGAAAGGGCTTTGCGATAGGGTCTGCCGCGCTTACTGCGCTCGCGCTTTTCGTATCTTATTCGCAGGCTGTAAATCTTGGCGCTATCGATATTTTGAATCCGAATGTTGTGGTAGGGCTCTTTATCGGCGGAACATTGCCTTTCGTCTTTTCGGCGCTTACAATGCAGTCGGTCGGTAAGGCTGCGTATCAGATGATAGAAGAGGTGCGCAGACAGTTCAGAGAGATAAAGGGTATAATGGAGGGCACTGCAACTCCTGACTACTCTAAGTGTGTAGATATTTCGACATCTGCGGCATTAAAGGAAATGATCCTGCCGGGGCTTATGGCAGTGCTCGTTCCTCTTGCGGTAGGTCTTGTTCTTGGAACAGAAGCGCTCGGCGGCATGTTGGCGGGTTCGCTTGTGACCGGTGTGCTTATGGCTATTTTTATGGCGAATTCCGGTGGAGCATGGGATAATGCCAAGAAGTATGTCGAAGAGGGAAACCACGGCGGCAAGGGCTCGGAGGCTCACAAGGCGGCGGTTGTAGGCGATACTGTAGGAGACCCTTTCAAAGATACATCGGGACCGAGCATCAACATCTTGATAAAGCTGATGACGATCGTTTCATTGGTATTCGCTCCGTTGTTCGTTGCAGTGGGAAGTCTGCTGTAAAAATATAAATTTTGTCGGAGCTGCAATCCGGCGAGGGTGGTTCATGGGCGGTTACAATAAAAAATATAGAAGGAAGAGTAATAACAACGAAAAAAGAGCGGGCGGAGGCAATCGGATTGTTTGGTCTGACAGGAACAAAATAATAGCTGTTGCAGCTGCGGCATTTGGGATTGTTGTGATATTTTTTGTGGCAAAGATGCTTGCAGGAGGCGCACCAAATAGCGTTCAGGTCTTAGTTACCAATCCTGCGAGCAGCGAGCTTAGCAGTCGGGATTCTGAGGTAGCTTCGACAATCGGATCTGGCGCTTCGACATCCGAAGCCACAACCGAGTCCGGCACTTCAACCGACCTTAGCGCCGAGTCGGATTCAACAGCTTCTTCGGAGGCGGCATCTTCCGGCGCTGAATCTTCGCAGACTTCCGGCGAGAATACCGCCGCTACAGAGCCGGCTTCTGCCACTACAGAGACGGCGTCGGCTACTACAGTGTCTACTTCGACAGAGGCAAGCACCGGCGTGGGGTCGGCTGTCGGTGGATTCTATAATGACATAAAAGTTACTGATACTTCGCTCGGTATTTTGGTGCTTTGCAATAAAAACTACCGTCTTCCGGACAGCTACGAGGCCGAAAATCTGGAGGATGTGCCGAGCAACTACTATGTGAATGACGGCAAGGAATATAAGATGAGTAAGCCCGCGCTTGACGCTTTTATAGAGATGTCGGACGCTGCGTATGCTCAGAATAACGAGATAGATTTGCGTGTGGTTTCGGGCTACAGGTCTAAATCATATCAGGAGTGGCTCTACAATCACTATGCAAATTCTTATGGGCAGGAGGATGCCGACACATATTCGGCACGACCGCGTCATTCGGAACACGAAACAGGGCTTTGCTGTGATATTAATATTGTCAGCGTGGATTTCGAGAATACTGCTGCATTTGAATGGCTCATGGCAAACGCGGCGGATTATGGGTTTATACTGAGGTATCCAAAGGGCAAGGAGCATATTACCGGATATATTTACGAACCTTGGCATTGGCGTTATGTGGGTGTTGAAACTGCCAAGGCGGTAGTGGAGAGCGGCCTGACATATGATGAGTACTTTCTTAAGTATATAGGGGAATAGTTCACGCATAGGGAAAGTCATAGGATTTTACGGCATTATTGCGGCTGCGACGGCCACTGCGTAGGGATGCTAATTATTACGATGATTTAACAAAAAAAACCTTGCATAGCTGTTGGCGGTATTATATAATGATTGAGCGTTCGGCGGACGGCGATAACATCCCGGCGGCGCGAACGGCAAAGAGAACCTTGAAAACTGAATAGCAGTAGAAGAACAAGAACGAACAAAAATAAAAAAAGTTCAACGCAATTCCAAATTTAGTATGCCTGAGCGAAAGCGAGGGCATGCACCCAAAAGTCTACGGAAGTAGACGCAGTGATATCGGGGGCACGAAAGTGCTTCTGAGGATAAAACGAAAAGCTAAGCTAAAATGAGCTTAAGGATTTTAAAAAAGAGTTTGATCCTGGCTCAGGATGAACGCTGGCGGCGTGCCTAACACATGCAAGTCGAGCGAGAATCTGATGAGTGGCGGCTTCGGCCAAAGCGAATCAGAGGAAAGCGGCGGACGGGTGAGTAACGCGTGGGCAACCTGCCTCTTACACAGGGATAGCCATCGGAAACGGTGATTAATACCTGATGACATATATTGTTTGCATGAATGATATATCAAAGATTTATCGGTAAGAGATGGGCCCGCGTCTGATTAGCTAGTTGGTGGGGTAACGGCCTACCAAGGCGACGATCAGTAGCCGGTCTGAGAGGATGAACGGCCACACTGGAACTGAGACACGGTCCAGACTCCTACGGGAGGCAGCAGTGGGGAATATTCGGCAATGGGGGGAACCCTGACCGAGCAACGCCGCGTGAGCGATGAAGGTCTTCGGATTGTAAAGCTCTGTTGGATGGGAAGATAATGACGGTACCATCTGAGGAAGCCCCGGCTAACTACGTGCCAGCAGCCGCGGTAATACGTAGGGGGCAAGCGTTATCCGGAATCACTGGGCGTAAAGGGTGCGTAGGCGGGAGATCAAGCCAGGGGTGAAAGGCATTGGCTCAACCAATGTAAGCCTTTGGAACTGATTTTCTTGAGTGCGGGAGAGGTAAGTGGAATTCCTAGTGTAGAGGTAAAATTCGTAGATATTAGGAGGAACACCAGTGGCGAAGGCGACTTACTGGACCGTAACTGACGCTGATGCACGAAGGCGTGGGGAGCAAACAGGATTAGATACCCTGGTAGTCCACGCGGTAAACGATGAATACTAGGTATAGGGAGTAAAATTTCTGTGCCGCAGCTAACGCAATAAGTATTCCGCCTGGGGAGTACGCACGCAAGTGTGAAACTCAAAGGAATTGACGGGGACCCGCACAAGTAGCGGAGCATGTGGTTTAATTCGTGGCAACGCGGAGAACCTTACCAGGTCTTGACATCCCTGTGAATATACTTTAATCGGTATAGCTCTTCGGAGTACAGGAGACAGGTGGTGCATGGTTGTCGTCAGCTCGTGTCGTGAGATGTTGGGTTAAGTCCCGCAACGAGCGCAACCCCTGTGTTTAGTTGTTAACAGGTAAAGCTGAACCCTCTAGACAGACTGCCGTGGTAACGCGGAGGAAGGTGGGGATGAGGTCAAATCATCATGCCCCTTACGATCTGGGCTACACACGTGCTACAATGGCCGGTACAACGGGCAGCGAAGGAGCGATTCGGAGCGAAACCTAAAAAGCCGGTCTCAGTTCGGATTGCAGGCTGCAACTCGCCTGCATGAAGTCGGAGTTACTAGTAATCGTGGATCATCATGCCGCGGTGAATGCGTTCTCGGGTCTTGTACACACCGCCCGTCAAACCATGGAAGCTTGGGGCGCCCGAAGCCAGTGGCCTAACCGCGAGGGGGGAGCTGTCGAAGGTGAAACAAGTGACTGGGGTTAAGTCGTAACAAGGTAGCCGTATCGGAAGGTGCGGCTGGATCACCTCCTTTCAAAGGAATGACTGTGCTACTGCTGTTCAGTTTTGAGGGTTCTCGTAAGACGCCAGAAGGCGTCTTTTTTGTTATGCGGAAATGGATATATTTTAA
>JBHAZV010000049.1:0-7903 GCA_041781135.1 Acidaminobacteraceae bacterium
GTGTGTGGTAAATACCTCTGTGTTTTTGTTATAATGTCCATGGAGAGCTTGTCCTTTCTTTGTTGGTGTGGTAGCTACATTATACTGGATAATGCTCTCTATTTTTTATCTACCTGGTCTCACATCTATTGTATCTATACAGCGCCAATATGTGTCGCGGTGCGGACACATTGCTAAAATATGCAAATTTGTTTATAATTTACCCAGGAGGCGATATGTCGTACATACTAAAACCCAAAGACCGTTCAGATTTAAGACTTCGGCTTGGAATGTGCTGCTACGGATTTCTCCGAAGGCTGAAATGGATAAAAATGCGAGGTCTTTTTTCGAGCGCCAAAAGCGAGAAACCTCTGCCATACCTCCATTTTGCGCACAAAACTCCACTTTTCAGACAGCTAAAAGACGTGGATATGTGGATGCAGCACAACAAGGCAAATAATCTCCGCATCGCTTCAGAGCGACTTAACAACACAGTAGTGAAACAGGGCGAAATATTAAGTTACTGGAAACTCATAGGAAAACCTACCACAAAAAAAGGTTATCTGCCCGGCATGGTGCTTCGGGGCGGAGAAGTTCACGCCTGCGTCGGCGGTGGGCTGTGCCAGCTTTCAAACCTGATATTCTGGATGACGCTCCACACTCCGCTCTCCATAATAGAAAGACATCGCCACGGCTATGACGTATTCCCAGATTCCAACCGCACCCAGCCATTCGGCAGCGGAGCCACATGCTTCTACCCACACGGCGATCTGATGATAAAAAACGAAACGCCGATAAATTTTCAGCTGAGACTGAAAGTAGGCGACGAATTCCTTTTCGGAGAATGGCGAGCCTCCGCTCCCCCGGCGAATATATACAAAATAATTGAAAGAAATCACGAAATGAAAATGCAGCCTTGGGGCGGATACAGCCGCCACAACGAACTGTACAGACAGAAATTCAGCCCGGACGGAGAACTTTTAGGGGAGCAGTTGGTGGTGACAAATTCTGCGCTCATGGTATATTCTCCGTTTATCGATGCATCGGACAACCCTCCGGACAAATCTGGCAACGACCAAGCTTAGAACCAAAACTAAAATACCCCGCGGAAAATATCCGCGAGGTATGTAAAATTTCAGGGGTTTTGACTCTTTATATCCGGTTGCTTTATTGTACCAGGCTGCGCCGATTACTAAATCTTGCCTACAAGGTTGATGCCCGGAGTCAGGGTTTCGTTTCCCGGCTTCCACTTTGCAGGGCACACTTTATCTCCGTGTTCAGCCACAAATTTAGCCGCCTGCAGCTTTCTGACGAGCTCATCGCTGTCTCTGCCGATTCCGTTGTCGTGAACTTCGTACGCCACAATTTTGCCTTCCGGATTGAATATAATTGTAGCCCTATAAGAAATGCCCTCTTCTTCGATGTAAACACCCAGTTCTTTTGCGAGTGTTCCACACGGATCGCCGATCATCGGATACTTAATTTTCTTAATTGTTTCGGATGCGTCATGCCACGCCTTGTGGACAAACGCCGTATCACAAGAAACGCCATACACTTCTACTCCCATAGCCTTGATGGTTTCATACTGATCAGCTACATCGCCGAGCTCAGTCGGGCAGACAAATGTGAAGTCCGCAGGATAGAAGAACAGCACGCCCCATTTTCCGAGCACATCCTGTTTTGAGATCAGTTTTATCTCGTTATTTACAAATACGCTCGCCTTAAATTCAGGGAGCTGACTACCAATAAGTACCTTCATAATTCCTCCTGTTGTGAATTTATTCGAATTGTACCAAACACTAATTAAATATAAGCAGATTGTTCTTTATATGTTTGTAAATAATCTATCACCAACCCCAAACACAAAATGCGACGCCATTCCGGCATCGCTCTTATATCCTTATTTATAATCTACACGCAAACGCTGATTTCCCATTAAATGCGGCACAACGCCGGCTTAGAAAAGTCTGTGTATAAACAGCCCCGACCTGAGCTTAGGTTCAAACCACGTGGACTTTGGCGGCATTACATTTCCACTGTCCGCAATTGCTATAAGGTCGCTCATTTCAGTTGGATACATGGAAAAAGCCACCTTCCATCCATCCGCAACCCTGCGTTCGAGTTCTCCGAGACCGCGTATCCCGCCGACGAAATCTATGCGATTATCTGTGCGAGGATCCTCTATGCCAAGAATCGGCCCCAGAATATTTTTCTGAAGGATAGAAACATCGAGCCTGTCGATAGGATCATTCGGATCGAACACGCCCGGTTTAACAGAAAGCTCGTACCACTGCCCGTCCATATACATTCCGAACGTGCCGCGCTTCATAGGTCTGTACGGCGTATCGGAACCGACCTTCCTTATGTCAAAGTTCTTTTCAACGGCTGCGATAAATTCAGATTCACTCTTTCCAAAGAGATCTCTTACCAGCCTGTTATAGTCCATAATGAACAGATCTTCGTCAGGAAAAATAACAGCCATAACAAAATTGAATTCCTCTGTTCCGTCATAGCCGGGATTTTCCTCGCGCTTCCTAAATCCGACCTTTGTTCCGGAAGCGGTGCGGTGATGTCCGTCAGCGATGTATAAATAATCCACTCCCGCAAAAATCTTTTCGATTTCCGCAACCTTTGCAGGGTCATCAAGTTTCCACAGCACATGTGTAATTCCGTCATCGGATCGGAAATCAAATAACGGCTTATGAAACTTCACCCAATTATCTACAATTTTGTCGATCTCTGCATTTTTTCTGTAAGAGAAGAACACGGGCTCAGTGTTCGCATCGGTGTGATAGAAATTATTGATTCTGTCAACTTCCTTTACAGGACGGGTGAACTCGTGCTTTTTTATTACGCCTTTCTCGTACTCATCTATTGAGCAAGTTGCAACAAGCCCAGTCTGGACTCTTCCATCCATCATCTGCCTGTATATATAGTATATCGGAGCGATTTCCTCTACGAGGACGCCGTCCTTTATAAACTGATCCAGATTCTTTCTTGCGGTCTTGTAAACGATTTCCTCGTAATCACCCACGCTGTCATCTAAATCTATTTCCGAGCGAACGACCCTTAAAAATGAGTTTTTATTTGCGCCTGCCATCGCCTTTGCCTCGGCGCGGTTCATAACATCATAAGGCAGACACGAAAACTCCGCGGCGATATCCGCCCTCGGCACAATTCCCTTAAACGGTCTTACAACAGCCATCTAACCCCCAAAATGCGAAAGAACGACCTCTATGGTCTCCTTGCCAATGCGCTTCTGCGCTTCCTTGGTCTGCGAACCTATATGCGGAGTGACAGACACCTTTGGATGATTTACAAGCGCAGTATTTTTGGTCGGCTCCTCTTCAAATACGTCTATTCCGGCACCTCTCAGCTTGCCGCTTTCGAGAGCTTCAAGCAGGCACTTTTCACACACAACCCCTCCGCGCGCAGCGTTGATAAGTACCGCGCCGTCCTTCATCGCCGCAAATTCCGCCTCACCTATAACAGTGCCGACAGTTTTGTCGTAAGGGGTATGTATCGAAATAAAATCCGCTCGTTTAATAACATCCTCAAACGAGGCGAATTCGAAAGCGCTGTATTCAGGCTGCGCGCCGCTTCTCTTATTATAAATAACATCCATTCCAAGCGCCTTCGCACGAACCGCGACTTCGTAGCCGATTCTGCCCATTCCGACTATGCCGAGAGTTTTTCCCATCAATTCGATTCCGTTGTACTCTTTTTTATTCCATTCGCCGGCGCGCATAGTCACATTGGAAATACCGACAAACCTTGCCACAGCAAACATATGGGCAAGCACCAATTCGGCAACAGCCGCCGAACCGGATTTTGGAGTATTTTTTACAGCAAAGCCCTTTTCCTCCGCATACTCGACATCGATATTGTCTATGCCGACCCCTGCCCTAACCATAAGCTTCAAGTTTCCGCCCACGATTTTATCTATTAAATCTTTTCTTATCTTTGTGGCAGATCTGATGATAACCACATCGACCTCGCGCATCTTTGCCGCTAATTCTTCGCCGTCGTAATGCGATGTATCCACTGTATGACCGTGCTTTTCAAGCTCAGCCACCGCCTGCGCATCCATTCCGTCATTTGCAAGTATTTTAAGCATATTTCTCCTTTATGAGCCACCGGCGCTTACAGTCCGAGTATTTCCTCGATGACCTTCAAAAGCTCGTCAAGTTCCTCAGGCTGAGTATCGGCCATATGGGCGATTCTGAATGTTACATTCTTGAGTTTTCCGTAACCATTGGAAATCATAAAGCCTCTTTCGCCCAATTTTTTATTGAGGTCGGAGACATCTATATCACGCGTATTCTTTATTGTTGTAAGCGTATTTGAAGCAAACTTCTCCTCTGCAAGCATTTCAAAATGTTTCTTAGCCCAAGCCCTTGTAGTCTTAGCCATTTCGAGATGCCTTGCAAAACGCTGTTCAGGACCTTCCGCCAATATTCTGTCGAGCTGATAGTCGAGAGCAAACATATGCGCCAACGACGGAGTAGACGGATACTGATAATCCTTTTTCTGTATATAATCGTAAAGGGCAAGCAGATCAAAATAAAGTCCTCTGTGTTTTACGCCCTTTGCCGCCTCTACAGCCTTCTGCGAAATCGAACAGATGCTCATACCCGCAGGCAAGCCGAGGCACTTCTGAGTAGATGTAATGCAGATATCCACGCCAAGCTTATCCACTTCGATTTTCGTTCCGCCCAACGAGCTTACGCAGTCGAGGCAGAAAATGACATCAGGATATTTTTCCTTGAGAACCGCAGCAATTTCTTCCACAGGATTCATAATACCTGTCGAGGTTTCGTTATGAGTGACTGTTATGAGGTCGTACTTACCTGTCGCAAGCGCTTCGTCGACCATTTTCGCCGTTGTTTCCTTGCCGAGCTCCGATTTGAAAATATCGGCAGGCACACCGTTTGCCTCCGCCATTTCAAACCACCTGTCGCCAAACGCTCCAACCGAGAATACAGCAGCTCTCTTTCTTGTGCAGGAGCGTATCGCACCTTCCATAAGACCGCTTCCCGAAGATGTAGAGAGCAGTATCTCGTTCTCTGTGTACATAAGTTTTCTGAGCTTGTCTGAAATACTTCTCTGTAGTGCAGACGCGTCCTTAGTTCTGTGACCAATCTGTGGTGTCGCCATTTTTGCGAGCACATCTTCCCTTACCTCAACCGGTCCGGGAATGAACAGTTTTTTGTGCATTTTTTCCTCCAACACAATCTTGTTTTTTAGCGCAACTCAAACACGCAGTCGCGCCGCCAGTTATGATTATACCCTTTTTAATGTTTTTTGCGACAGGATTTTTTATTTTTGATATATGTGTTTTGTATAACGCCGGTCAATAACGCGCCCGAGCTGCAAACAGGCGGTTTAACCCGCCTGCTGCATTTCGTACATCGACCTAAACAGACCACCCTTCGCCATAAGCTCATCCGGCGAACCCATCTCTACTATACGACCGTCTTTTAGCACCACTATCTTGTCCGCCCCTGCGACGGTCCTCATCCTATGGGCGATAATAATTACAGTCTTTCCGGCGACAAGCTCAGAAAGCGCCTCCTGCACAAGGCTTTCGTTCTCGACATCGAGGCTTGCCGTCGCTTCGTCCAAGAGAATAACCGGCGCATCCTTAAGCATCGCCCTCGCTATGGAAATTCGCTGCCTTTCGCCGCCGGACAACCTCTCGCCATTCTCGCCCACGAGCGTATTATAGCCATCCTTAAGTCGGCTTACAAACTCGTCGCATCGCGCCATTTTGCTTACACGCAGCACTTCCTCGTCAGTCGCGCCCTTTTTGCCGAGCCGGATATTGTCCATAACGCTGGCATTAAAGAGGGTCACATCCTGAAATACTATCGAATAGCTCTTAAGAAGCTCCTCGGGGTCGATTTCTCCTATATTCTCTCCGCCCAGAAGTATCCTGCCGCCGTCGATATCCCAAAACCTCGCCGCAAGCTTGGCGAGCGTGGTCTTGCCGCTTCCGCTCGGCCCGACAAGCGCAGTAACTTCTCCCTGCTTCGCTTCAAACGTTACACCATCTATAACCTGAACTCCGTCCTCATACGAGAACCTGACATCTTCAAAGCTGATATCGTAGTTCTTAGGCGAAAAATTCTCACTTCCCTCCTGCACCGGAGTTTCGCTGATTTCCCTTAGGCGCACCATCATAGAATCAAGGAACAGCAGCATTGAGAGATTATTGAACGTTCCGATAATCGGGTTGTAGACACTCACCGACAACATCATGTACGTCACGAGCATCAAAAGCGAGGTCTGGCCGCTAAAATACATATGAGCGCCCACTACCGCGACAGACACTATTCCGAATTTAAGCAGGAACGCCGCAATATTTATAGCCGCTCCCGCAAAAAGCTCGCTGCTTATTTTTATTTTCTGTTCCCTGTCGAGTTTATTGCCAAATTCTTCCAAAAACTCATCTTCAAGCCCGTACGATTTAAGCTCATGGACAGTGTCTATTCCCTCCTGCAGCGAATCTATGATTTCGCGTTTTATCGAAAAACCCTCCTCGTACGCCTTCTTCTGCCTGCGCCTCGAAAGACTGAACACAAAGTATGCAACCGGAATGACCCAAACCACAGCAAGGCCGAGAATCGGGTTATAGCAGATGAGCATAATAGAAATTAGTATCATAAAGAGTATTGTTGCATACAGCTGCGGAACTGCATGAGAAAAAATTTCCTCGTATGCCGTCAGGTCGCTCATTATAGTGGCGCTCAGATCAGCGATATCTCTCCGCCCGAAGTATGAGAGCGGAAGCTTTTTAAGCCTGTTTGCAGCTTTCACCCTATGTGCCTTTGCTTCGTCATAAACCGCCGCGTAGAGGTGCATATAATCATTTCGCGCAAGGGCAAACATCGCAACATACATAGTAACTATTATCGCTATGTATTGCCACAACTGCAGCTCTGGGCTTCCCTCCAAAAACTGCGAAATAAACATAAATCCTAAAACAGCCGGAAAAATCGAGCCGACAAGACTGACAAAGTGCCAGATTACCGCACGCGAAAGCCTTGCCGCGCCCTCGTCAGTCATATTGTATTTTTGCTTAAAAAAATTTTTCATAACTACCCCACCAATTTCCATTCGATAGATTTCAGGTATTCATCCCACATTCTACTGTAGATGCCGCCTTTGGCGAGCAGCTCCGAGTGCGAGCCCGCCTCTGCAATTTTTCCGCTGTCTATCACCAGAATCCTGTCGGCGTCGACAACGGACGAAAGCCTGTGCGCTATCATCAGAGTCGTCTTGCCTTGCAAAAGCTCCTTGAATGAAGCCTGTATCGCGTGTTCGTTTTCCGGATCCGCGAATGCCGTCGCCTCGTCAAGCAGAACAATAGGTGCATTTTTCAAAATAGCGCGCGCAATCGCAATCCTCTGCGCCTCACCGCCCGAAAGATATGTACCCTTGGTGCCAAGCATAGTATCAAGTCCGCTCTCAAGCCCGCTGACCACGTCGTAAACGCTCGCTTTTTTGAGCGCGTCCACTAATTCCGCTTCAGAAGCGTCGCGCCTTGCAAGCATAAGATTTTCTCTAATGGTTTTCTTAAAAAGCGACGAATTTTGGAACACAAATGATATGCGGCTCATCAAATCGCGCTTGCCATATTTTTTTATATTAATTCCGTCGATCAGCACCTCGCCGTCATCTACATCCCAAAACCTCGCCGCAAGCCTTGCGATAGTGGTCTTGCCTCCACCGCTCGGTCCCACGAGCGCTACTCGCTCGCCTTTATTCACCTTGAAGCTGATATTTTCAAGAACGCTTCCCTCATTTTTATCATACGAAAAACTGACATTTCGGAACTCAATTCCTTCTGATCCGGCTTCGATTTCGGCGTCGGGACTGTATTCAAGTTCCGGAAAATCAATCATTTCTTCAATTTTTTGAA
>JBHAZV010000050.1:0-9738 GCA_041781135.1 Acidaminobacteraceae bacterium
AGCCTTAAGCGCTTCAATCGGATACGAGCTTGACATCTCCACCGGCACGACGCCAAGCAGATAATCCTCGACCGCCACCCTGTTCACAAGCGAAAAATATCCCGCCGAACCGAGAGTATACCTGAATCCGCCTCTGTAACCGTGAACATCCTGAGCGGAGGAACACGCCATTTTGCTTACACTCGTACAAACCGCCGCATCCTTGTTCGATGCGGACATTATCGCCACTATTTCGCCGCTGACACGCGACCGCACCGTAAAAAGACTATCTCCGCTCTCCGGAGAGCCTCCATGCTCATTTGCAAACGCAAGCGCCGCATCGTAGCTTTCAAACCCCGGAACCACTATCGCAGGAGAATAATCGTAACACCATACTGCAGCCAAGCCACTGTTTCGGTATGCTGCAAGCCTCGATTCCATTACAGAAACGTCATAACTTCCGTCGGCGCGCACCCCAAGCGCATTCAAATCAAATCGCTCAAGCACGACATAGTATCCGCAATTCGGAATAAGCCTAACTGAAAAAACGGGATTTCCAGCAAACTCCGAGAGCATAAATTTTGCGGAGCGCTCGCCGTCTCTGCCGACAGCTTCGGTCTTGCCGATCTTATCAGAGGCATGAGGCGAAATCAGCATATAAAAAGCGTCATCCGCGCTAAGTTCAGTCCACTCCGGCGACATTCTGCCATAGTAAACGCCCACATCCAACAGCCGCACCTCTGCAAAGCTTGGCACACCAAACAATGCCGCCAAGACAAATACCGCAATAAGCTGCCAAACAAACAGCGCAGATCGCCCGATTCCACCCAAGCATTTACAGCTGTTCATCGCATACCTCATTCAACAGTTCATAACCAAGATGCTTCCTTGCCTTATCCGTCACCATGCGCCCCCTCGGCGTTCTCAGAATAAACCCCATCTGCACCAGGTACGGTTCATACACATCTTCTATCGTAATCGCTTCCTCGCCGGTGACTGCGGCAATTGCATCCACTCCGACCGGCCCGCCGCCGTGATTTTCTATAATACTTGTAAGAAGCCGCCTGTCTACCGCATCGAGCCCAAGCGAATCGACTTCAAGAAGCTCCAACGCTTCGCGTGCAATATCCGCACTAAGCAGCCCGCCTCCCCGAACCAGCGCATAATCGCCTACCCTGCGGAGTATTCTGTTTGCAATCCTCGGCGTTCCCCTGCTTCTCATCGAAAGCTCCGCCACAGCGTCATCGTCAATATTTATTCCGAGAATACCGGCAGAACGCGCCAAAATCTTTGATAGATCCTTGGGTTCATAGAGATTTAATTTACATATAATTCCAAATCTGTCTCTGAGCGGAGCGGTCAGCTGTCCAGATCTCGTAGTAGCTCCAATAAGAGTAAACTTAGGCAGTTTAAGCCGCAGCGACTTAGCCCCTGCACCCTGACCGGTGACAACATCGACAACAAAATCCTCCATCGCAGGATACAAAACTTCCTCCACAACGCGCGGCAGCCTGTGAATTTCGTCTATAAACAGCACATCTCCTTCTCTTAGGCTCATAAGTACAGCGACAAGATCTCCGGCTCTCTCTACAGCCGGTCCTGATGTGACCTTGATCCCTACGCCGAGTTCATTTGCAATAATATGAGCAAGCGTTGTCTTTCCAAGCCCGGGCGGCCCGTACAGCAAAGTATGATCCAGCGGCTCGCTCTTTATCTTTGCAGCGTTTATAAAAATAGACATTTTTTCGCAAACCTTGTCCTGACCTATATAATCGCCCAGCGAAACAGGTCGAATCGCCGGCAGTTCGCGTTCAAGCTTTTTCGGAGTCAAAAACCGCTCCGTGCGAAAACGTTTATTGCCATGTGTATCCATCCACTACCCCATCGCTCTTTGAAGCGCCGCCCTAAGCACCTCTTCCGTGCCAAGACCGGCTCTGTCAATTCCCGCAAGCATCCGCTGCGCTTCGGCTTTCTTGTAACCAAGTGCGACAAGCGCGCCAAGCGCCTCGTCGTCAGAGGAATCGTCCTGCTCGCCCAAAGCACCTATACCGCTGCTGTTTGAGGCTGACATAGCTATCATCTGCGCTCTGTCGCTGAGTTCTACCACTATCCTTTCTGCCGTTTTTTTACCTATGCCCTGCGCCGTTTGAAGCAGCTTGGCATCCCTTGCAACTATCGCGCTGCATATATCGGCATAATTTATGGATGACAGCATTCCGAGCGCAACCTTCGGCCCTACTCCGCTGACAGTTATAAGCATCCTGAAAACGCCGAGCTCGGAGCGCGTAGAAAAGCCCACGAGAATCATTGCATCCTCGCGGACAATCAGTTCCGTAAATACGGTATGCTGAGCATCTTCCGTCAGTTCTGCCAAGGAAGACGCCGTGCTCAGCACCCTTAAACCGATACCGCCGCATTCTATCACAAAACTATCCGCATCCTTGTATATGACCGGACCTCTGATATAATCAATCATACTTCAGTATAACCCAAAAAATGACCAAAAAAAATTAAATACTCCTTACATTAGCGCGCTTTTGAGCTGTAAAATAAAGCGCAAGACTACTGCAAACCGCTTTTGCGAATTATCCGCAGGCTATGTCACTGCTTATGCATAAGTCCGCGCAGAGTTTCAATTTTAGATGTGACTTTGTCAAAATTGCTTATATACTCCTCTACGCTGCGGGCATTGGCAATCTGCTCATGCCTGTTCTCTGCCGGAAAACATATTTTGCTTACCCCGCCTGTTCCAACGGCAACTATCGTGCTGCGTTCGCTCATAATGCGAGAATTGTAAAGGCAGCCTGCGCCAGCCTTGCAATAGCCCACATTTTCGAGATTTGCCAAAATCCGTTTTTGTCTGTAAAGATAGTATGGAGCATAACCCGCACGGCGCAGCACGGCATTCCCGCGCTCGCTCATACGGACATACATCCTTCTTGCTTCATTGAAATCCCGACCGCCGCAAACATTGTCGCCGGCGGACTCCAGCGAGCCAAACAGCTCTGAACCGCGCTTGAGAGCCAAAGCATGAATGGTAATATTTTCCGGAGCTAAAGAAATAAGATATTCGAGGCCACGCACATATTCATCCTCACTCTCCATATCCAGACCAAGTATAATATCAGAATTTATTAAAAGTCCCGCCGCTCTCGCCTGTGCAAACGCGGCTTCAAACTCTCCCTCATGCCTGCGGCGCATTGCAAAATCAAGAGCCGATGGCGTAAAGCTCTGAGGGTTTATCGAGACCCTGCCGACGCCATTGCGCCTAAGACACTCAAAAAGCTCCGGAGAAGTCGTATCACTTCTGCCAGCCTCAAAAGTAAATTCTCTGATCCGGTCTGCATCAGCATATTTCCGCAATATACCGCAAATCGTGTCTATCATTTCGGTGCTGAGAGTGGATGGAGTTCCTCCGCCAAAATATACGCAATCGACGATTTTGCCGAGCTGTTTCAGCATTTTTAAAGTTTCTTCCAGTTCTATACACAGATGCTCAAAATATGGTTCGAGCAGCCTGTGTTTAGTTGCAAGCGGCTGCATCGGAAAAGAGCAATACTTGCACCTTGTAGGGCAGAAAGGAACAGATACATATAAGCTTACAGAATTTTCCTCTGAAGTTGCCGCATCATTTTCATATTTGCCGATCTCCACTATAAGGCGCGCATTTTTCTCGTCGAGCAAATATTCAGAAACCAGAAAATCCACCGCCATGTCTGCATTCAAACC
Organism: Acidaminobacteraceae bacterium; assembly: GCA_041781135.1. Taxonomy (GTDB): domain Bacteria; phylum Bacillota; class Clostridia; order Peptostreptococcales; family Acidaminobacteraceae; genus JAUMXJ01. Next base: position 3,709 of record JBHAZV010000050.1, read on the forward strand.
CCCAGCCAGAAGCTGAGAAGCAAGTTTGACAGGCCTGACTCCAACCAGGATTCCCCAGCCTGTCGGCGTTCCGAATTTTTCCGCAAGATACCGAAAAACTCTGCGCTTCAATTCATTTTTTGAACATAGGCACGAAGTGGAAAAATCCAATGAACCGCCGCGCAAAAAGAGCCGCCCGTCAGATATAAACAGCTCAAAATCAGCATCATTCACAACCCTTGATTTTTCAAACCCAAAAACTCCGAGAATGCTTTCTATATCGTAATTATAGATGCCCCCCGATACAATGTACTTCATAAAATACTGAATTTATCCACGATTTCGCCGCACAGCCTATCGCTTTTTAAGGATTACGTTCATCCAATATTTATCGATGCGATCAGCCCTCGCGTCCTTTGTTTTCCAAAGTTCTGCTGTTTCAAAGCCCTCGATGCGTTTTATAAGGCCGGCGATTTTATCTTCGTCAAAATCGTTAAAAACCCTGCCATTCTTTGTGCGCAAAGTCTTTCCGTACTTAAAGGACATATACAGCGCGCCGCCGTCCTTTAAGGCATTTCTGCACAGATTCAAAACCTGAACAATCTCTTCGTCATCAAGGTGAAAGAAAACCGCCGAAGCCCAAATTGCATCAAACTCCCGCTCGTACCTCATATCGCGAATATCGACGCAAAGAACCTCGTTGTTCAGAAGAGTCCTTCCGCGCCTTACAACCTCCGGAGAATAATCCACAGAGACGACGTCATAACCACGCGATCTAAAATGGAGGCTGTCTCTGCCTGAACCAAAACCGGCATCCAGAATCTTCGCTCCGGGAGAAAGATATTTCTCAAAAACCTCATAAATCGGTTTAAGGTCAAGTTTAAGTGTATTTTCAATCATATTTGCAGCATTCTTATTGTAATATTCCAGCATATTCACCTCCGTTAGACTATTACTTAGTTTAATCTTGCCATAAATTACCTAAAAAATCAAGAAATAACTACGAACGCGACCGCAACAAGCTCCGAATGAGATATGCTGAGAGACGCCGTCCTAAAATTAAGCAATCTTGCCGCCTCGCCATAAAAAAACAATTCCGGCGCTCCAAAATCATTATGCCCCACCTCTATATCGACAAATGAAAAACCTCTGATGCCTGTGCCGAGTGCCTTTGCCGCCGCTTCCTTCGCCGCAAAACACCCCGCCGCACGTTTTGGATTCCCGGCTATCCAGCCCCGTTCTCTCTCCGTAAAAACAGAAAGCTCGAAACGACTCGCAATCGCCAGATCAGAGCCGTGCAGGCTGCATTCCGACAAAGGTTTGCCGCTTGCCGAAAACTCCGCGCCCGCCGAACCTACTGCGCCGCGCTCAATCAAACCCTTAATTCTCTCGATGTCCACGACATCTACGCCAATATTCATAACTAATAATCTAAATCAGCCACAACGACAGGAAAATCGAGCACCTCTAACCTCCGCACCGCCTCGGTTCCCAAGTCTTCAAAACATACGACTTCACTCGAAACTATGCTCCTGCTCAAAACAGCTCCTGCGCCGCCAAGCGCAAGCAGGTACGGCACCTTGTGGCCGCAAAAATACTCCATTATCTCTCTGCCTCGGCGACCCTTTCCGATAGTGGCCGCAATGCCTCTGTCTACAAGGGCAAAACTCAGAGAATCCATCCTCTGGGATGTAGTAGGCCCGCACGAACCTATGACCCTGCCGGGAGCCGCTTCGCTCGGCCCCGCATAGTATATCACGGCTCCGTTAAGATCGAACGGCAATTCTCCGCCGCGGCTGATAATCTCCGCAAACCTGGTATGCGCCGCATCCCTCGCCGTATATATTTCCCCGCTTATCAAAAGCTCGTCGCCGCCTACTATATCGCCGCTCTCATAAAATTTCTTTATATCGGAAACAGAAACTCTGCGAATCGCTCTGCCCGCAGCATTCGCCGTTTTTGGATTCGCCGCCCGAGCTTTCAACTCGGCATATGCACGCTCGGCAACACCAGCATCACCTATATTGGCAAGCAGCTGCTCAACTCTCTTTTTTAGTGCATCGACTGCGGCATTGTCAGAAAAATCCAGTTTATGATGTCTTGAAGCATTGCAGTTTATGCTCACCGCAACAGGAAGTCCTGCAATATGGGTCGGATACTCTCTGACCGTTACTTTCGCAACTTCATCGTTACAGCAACTCAAAATGCGCTCTGCAAGCCACGGCACGCTCCTGCCGTACTCGCATCCGCCATCTTCAAACAATGCATACTTTGCCATCAATGCAGCCATTTCCAGATTTCCGCCCACACCCACGCCAAGAAAAACAGGCGGACACGCCTTGGTGCTTGCAAGCTTCACGGTCTCCGCAACAAAACGGACTACTCCGTCCGCACCATCAGCAGGGCTCAGCATGCAGGTCCTCGACATATTCTCCGAACCCATTCCCTTTGCGCCAAGCCTAATAACAAGACCATCCCCCTCAACCATAGCTACATGAACAATCGCCGGGGTGTTATCTCGAGTGTTTATACGCGACAATGCGCCAACCACCGATTTCCTAAGATAGCCAAGCAGGTAACCTCTCCTGACTCCTTCATTGATCGCCTCGACGACAGTTCCGCCGTCTATATGTGCATCCGCACCAATTTCTACAAATGCCACCACAAGCCCTGTATCCTGACACAGAGGCGCGAACCCTGTTCCGGCAACCGCAGCGTTTTCAAGCAGCACAGGTATATTCTCTATATACGGCGCAATATCGCCCAAGACATAATTCATCTCAATACAAGAGAGGGACACCGCCTCCGCAATGTCCCCAAATTCATAATGCTTCATTCGTCAGCTTCCTCACCCGACCGCGCGGCGTCCGCGCTTTCCGAAAGCTTATCCTCAGGCGCCGCATTCCCATCCGCCGATCCCGACTCGGAAATCACTCCGCCACCTGCAGAGTCCACATGTTTTGCAATACGCTCAAGCAGCTCGGCTTCTTTTCGTTTTTTCTCTTCGTCTCGGACTTTTTTGTCCTCTTCAAGAATTCTCTTGTTTTCCTCTATGTAGCTGTCAAGCGCTTCAAGACCATGCTCCACAGCAACCTTGAACTCGTCGCCGCTGATATTTTCGTACTTCAAAAGAGCCTCCGCAACATTTACAAGTTTGTCCTTATTCGCCTTGAGAAGCTCCTCCGCCTTGCTGTAGGCGCGATCCACTATAAGCCTTATCTCTTTGTCGATCTCATATTGAACTGCGTCAGAAACGCTCTTTACCGCGCCAAAATCCCTTCCTATAAACACTTCCTGGTCGTCATCATAACTCATAGAGCCGAGTCCCTCGCTCATTGCATATACCGTAACCATTCTGCGCGCAATTTTTGTAACTCTGTCAAGGTCATTGGAAGCTCCTGTACTTATGTCGTCAAGCATCAATTTTTCGCTAACCCTGCCTCCGAGCAGTACGACTATTTCGTTTTCAAGCTCGCGCTTTGTATGATAGAAAAGTTCATTTTCAGGGAATTGCAAAGTAAAACCGCCGGAATAACCTCGCGGTATAATAGTGACATGCTGCACAGGATCCTGATCGGGAAGCAGGTAGGCGAGCACCGCGTGACCCGCTTCGTGATAAGCAGTCAATGTTCTCTCTTTCTCCTGGACTATTCTGGACTTCTTTTCCAAACCGACCATAACTTTGATTATCGACTTTTTGATCGAATCCATCCTGATAACCGTGTCACGCTCTTTGGCAGTCAGAAGCGCCGCCTCGTTCATTACATTTTCTATATCCGCAGGCGAAAACCCCGGCGTTGCCTTAGCGACATCTGCAAAGACGACATCCGGACCTATCGGCTTATTTCTGGAATGAACCTCCACTATCGCCTCTCTTTCCCTAATGTCCGGCAGACCTACATGTATGCGCCTGTCAAACCTTCCGGGTCTGAGCAGCGCCGGGTCAAGTACATCAGCCCTGTTTGTAGCCGCCATAACAATAACCCCTGTGTTCTCTATAAAACCGTCCATTTCAACCAAAATCTGGTTAAGTGTCTGTTCTCTTTCATCATGACCGCCGCCGAGACCAGTACCTCGCTTTCTGCCGACAGCATCGATTTCATCTATAAAAATAATGCACGGCGCATTTTTCTTGCCCTCTTCAAAGAGATCGCGAACTCTCGATGCGCCGACGCCGACAAACATCTCGACAAAATCAGAACCGGAAATCGAAAAAAACGGCACGCCCGCCTCGCCGGCGACAGCGCGACTAAGGTAAGTCTTGCCCGTTCCGGGAGGACCGACCATAAGCACGCCCTTTGGTATCCTTGCACCAAGCGACGAATACTTAACAGGATTTTTAAGAAAATCCACAAGTTCCATGAGTTCTTCTTTTTCTTCGCTGAGTCCCGCTACTTCCTTAAAAGTTATGCGCTTTCCGACATTCTTCAGCACCTTAGCCTTGGATTTTCCAAAACTCATCGCTTTTGACCCGCCCGAACCGGCGCCGCCCATCATGACAAACCACAGCAATCCGAAAAGCAGCAAGGATATGAGAACGACCGGCAAAATTTCCATATAAAAAGGAGTAGACGCCGGCGGCTCGCCAATAATTTTCAGCTTTGACCCGGTGCTCTGCAACAAAATTATTGCACCTGTCTCTTCAATCAGCATTGACGGAACATATGTCCTGAAAGCTACCTTATTAGAACCGGAGATAAGCTCTCCAGATATTCTATTGCCCTGAATATTCACGGTCGCTACCTCTCCGCCGGTCAGCGAACTCATAAACTCCGAGTACGCCACCTCCTTGACCGCCCCACTGTCAAGCTTGAGCACCCAGATAAACCCAAGCACTATAACAAATAAAACCAAGTAGACAAATGCAGATTTGCCCCATTTATTCATGTTTCCTCCAATTTTAGGCGCAGCAAATATTACACCACGCCAAGTAAAACTATAGCACAACAGGGATTAAAATAATATAAAACAATTGAAAAAATATTTTCGGCAAACTGAGCATCTTGCTTTCTATCCGCCGAATTCTTCCAAGGTCAACCTCGCCAAAACGCTTCTGTGGACGGCTGCGCCCGAATCTACCTTAACTAATTCGGACATCCTGACCCCGGCGACCCATACTATTTTTTCATCATCTGAAACTATAGGGATATCATCCCTCAACCTACGGTCTATTTTTTCATCTATCAAAAGTTTTTTCAGACTGCGGCTGCCGCTCATTCCAAGAGGCACAATGCTGTCGCCCTCCTGTCTGCGCCTCACTTTAAGCGTTCCAACGACCTTTTCGAGATCTATCACAATACTTGTTTCGCGCCCAGTCGGGCAAGATGCGCCGCGAACGCGATTTTCCATTAATCTTTCGTACTCTTCAAACGAGACATGTTCCAAACTTACGCCATTGCGCGGATTTTCGCGATAATCCTCAATGAGCGGAGTCTTCTGAAATATTTCGGCAAAAGCTGTTTGCGCCGCCGCGCTTGTTTCCGCACACTCGCCGAAATAAAACTCAAGCTCGCCGTAATTTCTATATACAGCGACACCACCTGCGAGCGATACTTTCGCGCCCACTCTCGAAAGTCCGATTACAGACTCTACATCTCGCCTGCTTAAGTCGACAATATCGCCTTTCAGCCGTTTTATCGCGATGCGCACAAGTCTGGAAATTTCTGCAAAATCCAGCGAACCCTCCAATTTGAGCAAAACCCTTTTAACTCCAAAATAGTCGCCCTCAGAAATCAGAGCATCTGCAAGGCGCTCGGCGTGAGCGTCAAGGAAATCGCGATCTTTCTGCAAAAGTCCGATGCATTCGCCTATTTTCTTTATATATGCTTCGCTTAGAAGCTTTCTAATTCTGTTCCGAAAATAATCGTCGCTTGCATTAGTCGCATCTTCGCGCCAATCCTGTCCTGTACTAATCAGATATTCTATTAATTCGCTCTTCTGAAATCCAACTAATGGCCTTATTATCTCAAGCCGACAGACACCGCGGCCCGAACTTACGTTCCGCTGCATCTCTGCGCCGCAAAAGCCGCCATATTCATTCCGGCTATGCCG
>JBHAZV010000051.1:0-20062 GCA_041781135.1 Acidaminobacteraceae bacterium
ACACTTTTGATTCTGCGAAGATTGGCGACGGTGACGGTACACTTATCAGCCAAAATTCTTGGAACAATGACTACGATTGGAAACTGAGATTTACGGAAGACACTCAAGTTCTCAAATTGTACTATTATCCGGAGCAGGTGGCTCCGCCGAATGATGCAGACACATATTATCCGGTTGGCAAAGTTGTTACTATTCAGCAGGGAGACGATGTGCCTCAAGCGAATGCATTTGTTGAATGCGAGGGAACCGGTTTTTCAGAAGCTGTTGAGAGTTATAAATTCATCGGAGCAGCACCGAGCTCGTATGCGGCTGGTCAATTTTCGGTACCAATTAATGTTACCTATAATGATGGTTCATCTGAAGAAGTAACAGCGCGCCTTGTCGTTGAAGCTCCGCCTGCTCAGCCGCAGTATAATTTCAAGGTGGCGTACTACTTTGCAATCGAATCTAATGCGGGAAGTGTTGATTATGATACAAATCCAACATTATACTGGCCGAATTCGCAGAGTAATAACTCATCCGACCGAGTTTACGGCAGAATCTACTCCGAAAGTGTGGACATCGCAAATGCAGGTGTTCATACAGAGATTGCTGATGATTCGGATTATCAGTTTGAAGTTAACGGTCACGGTGGAAAATTTGGCAAGAACAATGCGACAGAACCGCTTCTTGCTGCTCTTAAGGCAGCAAACAAAACTACCATTACACTTGACAATATCGAAATTGATTTAGAAAAAGATAATGTTTTGTTTGTTCCTTTCAGATATAGTATGCAAACGGATCATGTTGATAACGAGCAAATTATTCATGTTGATGTAAAGGTAATAAGGGAAATAGTAAAGGCGAAGGTCAATTATTACTACGACGACGTGCTTGCAGAGGAACAAACTGTCGAACTCGAAGGATATGTAGGCGATATTGTAAAGGTGGGGGCAAAAGCTCCGGAAGGATATGAGCTCGATGGAGTAAAACTTGGCGACGAAGCTTTAGCAGCTAATGTGGATGGCACTTATTCAGTAACTCTTACGAAGAATCCGCAGCCAATCAATGTGTACTATGTAACAAAGAAATATACAGTTACATTCAAACCTGAAAATGGGGGTGACAATACCGAAAAACTCGTCAAGCACGGCGAGAAAGTTGAAGCTATTTCAAACCCGGACAGAGATGGTTTTGTGTTTAAGGGTTGGTTTGAGGAAGGCGCAACTAAATCATTTGATTTTGCTAATACTGTAATTACCAACGATGTAACCCTGATCGCTGAATGGGAGGCTGCGTCCACCGGAGGCGGCTCGACAGGTGGCGGTAACGAAGGTGGCGGCAGCACCGGAGGCGGCTCGACAGGCGGTGGTAATGAAGGCGGCGGCAGCACCGGAGGCGGCTCGACAGGTGGCGGTAATGAAGGCGGCGGCAGCACCGGAGGCGGCTCGACAGGTGGTGGTAATGAAGGCGGCGGCAGCACCGGAGGCGGCTCGACAGGCGGTATAACTATCGAAACGGAAGAAACACCGCTCGGCGGCGTAGAAGAAACTACAACAGCTGCCAATACCGATGCGACATCAGAAAACACTTCTGATAATACCATCGAAATCACCGATGAAGAAACACCGCTCGGCGGCGTTACAGGTGAAGAATCTACAGATTCAACTGAGGAATTTGTCGTAGGTCTTGAAGAGGAAGTTCCGCTCGGAACAACGCTTCCTTACACAGCGCAGCACACCGATACATTCTACTACTCTATCGGCGCACTGCTTGTAGCTGTCGGATTACTGATAAGAAGACTTGCTAAATAGCTAAAACAGTACATAATAAAAAATCGCGATACCCGAAGCTTTCGGGTATCGCTTTTTTGTTGTAGACTTCTGCTCAATAATAACATCGTTATTTCATCAGAGTAATGAACAGCTGGACAGCGACGATGCGCGGGGAGCCGGAATGCTTGGAATCCACTGCAACTGCGCAGCTCGCAAACTCAAAATCGCCCAGCAGGTTTACTCTGTGGCCCGGAGAGTTTATCCAGGCGCAGATCAACGAAATAGGCTCGTTGTAGCCCGCGGCTATGTTTTCACCTGCATTTGCCCAGTTTATGCCGGCTTCGCTGAGTCTTGCGCTAAATGTCTTGCCGCTTGGTCCGGTGTGGTCAAAAAAGTCGTATTTTATCATATTTTCCGAATGCAGGCGTCCTGCTTTGTTTGCGGAGGCAAGGTAGCTTAGCAGCGGGCTGCCGCTCTTATACCTGTAAATGTTTGTTATATAGTCTGCCGCGCGTTCAAAATCCTTGATATTCGAAGGCAGCTGGTCGCTGAGTATTCTTTTCTTTGTGGGGTCTATTTCGAGAGTCAGCAGCACTAAACCTCTATCCGCGGGATCATTGGACTTGTAAACCCAGTACGTTTTGCCGCCCGCGTTGTATTCGAGGCGCTCTCCTGTGTCGATAGGAGAGCCTGCATTTTCGGGGAGCGAAGGGACTGTCGCTGCGATTACCCTGCCGTTTTTATCGAGTATGACAAAGCATTCGCCGCCTTTTGCTGCGGGCTTAAGCACTTTCCAGACGATGTCGCCGTTTATGTTGAATGTTTCGGCCGCCGCTGCTGTGTCGGAAAAAGTTTCGCCTATGCCGTAGCCGGTGCTTGCGTAGTCGCTTACCGCCAATTCAGGTATTTTCGATGCGATGTTTACAAATATTGTGGCAATTTCGGCTCGTGTGGTGGTCTTGTGCGGCATAAACGCTCCGCCGCTGCCGCCCCGCATAATGCCTGTTCGCAGCACAGCTTCGAGAGCGGTAAGGTCTGCGGTGGAAAGGTCCGTCGTGTCGTTAAATGCAGGAGGTTCTACATTTTGCGGCAGCGATATGCTGTCTGCCAGAATCGCGAGCAGCCGCACCGCTTCGATTCTCTGGATTTTTTCGTCGAGGTAGACGTGTGCTGTGGAGTATTCGTAAGGCAGTATCCCCGCCGCCTGGCACGCGTGGACATATTTAGTCGCCCAGTGTCCGCTTGTGTCTACAGTCGGGAGTTTTTGCGAGCGTGCGAACAGGGCGATAAACTCGCCTCGGCTTATCGGTCTTTCGGGGGCAAAGGTGCCGTCCGGGAATCCCTGCACGTAACCTAATTCCGCCGCTCTGATAATATTCGCTCTGCCCCAGTGCCCCGCTATATCGGAAAATATATCGCCGGCAAACGCGGGAGCGCATATCAAAGGCATGGTCAGTAAAAGTGCGGCCGCAAGGATCATTATCATTATCAGCGTATGTGCGGTTTTTCGGCGCGAAACGCCGTATTTTCCGCGTTTATTATCCGTTTTTAGCAGGTTGTTTTTCATTAAGCACCTCCCGTTTTGTTAATACTACCACAAAGCGGCTTAGAAGCATCTGAAAACTGTGTATTTTTTAATAAATGTTTGCGTAATTTTGATTAGAGGTTTATAATATATCACAAAAGGGACGGGGGATTGGGATGCTGTCTGAAAGACTAAAGGAGTCGTTAAAGAGTTTCTTTGATTTTTATGAAAATCACGAGTTTGCAGGCTATGTGTTTCCTCTGCATGCGAGGTTCTACAGGCGCAGCTCGCGTTATTTCGCGGTCAAAAAGGCCGAACTGTACGCTTTTTCGAATTTTGAGTACCTTTTTTTGCACAGGACAGACGGCGCGCTTACGGATCACAGTCTCGGCTCGCTGATAGCTGCTGTTAAGATGAATATGGACGACCTTGTCAAGCCTGATGGCGAGCATATGTCTTCATTGATAACGCTCGTGATGGAATGTGACAGCATGGATCGGCAGCTTGCCAAAAAAATCGAAAATTTCAAATATCGCAAGAATTACAAGTTGGGTTTTCACGGCTGGGCAGACATAAAGATAATCGCCGTGGTTAAAAGCACCGGAGAAATAGTTGAGAGCAGGCTTGCGCGGGGCGATTCCGAGAAGCTGCGCATCAGAGATTTATACCCACAGAGTTAGCGGGCGCTAATGGATTTCCACGGCGCATACTAATATAATAAACAAAAATAGAAAGGAGAAACACAATGAGTGCAATTTACTTGGTGCTAATTGCTGCAGTTATTTTTATAGCTGCTTACTTTGTGTATGGCGGATGGCTCGGAAAACGATGGGGATTCGATCCGGCAAGAAAGACGCCTGCACATGAAATGAACGACGGTGTGGACTATGTTCCTGCTGCGGCTCCGGTACTTTTGGGACATCACTTCTCGTCTATCGCGGGCGCGGGCCCTATCGTAGGACCGATACAGGCTTCGATCTTCGGATGGGTTCCTGTGTTCCTTTGGGTAGTTATCGGTTCGATCTTCTTCGGCGGCGTGCATGATATGGGCGCGCTTTTCCTCTCTGTAAGGAATAAGGGCAGATCTCTCGGTGAATCCATCGGAATAACTTTGGGAAAATCCGGGAAAATGCTGTTTGCGCTGTTTGCGTGGTTGACTCTGATACTTGTCGTGGCTGCTTTTGCAAATATCGTTGCGAATACATTCGGCATAGATCCTACGCTCGACAGCAGTATTGCGGCTGACGTTACAAACGGGGGCGGTGCTGCGGCTACTGCTTCTGTTCTGTTTATTGTGCTCGCCGTGGGCTTTGGCTTCGCGGTCTATAGAAAGGGCGTAAGCCTGGCTGTAGGTACAATCGTCGGCGTGGCGGGAATGGTGCTTGCCATCTGGCTCGGAACAATGTTCCCTCTGACGCTCAGCAGGACTTTCTGGATGTACTTCCTGCTTGCATATATTTATATAGCGTCTGTAACTCCGGTGTGGATACTGCTCCAGCCGCGCGACTATCTAAACTCGTTCCTGCTCTATGCGATGCTCTTTGGCGGCGTTGTGGGTATTTTTGTTGCTAATCCTACCATCGAAGCGCCTGCAATGACAAGCTTTATCGTAGGCGAAGGCGCCAAGGCCCAGTGGTTGTTCCCGATGCTGTTTGTAACAGTCGCATGCGGCGCTATTTCAGGTTTCCATGCGCTTGTAGGTTCCGGTACTACTTCAAAGCAGCTCAATAACGAAAAGGATCTGAAGCTTGTGGGCTACGGCTCGATGCTTATCGAGGGTCTTTTGGCGGTTGTTTCAATTATTACAGTCGCGCATGTCGTAAAGGCAGAAGGTACTCCTATCGCAATATTTTCTAATGGTCTTGGAACGTTTATGAACTCTTTCGGCGTGCCGCTCTCAATCGGTAAGACTTTTACAACACTTGCTATTTCGGCTTTTGCGCTTACTTCGCTCGATACTGCGACAAGGCTTGCGAGATTCATATTCCAAGAAGCGTTTATCGGCGCGGACGGAAAGCCAAGGGCTGGCGTAATAGGCAAGTTCTTTGCTGATAAGTATGTCGCTACGGCTATTACCGTTATCCTTTCGGGATGGCTCGGATTCAGCGGTTACAGTGTTATTTGGCCGATCTTCGGTTCTGCGAACCAGCTCCTTGCAGCTATTGCGCTCATAGCGATTGCGGTCGCACTCAAGAAAGAGAGCAAGGCGTTTGGAATGATAGTGCTTCCGATGATATTTATGTTCGTCGTAACTATCTGTGCGCTCGGATTCCTGATAAACGGAAATATTCAGGCTATCCAGGCTGCCGCTGCTGCGGGAACTTCAGCTGTAGGAACTATAGTCCTGATGAGCTTTGCGATTGCGCTCATGCTGCTTGCCTTTGTGCTCGCGTGGCTTGCGCTTAAAGCGTTTAGAGAGAAGACTCCGCTTCAGAAATTGTAGTATTTGAGGTTTTGGAGATCCGTGTTTAATGCACGGGTCTCCGTTTATTTTTGACGGTGAAAAATGCGGTTTTTTGATAATCTTAGGGATTTTTTTAAGGGTGCGTTTGACTATAAGGCGAAGTCTGTGGAGGCTCTAAGTCTCCAGTATGAGCACGAAAATGAAGAATTTTTCATACTTTGCTTCAGCGATCTGCTCGGCATAGATCTGCCGGTCAGTTATTATGCGCTCGAACTATATCCTTTTTTGGCTGAGGAGATCGAAAAATGGCAGAAAAATTCGCACGACAGGCGTTCTGTGTGGGATTCGCGCTCCGGTGATTTTGATGCATGATTCAGGTGACGCCCTGAGGTCAGGGCGGTGGCGCGCGACAGTCGTCGGGCGGTGCGCGTTGATATTACGGAAGCATCAGCGCTGCGGTGGTTCATATTGGTGCTGCGGAAGCATCAGCGCTTCGGCGGTGCGTGTTGGTGCTGCGGAAGCATCAGCGCTGATACGCGGTGCGCGTTGATTGACGGCGCGGTCGTGACGCTTTGGCGCGGTTAAGGGTCGGCTGTGATTGGCGGGCGTTGAGCCGGTTTGGGATAAGGCGGTGTTTTTGGGAAAGATACTTTTTTTTGGCGGTAAGGGCGGCGTAGGAAAGACGAGCTGTTCGGGCGCTTTTTCTGTTGCTAAGGCAAGAGAGGGCAGCAGGGTCCTTCTTGTCTCCACTGATCCAGCACATTCGACCGGGGATCTGTTCGAGCGCAAAATCGGCGGAAATATCACAAAGATAATGGATAATCTGTATTCTGTCGAAATAAACCCGGAAGAAGAGAGCGACAAGTATATCGAGAGCATACGGGCAAGCATACAGCAGGTTTATTCGCCTGTTATTGTGTCCGAGATAAATAAGCAGTTAGACAGTGCAAAGGTCTCTCCCGGCTCGCATGAGGCTGCGCTCTTCGACAGGATGGTCGGACTTATAAACGAGACGAGCGAAGAATATGATTACATAGTCTTCGATACTGCGCCTACAGGGCATACGCTGCGGCTGCTGACCTTGCCTGCGCTGCTTGAATCCTGGCTCGAAAGTCTTTTGGCTAAGAGGAAGAAGGCGCTTATGTACAAGGAGATGTCAGAGCGCAACTACGAGCTTTCAAAGAAAGACGCGATAATAGAAATACTTTCGCGTCGCAAGGAGGCGGTCGTAAGTGCAAAGAAAATACTGCTCGATTCCGGCAGGCTCGGTTTTGTATTTGTGCTGAATGCCGAAAAACTGGCTATAGATGAAACCAAAAAGGCTTCGGATGCGCTGTCGAAGTATGGCGTGCCGATAGTCGGATATGTTGTCAACAGAATACTTCCGGAGGTTTCGGAGGGAGATTTTTGGAAGGAGAAAAAGTCGGTTGAGCGCGAACGTCTCGCCGAGATAGACGCCGCATTTGGGAGCGGCAGCGCCAGAATATACAAAATACCGCTGCTTTCAAGAGATATGTCTGCGGATGAGGTCTATAAAATAGCTGATTATTTCAGCGAAAAATGACAAGGAAACAAATATATCAAAAATCCATCAAAAACGCTACGGTTGTTGACTTTTCGGGCAATGATGGTAGAATTACTGATGTAAATAAAAAAATCAAGGGGGAAGAATGAAGTTCATATTATCCGAAGAAGACATTATGATGCAGGGTCTCTTTAGGCAATTCACTAAAGAAGTCGTTGCACCTATTGCTGCGGAAGTCGATGAGACAGAACAGTTTCCTGAAGAAACAGTAAAACAAATGGGCAAGCTTGGTATGCTTGGCATCCCTTATCCACGTGAATACGGCGGAGCGGGCGGAACAGTCTGGCAGTATGTGAGCTGCGTGGAAGAGCTTGGCAGAGCTTGCGCCACTACATCTGTCATCGTATCGGCACATACATCGCTTTGCGCAGCGCCGATCTACGAATTCGGAACAGAAGAGCAAAAGCAGAAATACCTCGTGCCGCTCGCAAAGGGCGAAAAGCTTGGCGCTTTCGGTCTTACAGAGCCAAATGCAGGTACAGATGCTGCTGGTCAGCAAACTGTCGCTGTTAAAGACGGTGATGACTACATCCTTAATGGCTCAAAGGTTTTCATTACAAATGCAGGTCCTGCCGACATCTATGTGGTGTTTGCGATGACCGACAAATCTGCGGGTCTCAAGGGCATTACCGCGTTTATTGTCGAAAAGGGAATGCCTGGCTTCAGCATTGGAAAGAAAGAGCTTAAGCTCGGTATCAGAGGCAGTGCAACTTGTGAACTCATTTTTGAAGATTGCCGCGTGCCTGCTGCCAATATGCTCGGTCAGGAAGGCAAGGGCTTTAAGATCGCGATGATCACTCTGGACGGCGGACGTATCGGTATAGCTGCTCAGGCGCTCGGTATAGCTCAGGGCGCTTATGACGAAGCTGTAAAATATGTTAAGGAAAGAAGACAGTTCGGCAAGCCTATTTCGGCTTTCCAGAACACTCAGTTCAGAATTGCCGACATGAAGGCGAGGATCGAAGCTGCAAGATTCCTTGTATACAGCGCGGCTTACAAGAAGCAAAACAAGATCCCTTATTCACAGGATGCTGCAATGGCTAAACTCTTTGCTGCCGAAACGGCTATGGATGTTACAACAAAAGTGGTGCAGCTCTTCGGCGGATACGGCTATACAAGAGATTATCCGGTTGAAAGAATGATGAGAGATGCTAAGATCACTGAAATCTACGAAGGAACAAGCGAAGTTCAGAGAATGGTCATTGCCGCTCATGAGCTTAAATAGGGGGTTTTATGAAGATAGTAGTATGTATAAAGCAAGTTCCAGATACTAACGAAGTTAGAATCGATCCAAAGACTAACACACTTATTCGCGACGGTGTTCCAAGCATAATCAACCCGGACGATAAGGCAGGTCTCGAAGCGGCTATCAGACTCAAGGACGCATATGGCGCTCATGTAACTGTTCTTACGATGGGACCTCCGCAGGCGAAGCTCGCGCTGCGCGAAGCGTACGCTATGGGTGCAGACAGAGTAATTCTGCTCACTGACAGAGCGTTTGCCGGAGCTGACACGCTTGCAACATCATATACAATTGCTCAGGCTCTCAAAAATCTTGAATACGATCTCATTATCACAGGACGCCAGGCTATCGACGGCGATACTGCGCAGGTCGGACCTCAGATTGCAGAGCACCTTGGAATTCCGCAGGTTTCTTATACCGAAGGTCTCGAAAAACTTGCTGACGGTCTCCGAATCAAGAGACATTTTGAAGACGGCTTCCAGATGGTCGAAATAAAATTCCCTTGCGTTATCACAGCGCTTCAGGAGCTTAACAAGGCTCGCTACATGACGGTTGCAGGCGTTATCGACGCTCACCAGAAGTGCGAAGTAGAAACATGGACAGCCGATGATATCAATATCGAAAACAGAGATGCCATCGGTCTTAAGGGTTCGCCTACAAAGGTTCAGAAGTCGTTCACCAAGGGTGCGAAACAGGCGGGCAAGGTCATCGAAGGATCTCCTCGCGAACTTGCTACGGCGCTTGTTGACAAACTCCAAGAGAAGTTCATTATTTAGGAGGGAACAATGGATAAAAAAGATTACAAGGGCGTAATGGTATATATAGAGCAGAGAAGAGGAAGCCTCCAGAACGTTTCTCTCGAACTTCTCGGAAAGGGAAGAAAGCTTGCTGACGAGCTCGGCGTTCCGCTTATGGCGTGCAATGTCGCAGAGGACGCAAAGGCGCTGGCTCAGACTCTCGTAGAATACGGCGCGGATGTCGTTTATTCTTACTCCTCGCCTGATTACAAATATTTTATGACAGAACCGTACACTCAAGCGGTGTGCCATGCAATAAACACTTACAAGCCGGAAATCGTGCTTTACGGTGCGACTTCTATCGGTAGAGATTTAGCGCCGCGTGTATCTGCAAGGGTTGGAGCGGGCTTGACAGCAGACTGTACTTCGCTCGACATCAAGGAAGGCGAACTTATGATGACCCGTCCTGCTTTCGGCGGAAATATCATGGCTACAATCGCGTGCCCAGATCACAGACCTCAGATGTCCACTGTCAGACCTGGCGTTATGACAAAAAATGAAAAGCAGCCAGGCAGAAAGGGCGAGATCATCGATGTAGATTTCCAGCCTACAAAGAATTCGTGCTATGTTAATGTCCTTTCATTCGAAGAAGCAAAATCAGAGAAGAAAGATATTCAGGAAGCAAGAATCCTTGTTTCGGGCGGTCGTGGTATGCAGGCTGCAGAAAACTTCAGTCTGCTCGAACAGCTGGCGGCTTGCCTTGGCGCGGAGGTTTCTGCATCGAGGGCTGCTGTAGACAGCGGCTGGCAGCCTCATTCGCAGCAGGTTGGACAGACAGGTAAGACAGTAAGACCTAATCTTTATCTTGCATGCGGTATCTCCGGCGCTATTCAGCACCTTGCAGGTATGGAGGAATCCGAAATCATTATCGCAATCAACAAGGATAAGAACGCTAAAATCTTTGAAGTTGCAGACCTCGGTCTTGTCGGAGACCTCCACAAGGTCATTCCGTATGTCGTCGAAGATTTGAAGCGCATTGCTGCTGATAAAGAGAATTTTTAAGCAAATTCGCTCTCCGCAAAGTAAAAAAACATTGCCGCAGTTTTGCGGTGCTGCCGCCGTGAAAACGGCGGTTTTTATTTTAACGCATTTCTAACGCAATTCTAACGCAAAATTTAACGCAGAAATTTGCGTTAAAGATGAGCGAGGGTTGGTGTGGAAAGTGAGTAGTTGCAATGGCTACAGGTGCAGACGAAAATCTAACGCAATTCTAACGCAAAATTTAACGCAAATTTGCGTTAGGAAAGGGTAGTTTAACGCAAAATTTTGTGTTAGAATTTATACGGAGGAAGTATGGCAGGTAGAATGATTCCGGATAAAGAAACTCTTACAGTCGAGTTTAAGAGTGATTTGAAAAAGTACGATGACAGCAGATTGTTTGAGGATGTCGTTGCGTTTGCAAATACAGAGGGTGGAGAGCTCTATCTTGGCATCGAAGACGACGGGACTATTACGGGGCTTCATAAGGAACATCTAAATATACAGACTTTGAATGCGTTTATTGCAAATAATACAGTGCCTCCTGTTGCTTCGAGAATCGAAATTATTGACGAAGGAAAGCTTGTTGCGCGAATTTCAGTTCCCAAGTCTGTTGGTGTCGTTGTAGCGACACGCTCCGGAAAAATGCTCCGGCGCAGACTGAAGAGCGATGGAACTCCGGAAAATATTCCGATGTACCCCAATGAGATAACGACTCGGCTGTCTGACCTGCGGCTGCTCGACTATTCTGCCCTTGTTGTGTTTGATGGGTCATACGAGGATATTGATTTTATTGAGATCGAGCGGCTTAGACGAAATATAGAAATATACAGCGGCGACCAAACTTTGTCAGGGCTTGAAAATACTGAATTATTAAAGGCGCTTGGGCTTCTTAGAGAGATGGAAGGCGTTTTTTACCCTACGGTTGCCGGCATACTGATGCTCGGAAAATCTCACAGCATACAGCGATTTGTACCGACCTCAGGGGCTTCGTTTCAGGTGACATCCGGCAGTACCGTGATTGTGAACGAAGATTATAATTTGCCGGTGTTGGCGGCGATAGAGAAGATTATCGACCATATCAGCGCCCGGAATACTGAGGCAGAATTTGAGATTGGTCTGCATAGAATGTCTATACCGGAGTTTGACAGGCGGGCACTTAGAGAGGCGATAGTCAATGCCTTTTGTCACAGAGATTATTCGCTGATGGGTCGCGTGCGAGTTCATATTGCAGATGAAGGGCTTGTGATTGCTAATCCCGGAGGGTTTATTGAGGGTGTAAATATAAAAAATCTTTTGAACGCCGAACCGCATGGCAGAAACCAGACTTTGGCTGATGCCCTTAAACGCGTAGGATTGGCCGAAAAAACAGGACGCGGAATAGACAGGATTTTTGAGGGTTCGCTTACCTATGGCAGACAGGCCCCGGATTATTCCGGTTCAACTTCGACAACGGTTTCTTTGTTTATACCGCGCAGTAATCCTGATCCGGAATTGATAAGAATAATCGT
Organism: Acidaminobacteraceae bacterium; assembly: GCA_041781135.1. GTDB lineage: Bacteria > Bacillota > Clostridia > Peptostreptococcales > Acidaminobacteraceae > JAUMXJ01. Next base: position 11,798 of record JBHAZV010000051.1, read on the forward strand.
CGACGAGCAGCAAAGAACAGGCAGACCGCTCACGATAAATATGCTGCTTATTATAAATATGCTTCGTGATATGCCAAAAAGCACGGTTTCGCAGCTTTCTGATGCGATAAATATGCAGGAAGCTGTAGTCAGAAATGTGCTGGCAAGGGCTGTTGAGGATGGTTTTGTCAACGTGCAGGGCAGTGGAAATTACATTTTATCGAGAGCGCTTTATAAATCGAATAATAACGGGGTTGGCAATGCGCGTAAAAGAGATATTGACGAGAGCAGCTACCTTGAAATGATTAAAAATATGGCGAAAAACTCTGAGTTTATATCGCGCGCGGATGTGGCGGAATTGCTGAGAGTAAAAGAATCTAAGGCATACACCCTTTTGAAAGCGCTCGTAAAGGCAGGTGCGATTGAAGCGGTAAATAAGGGCAGGTATGCAAAGTATCGCTTGAAAAACAAGCAACCAAAGAATATCTAACGCAAAATCTAACGCAAAGTTTAACGCAGAAATTTGCGTTAAAGATGAGCGAGGGTTGGTGTGGAAAGTGAGTAGTTGCAATGGCTACAGGTGCAGACGAAAATCTAACGCATTTCTAACGCAAAATTTAACGCAAATTTGCGTTAGGAAAGGGTGGTTTAACGCAAAATTTTGTGTTAGAAATTTGGCACTGAAATAGTTTTTTAGTACAATGAAAGGGGGCTGCAATGCAAAGAAAAAAACAACCAAAGATTTTCAGGCGATTGGACTATATGCACGAATGGGTGGAACTGGCGCGTAGGCCCGCCGGCGCGAGCGGCGATCCTAAAAGCCCTGCAGTAGCAGACGATTTTTTTGATATAGAAAAACAGCTCTATGGCTTCGGACTGCATACAAAAATTGTTGCAGAAGACAACGGAGATACAGTGCTGTATGCGCGAAAGAGAGATGCGGAGTATGCGCGGGCGCTGATCGACGGCGAAGTAGCACATATTGTAACCGACGGCATACCCGAATTTCAGTTGATAAACGACGATTTTACATTCAAAAACGAAAAATTTTTGCAGGACAATTCGCGTTCAGAACTGCTGCGAAAGCGCACAAGACGCACGCTTATGATGTTTGCGCTGCTTTTATGTCTTGCTGCTGCAATGGCGTTTTATTTTAGCTTCAGATAAAGCTTTGAAGCAATATCGGTCGGATTTTTAATCTAAATTGCTGTCGCCTCTAATGTCGATAATGATGCGGCCCGGCTCCTCAAGACCATAGGTGCTGATCATTACAGGTTCGCTCATTCGGATATTTACATTTATTGAAGTAGGCGTATCCGCAATGATTTCTATACTTTCTGCGATATTGCTCCAGCTTGCTACCGCTGTTTCGCTGGTGTAACTCGTTATATTTTCGACATGAAGCTGAACGAGGTAGCCGCCCTCTAAAATAGAAACGGTATATGTAGGTATTTTGCTGCCGAGGAAGTCGAAAACGAGTCTGTGGAAGTAGTAGTGGTCGCCCATTCGGATTTTGCTGAGAGAATCTTCATCTGTGCCGTCGCCGTTAGATACACTTCCTTGTTTTACAAAGTACCATTCGTCGAAGGCGGTCGTTGCGGGTGTTGTCTCGGTTGTCGAGGTTGTTGCAGTCTTGGAGGCTGCAGAGGTCGTTGTTTCGGTTGAACTTGAAGTTGTCGGCGGTACCGGCGATGTGTCGGTTGCAGCGCCTGTTGTGTTGGTTACCAATATAGTGGGTTCTGTAGGAGGCTGTTTGTCTTTCTTTCCTGTCCAGATCGCAAAAATGATAAGTGCGATCAGTATTATGATGAGTAAAATCACTGCAATTCCCGCTATTTCATCGAGCTTGCTTGCGCGCCTTTTTTGCGGTGCAAAGTTTTTGATGTCATCGTCCATCGGCAGGGAAAGCAGGTTTTCTGCGTCGTCCTCCATATTTATTGAGTGATCTCCTAATTCATAAACAGGTACAATTTTCTTTTTTTGTTGTTTTTTGTCATCCGGGCTGTGCTGTTCACCGCTCCCTGTCATTTTGAAAAATGGCGCGGTGCTGCCGCCTATGCTCTGATCACCTAAATTGGTTGTCGGCGCGTCGGCTGTGGGTGCATTTGGCAGAGGCGATGCAGATTTTTCGGGGGTACTTAATTCGTCGTTCAGCGGCTCCCAAGCCGGAGGATTCTGCAAATCTGTTTCGCCGCTCTCTACCTCATCATCTGTCGCGTCTTCCGTAAGCAGCGAAGCCTTTGCTTTTCCGGCGAATATTGCCTTGAGCGCCTCGTCAAGGGAAAGTGTGTCCGTGTTTTCGCTCTCAATTATATCGAGCTTTGTGCCGCAGATTTTGCACTGCGGAGCCTTTGCGACATTGTTAAACGAACAGTTTGGACATTTCATTGCTTTCCTCCGTCGGAATTATTTTTTTCGCTGAAGCCAGCGGGATTTTTATTATAAACGTCGCGCCGCTTGTTATACCGTGCGATGTGCCGTCAGCCTTTGAAGCTTCTAATTCTATGCTGCCGTCGTGAGCTTCCGCGAGGCTTTTGGCTATGGAAAGTCCGAGCCCGGCGCTGTCCGAATTTTTGCGTGATGTGAAAAACGGGTCAAAAATTGCAGCGCGGTAGTTATCCGGGACACCTTCGCCGTCATCTGACACAGTTATGATGTAGTACCTGTTGTCCACTGCGGTGCTGATGTCTATGCGCTTGGAAGCGAATTTGCGCGCATTGCTCACAATGTTGTTGAGAATCTGCATTATTCGGTAGGCGTCCGCATATATGTATGCTTTTACGACAGGCTCGGCAACGTGTATGCGGGGGTCGCCGTGTCCGCTTGCACAGCGCCGTATCAGTTCGTGCGCAAGCGTGGGCTTTCTGTATATAACCAGCTTGTCAAGCGAATTTTTGGAATGAACGTCGAGGTCGTCTATCAGCTTGTTCATGAATTCGGCTTTTTCGAGAATTGTGCGCAGATGTTCGTTTATATCGCCGACACCGTCCTGAATTGCTTCGACATACCCGTTTATTGAGGTCAGCGGCGTTCGCAGGTCGTGACAGATCGATGCCATCAGGATTTTGCGCTGCCTTTCTTCCTCTGCGGCGGGAGTGATCCGCGCCTCTATAGAGCTTTGCAGGTCGCGTATTTTTTTCTCTATGTAGTTTGGCTCCGAATTTTTTAGCGGCGCTTTACCGTCGCCTGCATTGTGAACCGCTCCCATAGAACGCGCATCTAACTGTTCAAGCGCGGAAGCGATTCTCCTTACGGGATTTGCGACAAAAACTACAGTTCCGACGGCGGTGGCAATTGAAAAGACACAGCATACCCCTGCTACGGTGAGCAGCGTCAGGTAGCCCGCTTTTGCGAGTATCAGCGCGAAAGAAAGTGCTGCAAGCCCTGCCGAGAGTATAGTCATAGCAAGACTCAGATTCCAGTAGTTCTGCTTTTTTCTGCGCATCGCTAATCCCTTATGGCGTACCCGATCCCTCGAATTGTTTGTATTATTTTTGGATTAGAGGGATCATCCTCTATTTTGTCGCGTATTTTTTTAATATGTACGGTGACTGTCGATATATCTCCGAAATCGTCCGCCCCCCATACATTGTCAAAAATCCTCTCGCGGCTCATCACCTGATTTTTATTGAGAATGAGGCAGTTCAGTATGTCAAACTCAAGTTTTGAAAGTTCGAGAGGTTCGCCCCCCTTGGTACATGTTCTTGCGGACGGGTTCAGCTCTATATCTCCAAAGACGATTGCAGAGGTGCTGCTGCCGCTTGTTCTGCGCAGTAGTGCTGATATTTTCGCCATAAGCACCCGAGGGCTGAAAGGTTTTTCGATATAGTCATCTGCGCCCAAAGAGTAGAGCGAGAGCTTGTCCTTGTCCTCGCGCATTGAGCTTATCATTATAACGGGCACATCGGATTCCGCGCGAACGAGCCGGCACAGCTCGAATCCGTCGATTTCGGGGAGCATTATATCAAGAAGCACCGCGTCGGGCTTTTCGTTCAAAAACATCCTAAGCCCCGTGCTGCCGGTAAATGCCTGCAGCGACCTGTAACCCTCCGCTTTGCAGTATGCGCTGATCAGGTTGTTTATGTCCTTGTCATCCTCGACTATCAGAACCTTTTTCATAATGCCCCGCGAGCTCGCCTATTTCTTTATTCCGAGCAGATCTCCCTGCGAGAGCAGGTTGCTGTCTATTGAGCGCGTGACGCTGCTCTTTCGCCTGTGGCAGCGGTACGAGATGTCTATAAGCTCGCTTATGAGTTTTTCGAAGCTGACTCCGCTCGCTTCCCATAGATAGAATGCGAGCGAGCCGGGAATAGTGTTCAGCTCGCATACATATGGCTTAAGAGTAATGATATCAACTAAAAAGTCTATTCTGACTACTCCGGAGCAATCGAGCAGAATAAAGCATTCGCGCGCTATGCGCTCTATTTCTTCTTTTAGTTCATCCGGAATTTCGGCAGGTATTTGCCTTTTTGCGGCCGACATTCCCTTTGTCGCATCGCTGGACATATATTTGTCTTCATAGGTCAGAATTTCGCGATCTGTCATCGGATGCTCGCACACAGACAGTTTTTGAGAAATTCTATCACCTAAAACAGAGATATTAATTTCGAAATTGTCTTCCAATTTGTACTCGACAATTACTTTAGATGAAAATTTAGCGGCGAAACGCGCGGCTTCTCTGAGCTCGTCGGAATTATGAGCGGTTCTTACGCCTACGCTTGAGCCGACATCCGCCGGTTTGACTATCATTGGGTATAGAAGATCGCGCTCGCATGCCTCTACGACGAGGTCTGTTTGATCTTCTGCAACCTCGGCATAGAACCATTTGCCGGGCATTTGAGGGATTTTGGCATTTTTCAGCAGCGCTTTGGTGGCGGTTTTGTCCATTGTGACAGCGGCTGCAAATGCTCCGCAGCCTATGTAGGGAACCCCGATGAGATCCAGCATTCCCTGCAGGGTGCCGTCTTCGCCGCCTGTGCCGTGGATAATCGGAAATACGATATCCACGCGGGAAATCTCTTCGGGAAGCGGCGCGCCGCCTGATACAACGTTCACAAGCCTTGCAGCGCCCTTTTGAGACGAAGGTATAAGAGCGACAGTCTTGGCATGTTTTAGCAGCGCAGGAATATCGCGGTAATTTTCGACTTCGTCAAGGCCTGCGCCGGTATGCCAGCTTCCGTCCTTGCCGACATATATCGGTATTGCGCGGTAGCCGTCCATATTTTTGATGACCGCCAGCGCCTGCATTGCAGTGATTACAGATACTTCGTGCTCGACAGATTTGCCGCCGAACAATACAGCGATATTTATCATACTACCTCCTCGTAAGCGTCAGGCAGGTCGTTTTCTATCAGCACGACATCGCCTTCGTTGCAGATTGTTTTAATAAGGCCGAGCGCTTCCCTCATGCCGCCCACAATCCTGACATTAGCCATATCGTAGCCGGCGCTTTGTATCCCGCTGTAAATGTCGGCTGTTCGCTTTTTGGTTACGAGTACGACTTCGTCGCAGACAGCGGCTATCTGGCGTCCGAATTCACTGTGCACTTCTTTTTCGGCGCTGCCAAGCTCGATCATGCCGGGCGTTATTATAATTCGCCTGTTTGCCGGCATTATAGAGAGCACATTAAGCGCAGCCCTTGCGCCTGCAGGGTTGGAGTTAAACGCATCTTCGAGGATAGTCACTCCGTTTTCGATTCTTGTGGAGAGCCGGTTTTTGACAGGCACAAGCTCTGCTGTCGCCCGTGCAATGCTTTGCAGTGTCGCGCCCAATTCGAGCGCCATAGCTGCGGCTGCGACGATGTTGGATATGTTGTGTTCTCCGAGCAAGCCTGTGTGCAGCTCTATTTTTCTTATTTGCGAGCCGCTTCTGGCGTCTACAAGAGTAAAATCGGAGCCCCCGCTGTGGACTCGGATTTTTTCTGCATAAACGGACGGAATATCCTTGTTTGTTATTTGTTTGGTCGAATAGTAAATTTTGTTTATATCGACTCTCTGCTGTATTTTGACTATATTCGGATCGTCAAAATTTATGATTGCCGAGCCGTTTTTCTTTAAGTGCTCAAATACTTTTGCTTTTTCGTTTATGATATTGTCTAAGCTTCCGAAGGTTTCGAGGTGCTGACCGGCTATGGTGGAAATAAGAGCGACATCCGGCGGAAGCATCTGCACCGTTTCGAGGATTTCTCCTGTCTTTTTTGCGCCCATTTCCGCAATCATCACTTGCGTGGTAGGCAGCAGTTCTTCGCGAATGAGCCTTGTAAGGCCTAATTTCGTGTTGTAGCTTGACGGCGGAACAAGGATATTAAAATCGCGTTTCAGCATATCGCCTAAAATGTTTTTTATCGAGGTCTTGCCGAAACTTCCGGTAATTGCCGCGATTTTCAGAAACGGAGCGGCTTTGACGCATTCCTCCGCCTGCCTGTAATAGAATTTGTTTATGCTGAGCTCAATCGGGCGATTTATAAAGTTTGCCGCAATTATCATTAAAGGAGCGGCGGCGTGGATTACCGCAACAGCAACAGCGCTGAATTTGACAGGGAGCAGTGCGCAGGTAGCGGTCAGCGCGGCAGCTGTGAGCATGGCGATAGTGATAATCAGTCGCAGTATTCTTTTTGTATAGACAAGAGGATGCTTTGGCTTGAGCCCCTTTGCTATAAGTATTTGGAAAGATAGGTCGAGCGCCGCGAAAAACAGCGAGAATCCGGGGTGCAGCCCCGGTATGCACAGGAGAACAGCGGCGATATAAGTAAATATGTGGTCGGGGTAGTAGCTGTTTCTGCGAGCGTACTGCCCGGCATAGTATCCAAGCTGCTGGAATGCCCGCAGCTGCTCTATAAACCGCATAACGAGCGAGCCGCACAGCAGCAGAACGGCGGCTATGGTCATTGCTAAGTGTGTCACTGAGCAGCCTCCTCTATTTCTGTATTTTTGGCAAAGTCTTCGTTGCTGAAAAAATTGTCTATAACTATTGCGACCTCTGCCGCGTGGTCGTAATGCACTCTGTGCGAGCCGTCGCTGTATGTGATCAGCGCGGAGCCCTGGATGAGTTTTTCCATTTCGTAGCCCATCCATATCGGCGTTGTGCTGTCTGACTCGCCCCAAATTATAAGAGTCGGGCAGGTTATTTGAGCAAAATCTCTGCGCTGGTCGTGGTTGACTGCCATTGTGAGGGCCTGCTGCATTACGGGCGTAGCGTTATTGTAGTCGTCCGACCCTCTGAGCGCCCGGTGCGCTCTGTGAGGCCGCTGAAACGGAGCGCCGACAAACGGGATCGCGGCAATGCCCTTGAGCAGCTTGTAGAAAAAAAGACCTATATGATATTTGAGGCTGCGCTTCGGCTTTATGCCCGCCGACGCTATCTGCACTAATTTTTTGAAGTTTTTGAGTTTGCCGGCGAGCCTTCCTCCGTATGAATGGGTTATGCATAGCAGAGCGCCTCTCTCTTCGGCCGAGAGCTTTTCGGCTATAAATGCCGAGACGAGGTCTGCATAATCCTGTACCGACCAGGCGGCTTCGGGTTCCGGAGAACCGCCGAATCCCGGCATTGAGAGCGATATAAGCTTGTACTTTGGCGGCAGATACTTGGTGACGGGAGAAAATGAATCCTTGTTTCCTCCCCATCCGTGCAGGAGCAGAACCGGCATGCCTTCGCCGACTATGCTGTAATCCAGTTTGCTGATATCATAATTCATAATAATAATTATAACATAAAGCATCACAATTTATGTATAATAAAAGCGGAGGATATCTTGAAAATAAGCAAGTTTTTGCGGGAGCATATTCAGCGCATCTCTACGGATTACTACAAGACCGAACAGCGTTTTGATGAAATACTCAGAACTAAGTTGGGGCGCGGCGCGGCGGTTCAGAGACAGAAAATTTCGACTTTGCATTACGGCGCAAGGGATGCAGTGCTTCGCGAAAATGTGACGGCTCTCAGTGGTTCTTCCGGCGCCGATATCGACAGGGCGCTCGAAGGCACTGCGCTGCAAGGGCTTGGAGCTGCTTTTGCGGATGCGGAGGCGAAATACGGAGTAAACGCTTATTTTTTAGCGGGAATTGCCGCTTTGGAGTCGGGTTATGGCACTTCTAAAATTGCTTTGGATAAAAACAACCTCTTTGGTTTTTGTGCATATGATGATTCGCCTTACAGCAGCGCAAAACGCTTTGCGAGCAGGGAGGCGGGCATCGACTATGTGGCAGGTTTTTTGTCGAAAGAGTATTTGTCGGGATCGGGCAGGTATTACAAAGGACTTTCGGTCGATTCGGTGGGCAGGAGTTACGC
>JBHAZV010000052.1:0-7910 GCA_041781135.1 Acidaminobacteraceae bacterium
AGCGTGACAGAGAGAATGCTTAGATATTTTATAAATAAGACCTGCGGGCAAAGGAGGCTTTTTGGCCCGAAGATTATAATCTGCGTTCCGAGCGGAGTCACAGAGGTGGAAAAACGCGCTGTGCTTGATGCGACAATGGCTGCGGGCGGAGGAAAGACTTATTTGATAGAAGAGCCGATCGCAGCTGCCATCGGTGCTAATATAGATATTTCGAAACCGAGCGGCTCAATGATAATAGATATAGGCGGCGGCACGACCGATGTAGCTGTAATTTCGCTCGGCGGAATAGTGGTCAGCAACTCCATAAAGGTCGCCGGAGATAAGTTCGACGAAGCGATCATCAAGTATATGCGCAAAAAATACAATCTACAGATCGGTGAACGCACTGCGGAGGAACTGAAAATTAATATCGGAACTGCCCATCCGCGCGAAAAGCCGATAAGCATGGAGTGCAAAGGGCGTGACCTCGTATCAGGCCTGCCGAAGAGCGTAATGGTTTCGAGCGAAGAGATGGTAGAGGCTCTCAGCGAGGTCGTCAGAGCGGTTTGCGATGCGATACACGGAGTGCTTGAGCAGACGCCGCCTGAGCTTGCTGCGGATATTGCGGCATCCGGAATTATTATGACCGGCGGCGGTTCGCTGCTGCATGGTCTGAATACTCTGATCGAAAAAAGGACCGGAATAAGGACCATAATCGCCGATGATGCGGTCAGCTGCGTTGCGAAGGGCACCGGCAAGAGCCTCGAACATCTGGAAGCGATAGAACGGGCTACTCAGTCTATGAAGCGTAGATATAATTGATTTTATTGGAGTTACGCTTGAAATAAAATTAATTGGGAGGTATTTATGAAGAAACTGTTGGCGATAGTCTTGATGGCAGTCTTACTGACTACGTCTGTGTTTGCTGCCGCATATGAAAGTGATGTAGCTGCAAATTACGGCAGGATTGGCGCAGTTTTGAAAGAGCTCGGCCTTATAACCGGTGACGGAACAGGTCTCAATGAGGGCGGAACTCTTCTGAGAGAGCAGGTTGTGGTTATCACTCTGCGTTTAAACGGGCTGGAGGCGGCAGCCAAATCTCATGTACCTGTCGGGATGTTCACGGATGTTCCGAAAAATCATTGGGCGGCGCCTTATATCGAGTATGCAAGCAAGGTTGGTCTTACGACCGGAATAGGAGGCGGCAGGTTCGGACTTGGCATGACAGTCACCGCAAAGCAGATGGCGACTTTAATGCTGAGGGCTCTTGGGCACACCGCTGACTGGGGTACCGAGGATATTATGGCAAAGGCTAAACGCATTGGAATCACAAACGATACCGGCGACGGGTCCGGGGCTATCCTTCGAGGGCAGACATTTATTTACATTGTCAACACATTGCTTGTTCCGAAGAACGGCGAATCTGTGCCATATTACAAGGCTCTCGGTCTGAATTCCGAGTATCTGGCAAAGGCTTCGGCAGAAATATCCGGCGGCTCGAATACTACTACCAACAAACCCGTTGAGATCAATCTCAGCAAGTATTTGAGGCCGATTAAGGCAAAGACTCTGGCGCCGCATTTTGACGAGCTCAATATAGAATTTAACTCTGTTATTGCTCAGCCTCAAAAATCGAATTTTGAATTTGTCTTGGAGGACGGCAGGGTTATCGATCAGTCGAAATGGACGATGGCTCCCGGCGGTTCGAGTGTTACTTTCAAATTTAACGATCAAAACCTGCACGGAAAAATCGTTCAGTGCAAAATCAAGGATCTTAAGTCTGCAACAGGTTTCCCGATGTTGAGTGACGCAAGTGTCTATGTGCAGTTTAAGGATTTTGTCAATATTCAGTTTGTCAGTGTGAATGTTATAGATCAGAAGACGTTTGAAAGCACTCTCAGCATTGATGTGATGCCTATTTCGAGTGTTCCGCATGGTTACAAGGTTTTTAGCGATGGCGTCGAACTTGTTGAAAATAAAGATTACAAGATGGGTTGGGGCGGCAGGAATTTTAAGGTAGTATTCCAAAATCCTGACATATACCCTAAGGATGAAGCGGTTTTAACGATATGGGGTTATGTAACTGCGCCATACCATAAATATATGGAGGGCGAGTTGAGTGTGAGCGCTGATTTTACTGCATTTAAAAAGACAGAAATTCCTTATGAAGAACCGCCTGCGCCGCTCGACCCGACTATTGCATTTGAGCAGCCGGATATAAGCCTGATATCTGAAGCATGGGATGATTACGTCAATACCACTGCGAACATCTCCGATACGACGGAATATATGCCGAGCACCACAGAAGCGAGCAGTTATACAAGCTATTATGACGCTTCTTCATATAACTGGAACGAGCCTGCGTATATCTACTGGGATACGAATGAAAATGGCATGTTGAAATTCTATACGACAAAATACATTTCTGAAATAAAGGGCTTGGTATTTGTAGATGCAAAAGGCAATACTCACCAGGTCAAGGATTTAGAATACAACAGCGCTAATGAAAATTCCGGATTTGTGTTTCGGGTTGACAGAGGTGTCGAAGTAATAGGTGGCTATATAAAGGTTGATGCAATGATAGATGCTGAGCACGGAATCGATACCGGAAGCTTTATATACTGGATTTCAAATATTATAAATTAGGTGGCTATGAAGACAAATAACATGGATCTTTGCGGCGGCAGCGAGCAGTTTTGGCTTAATCCTGCCGCTGCGGATTATCCGCTCGGAATGGCTGAACTTGCCTCAATTGCCGAGGAATATGGTTCTCTTGCAAAAAAGGATTTTAATGGAGTTCCCACCTCTAAATTGGTGCAGATACCGACTTTTCATAAGGCGTGCACTCACATATTTGCAGGGTCGCTTCCGGGGAAGTGGTATGCCAAATTGGATTGCGATCTGCCCCTGTCGGGAAGTGTAAAGATCCGAGGCGCGCTTTACGAACTGCTGGTATATTCGAAGGGAATTGCTAAGCGCGGCGAGTCTGCGGAAGGAAGAATCGTCTCCGTGGCGTCTACCGGCAACTTGGGTCTGAGCGTAGGTGTAGCCGGCAGGAAATTAGGTTTTGGCGTAAAGGTCTATATGTCAAAGGAGGCTTCTCCTTGGAAGATGCGGCTGCTTACGGATGCCGGCGCAGAAGTTGTGGTTGTAGACGGCGATTATACCGAGGCCGTCTCCAAGTGCAGACACGACTCCGATGCGCATGGGTACTACTTTGTGGACGATGAGCGCTCGGAACTGCTGTATAGAGGTTATGCCTGCGCTGCACTTGAAATAGCAGAGGATCCTGCTGTAAAGAATACAACTGCTCCTATTTTTGTTTACATACCTTGTGGTGTAGGCAATGCGCCGTCCGGAATTGCGGCTGGTCTTAAAGCGGTGTTCGGCGACAGGGTGCACATTTTTCTTGCTGAGCCGACAGAAGTGCCTTCGGTGCTCGCCGGGTTGTCGAGCGGTAAAAACAGCGGAGTCAGCGTGTATGAATACGGAAGAAGCGGGAAGACTGTGGCAGATGGGCTTGCATGCGGCAGGATGGCGGAGAGAACCGCGCCTATTTTGGGTGGGACTGTCAGCGGAATATATACTGTCAGTGATGACAGGATGCTCGGTTATCTCAAACTTCTTGGCGAGTGTGAAAAAATTCGTATTGAGCCGTCGGCGGCTGCGGGATTACAGGGAGTGGGGAATATGTACTATACCGGAGTCGGTATGAAGTATCTTGCGGAACGAAAACTGCTCAGTGCAATGGACGATTCCGTGCATATATCTTGGCTGACAGGCGGCGGGATGCTTCCTGATGCTGAGTACGAAGAAATGTATAAATTGGGTGAAACCAAAGAAAGGCTGCTCTGCGATTTTTTATAGGTCGCAGGCAGTCTTTATATTACTATAATTTAACAGGAGGGTTACATGGGAGATGTGATTAGTCACAAATGCCCGAATTGCGGTTCGGCACTTAATTATTCCGCGCAGGATCAGGCAATCAAGTGTGTTTCTTGTTCAAGTGTTTTTACTGAAGAAGAAATGCAGCGCTACACAAAGGTGCTCGAAGAATACGATGCCAGCGAGACTGCGGCAGCCTCGAATGACACTGAGTTAGCGTGGGATACTTCGGCTGGAGTCGAGATGGATATGTCGGGTCAGAAAAGTTATCGCTGTGAATCCTGCGGAGGAAGCATAATTGTAGATGAAAATGCTGCTGCTACAAAATGCCCATATTGCGATAATCCGGCGATTTTCCCTGCGCAGCTGTCGGGGGTGCTGAAACCTGATGTGATAATACCGTTTGCCATTCAAAAATCGGAGATGGCATCGAGGCTCAAGAAGTTTTTGAGCGGCAAGTTTTTAGTGCCTAAAATTTTCAGAGATAATCATAGAATAGAGCAGAGTTCCGGCGTGTATGTACCGTTTTGGCTTTATGACGCCAAGGTTCAGGCGAATATTGTCTATCATGCCGAGATAGTAAATTCATACCGTTCAGGTGATTATCAAGTAACTGAAACAAGACATTACAGATGTTACAGGGGCGGCAATGTAGATTTTGAAAACGTGCCTGCCGATGCCTCCGAAACCATGAAGGACGAGTATATGGACAGCATCGAACCGTTTGATTTCAGCGGTCTGAAGCAGTTTGACGGGATGTACATGGCGGGGTTTGTTGCAGATAAATATACAGTAAGCAGCGAGGATTGCCTTCCGAGAGTAAATAATAGAATAGAGAGAACTTGCGAAGATGAATTCGCTAAGACGCTTCGGGGGTATTCATCTTATCGCTCTGTAAGCACAAGCATACGAAACCGCGAAAATGGTATAGTGAAATATGCGATGATACCGGTATGGATTATGCCGACTCGCTACAAGGGAAAGGTTTACGAATTTGTAATGAATGGACAGACGGGCAAGGTTGTTGGCACAGTGCCTATTTCTTTGGCAAGGTGCGCGGCGTTTTGGGGAATACTTACTGTTGTCGGCACGGTAATCGGTACTGTCGTCAAGATGTTTATGTAGGAGGGCGGCTATGACATTTATAAAGAAAAGTTTTTGTAAGTACAAAGTAGTGTTAGTGCTGATGGTTGCGGCGCTGCTTCTTGGTCTGCCCGCGTTTGCGAGCACATATACTGTGAACGATGACACATATTTGCGTTTTATAGATGAATATCTGGGTTTGAGTGACGAGCAGGCCAATGATATAAATTTGCGCATTGATAATTTTATTAAAAAGCACGGCGTAGATTTGGCTTTTGTATTTACTAAAGATTATGTCGGCGACTATGCCGAAGGAGATTCAACATTTAATTTTGCCGACTTTTTGGATATAGTCTATGAGAGCAACAAATATGGGGTCGGAGAACACAATGCCGGCATAATAATCGGATTCGACAGCGCTGCAAATAAGTATTTCTATGATTTCATGGGAGAAAGCGGCAGCGAACGCTATGATGTGGTGATGAAGGCGGTTGATGTCGTCGTCAAAAACATTTATGTGGAATATGACTACAACGGCGAGTACTATAATGGATTGCTGAATTCAATAGAGCTTTTGGATGTAGCCTTTGACAATATTTCGGATAATGGTGCAGAAGACAATAGAGCTATCGACTTTGCAAGGCTGCTTTCGGACTCTGAACAGGCGGATTTAGAGGCAAGAATCCAGAAATTTAGGGAAAAACACAAGATGGATATGGTGTTTTTTTCGGGAGATAGGATAGATTTTAGTCAAAATAGGCTTAATGACGGAAGCAGCGGCACTTTTAGGCAGTTTGTAGAAGATTTTTACGATTATCTTGGCTTTGGCTACAAATCGGGTTATGATGGGTTTATTTTTGCGCTTAGCATGCAGGGCGGCGCGGGAAACCGGGATTATTGCGCGCTTACTACAGGCAAGGCGGAGGGTTCGGTTTCCAATTCAAAGCTGGAGCAGCTTGTAGAATCGGAGTGTTTGCCTAAACTCAAAAGCGGCGAATATTACAAGGCAGTCTTAGCGTTTATTGATGGCATCGAATCGGTTATGGACGGTTCGTACGACAGAAAGGCTGCATTTCAAAGTTTGCCGAAGATTTTCGGGATTTCGGCAGTGCTTGCGCTTTTTATAACCGCGATAACGGCGCTGGCTCAGAGAAATGTCACCAAAAAGAGCCGTGCTGCGGAGTATATAGTTCCCGGAACGGTAGATATAAATGAAAGGGCTGATTATTATATAAATACTACGGTAACCAGAACAAAGATAAAATCAGAAGACAAAGGCGGCGGTTCGGTAGGCAGTTCGGGCAGGTCGCACGGCGGCACAAGCGGCAAATTTTAGCTTATAAAATGGAGTTATATTTAGAGCGGCGAACATAGAGCGGCGGGGTAAATCAGAATATCCGTGGGAGATTCCAACGGAAATGCGCGGCGAGGACTCGTATAATAATGGTTGTCGTAAAACCGGAGAGTATTGCGAATTCGAGCCTTACATTTGCCGACATCATAATTCCTGTCGTGAATGCCCCTGCAAGTGAAGCGAGGGCGTAAACGTGCTTGACAAATACATAAGGTGTTTCGAGAGCGAGGATATCCCGCATTATTCCGCCGCCAACTCCCGTAACCACTCCCAAAAACACAATGAGAGAAATGTTTGACATATACGCGGAGTTGAATCCTGTCGCAGCCCCTCCTGCAGAGAATGCAGCGAGCCCCATGGTGTCAAACCAGAACATGGCCCGGTCCGGAATAATCAGAAAAGGATTTTCGGAATGTTTGCGCCGTGCGTACATTGTAATGAAAGCGAAATTTGCTGTGATGACAGCAACTTTTAGAAATAAGGAGTTTTGAAACGCCATGGGGGGCGTTGTGCCGATGATTATGTCTCGGATTATACCGCCGCCCATTGCGGTGACAAGGGCGAGTATATTCACTCCGAACATATCCATGTGTTTGCGCGCCGCAACGGCCGCTCCGGAAAGCGCAAATGCAACTGTTCCGAGAATATCCATTATTTCTATAAATGTAAAAGTCATGTTTTCGCCGCCTTATAATGTTTTTTAATAGTTACTTGGTTGTTTAGAGTGTGAAGCTCAAGCGAGATGGCTGCCGTGGAGGGGATACGTCATCCTACCGAGGGAATGGCGCTATAAATTGCATTAATAACACCAAGGGTAATATACACGTGTATGCGTTGGTTTGCAATAGCAAGTGTGTGTTTAATTACAAAAGCCAGGGCGGAATTGACTTTACAAGGAGAGCATATAATGAAAATAGCTTTTTTGGACAGGGACGGAACAATAGTCAGGGATTACCCGGATGATGCATGGCGCGATGTTTGCGAACCTGAATTTTTAGACGGCAGCATTCATGGGATAAGGGAATTGATCGGACGGGGCTACAAGGTAATAATCATCACTAACCAGTATATAATAGCCGAGGGCATCATTACAGTCGAGCAGTACGAATCGTTTACAAGAAAGATGCTTAAGGAATTCAGAAATAATGGCGTCGAGATTTTGGATATTTTTTATTGCCCACACAGCCGTGACGCGGGCTGTAGGTGTTGTAAGCCTCAGATTGGGCTTATTGAGCAAGCGCTTAAAAAATATCCAGAAATAGATATGGAAAATTCATTTATGTGTGGGGATTCGGAAAGCGATATGCAGTGCGCGCAAAATGCCGGCTTAAAATTTTATGGTATCGGTTTGGGTCAGGACTGTATTAAAGACTTGTCGGATTTGTGCACGGCGAAGCTTAATTGAGTCCGCGCGCGGGGCAATTGAGCATTTTTGCGCAGAACGCGTATAATCAGGCGATATTTAGTACCGCGCCAATAATGACAAAAATTTAACAATAAAAGTATTGACCGCGCGGTCGGAGGATGGTATTATGATTGAGCGTTCGCGGACGACAGCGCAAAGCACGGCGGCGAATTAGCATAGCACATTGAAAACTTCATACAGAAA
>JBHAZV010000053.1:0-11029 GCA_041781135.1 Acidaminobacteraceae bacterium
CCTTCATACTCCAGTTCCAACGCTCCTTTCTTTTCAGCAGATAGCTGACGGGGGTATTATACCACAAAAAAATATATTTGAAAACATTTTGGATGTTTAGTTCCATTTGCCGGCGCGTAAGTGTTCGCTAATATGCCTCGTAGACATTATGTTTGCTCATTTACTATATAATTATAATTTTATTTGTACATAGTAAATGAGCTTGTGTGTTATTATATGCTTACGGCGGCATCACCTCCGCCGCAAGGAGGCATCATGAGCTTTGGAATGGGATATTCATCAAAAACAGATATTGATTTTGGTGAAACTTCGCTTGAAAATATATTCATAAAACACTTTCTGCCATTTGCAGACGAGGATCAGCTTAAAGTCTACATCCTCGGTCTTTTTTATGCCAAAAACAACTCCGGAGCGACCATCTCATCTCTTTCGGAGCATCTCTCCATCACAGAGGAAAAAGTAATTTCGGCGCTTGAATATTGGGAAAAATCCGGGCTTGTAAGCATCGAAAAAACCGTGCACGCTTCGGAGCAAACGCCATGCACTTCGCGGCAGACGCAAAACACCTCGACGCAAGCGCGCAGCAGACTTTTCTCCGACGAAGGTTTCCACATAAAATTCCACTCGGCGCGATCGCAAATTTTTTCAGGAAGCCGCAAAATCGAATCCGAACACCACAAGTCGGCGGAACTCGCAAAGCTCGTCACATCCATTAAGAAAAAGTCGGTCAGCAGCGCCGAGTACTCTTACTATGAAGACTTTGTCTCAAAATCGGGCGGAGCTTTCGATATCCTCGAAACCGTGCTGGCCCTTTACTACCGCGACCTCGGCGGAAGTGAGTTTGCAGAAGTGCGCAAATTTCTTGACTACACCCTGCAAAACAATATAGGCGATCTCGAACAGACGGCGCTGCTGGCGCGAAACTTCTTTATGCGAAACGACTTTTACAAGCGCGTTAAGCTCCTCATCGGCGGCAAAAGCGCCGCAACTCCTGCCGAGCAGACCATGATAAACAGCTGGCTCGACGAATATCATATGTCGGAAACTGAAATACTGCGGTTTATAGAGGAACATTCCCCTGACACAAACAACCCGACCGTAGGCTTTATAAATAAAGCAATAATAAGAGAAAGAACTCCACACGCGGATGAAGATTCTCAAACCGCACTGTTTGCAAGACTAAAATTAGAAATAACCGGCAGCAGGTACGCTGTGAACAAATCCGAAAAACGCATAATGGCTGCCTGGTTTGGCGAACTTGGCCTAAGCGAAAGCGAGGTCGATGAATACATAGCAAAATATTCCGCAACCCAGCGCGGCGCAACAGTCAGTTTTATCGACTCCAAAATCCGCGGAACAAACGAGGTGCACGACTCCAAGACACAACCGCTGAAAGTCCGCAATAAAAAAGCGAGCGCTGAACCATTCGAAAACGACGAACTCGAAAAAATGCTGCTGGCAAGAAAAAACAAAAACAAGCAATCTGAATAAAACACAGGAGAATTATGGATATATCAAGATTTTTAACCATAAAGAGCGCAATTCGCAAAAAAAACGAAAAGGCGGTGGAAGCTCGAATAAGCGACATATACAAGCGCTTCCCAAAGCTCCGCGAAACAGATGACCTGCTGACGGATCTGAGGCTGAAAAAAAGTTTGAAAATCCTTAATAAACAGGATGTTTCGGGCGAAGAAAAAGAAATCAAAAAGACCGAAAAAAAGAGAAAGTCGCTGATGTCAAAAATCGGAATCAGCGAGTCCGACTTCTCTGTGGATTATGACTGCACAAAATGCCGCGATACAGGCTACGACGGCCCTGCGATATGCAGCTGCGTGCGCGCTCTTGCAGCAGATGCCGTACGGGAAGAATACTCCCTTTCGCAAATGCTCGATTCCCAGAATTTCGGCAGGTTTGACCCGTCTGTATTTTCGAACACCGAAGATATAACCATCGGAAACAATGCTTTTTCACAGCGCGATATCATGGAAAATAACCGCGACCTCGCCGAAGAGTTCTCCGAAAAATTCCCCGAAGGCAGGTCGCTGCTGTTTATAGGCGGAACAGGACTCGGAAAAACCTTCCTTGCAAACTGCATCGCCGACGCCGTAATCAAAAAAGGGTTTCTTGCGGTATACTACCGCCACACAAGCCTCGAAACCCTGCTCTCGGAGATGATGTCATTCAATCCCGGCGAAGAAGCAAAGGAAAAGGATTCTCTGCTTAGGCTCGCAGATCTCCTGATAATAGACGACCTCGCCGCACCCAGGTACACCAATCTCGCTTCCGCGCTGTTCGAGATAGTAGACGAGAGAATCGCATCGAAGAAATCTACAATTATAACCACCAATATGGATCATAAAGAAATAATGGAGCTGCTCGGAGAGCGGTTTCACTCTCGCCTGCTGCTATTTGACGCGGTCAAATTCTATGGCGGCGACATCAGAAAAAAACTTTAGCCCCCCGACATCCACTGATTGCAGCTCCCAAAATACGGTTATGCGCTATTCGCCATTTAATTCTTGGTACTTATATGTCCTGTCGATGACCGAACGCGAATACACGGATGAATATGTCAGATTTTCCGCGTAATACATTGCAAGTCCTCCGGCACCTCGATTGTATTCTGTAAGTATTTTGTCGAGATCGTCGCCGTGTATGGATGCGAGATACGCAATATAGCTTATTCCAAGACCCAGATTATAATCCGGCTCAAATATGCGGTTCGGATCGTATTCGATGCCGATTTTGCTTCCGAATGAATCCGCCAAATGCCGCTCGGTAATCGGTATTATCTGCATAAATCCGCGATCATTGGAAGTGCCTACGAGGTACTGTTGAAAATTACTCTCGATTTCTATAATCGACAGCACCAGCGAGTAGTCTATGCCGTAAAAATCCGCATAATACACGAGCGCCGCGGCCGCATCCGCTTCCAGCGGAGTGCTTTCGGCAATCTCGTTTATTTTTTTGAGCTGTTCTACGCTCAAATCATTGTAACCAAATTTCTCCGAAAACATCTTAAGCGCTTCGTCAAGTTCTTTTTCTGCACGCTCCGCCAAATCCCTCGCCTCCTCGACGGCTGAACGCAGCTTGTCCGCCTCTGCCATCAGCTCGGAATTCTTTGCTTCAAGAGCCTCTATAATGGTTTTATTTTTTTCGCACCGGTCGAGCAGCAGCGCCGCGAAAATCGCCACGGCAACAAGTGCGACAACCAGTAGATTTTTAGTTGTTTTAAGCATAGCAAACAATATAGTTGCGGCAGCAAAGACTGTCAATTAAATATTTGTAACCGGTGCGGCAATTCAGGGCGCACCGAGCTGCACTTAACGCCGAAAATTCGGCGAAAATATATTAAATCCCTTTAATATTACATTTTGATGTACTCTATTGCAACAATTTTACGAGCGCGTCGATCTTATCCTTTATCTGCGTTCCGCGAACTCGTTTGTACATTTTTTCGACCTTATCGACATCGCCGCGCGCGAAACCAAGTATTATTGCCGCTTCCGAACGAGTTATCGCCTCGTCGATAATCTCCATGACCCTGTCTTCGGGGCTTTTGCTGTCCACCGCTCTTTGCTCTGTCTTTGCAGCCTTAGGATTTACTCCCAACGAAGCGATGTCCAAACCGCCCTGCAAGCTGCCGCCTGAAACGCCGACAGAGACGTCGCCTGAAACTCCACCCAAAACGCCGACAGAACTGCTGCCCGAAGCGCCGACAGAAGCGCCACGGCCATCTTTTTTATACAGCGCGGCAACGCGCGAGCGATACGTGTTCTGCAATGGCTCGGCAGCAAACTCCTTAAACGGCTCTGTTTCGAAATCAGCGCGCGACGACTTGACATCGTCAGGCAATGCCCCAACATCGGCGGACGCCGACACGACATTGGCGCGCGGCGCTTTAATAAGCCGGGATTCAAATTTAGATCCTTCTTTTTCTAAAAGTCTTTTAAGCGCGCTTATTTCAGCCTCATCAGAGCCGATATTCTCATTTTTAAGATAACCCTTTAATCTGAGGCTGCGCACAGCCATTTGCGCCGTCACAGGAGTTGTTCCCATCAAGTGGGCGAGTGCCTCCATATCCGAAACATTGCCGCTGCAAAGCAGCACTACAAGACATATCTTTTCGTTTGCGTCAATTTCGGTGTTTTCAAGTATTCCGCTGCGTATTTCATCAAGTATGGACATATCGTTTCTCCTTTGATATCCTGACTAAAATAATACCCCATGCGGCATTCTTTAACAAGGCTGCCGATAGGAGAGTTTGTGAAAAAAGAAAATGTATACAATCTGAAGTTTGCAAGGATATACCCGATGCTGCTCGCAAAAATAGAAAAAAAGGGGCGAACTCGAAACGAGCTTGATGCCGTCATATCATGGCTCACCGGCTACACAACCGGTGATATCGCCGCAATGGCAAGCGCCGAAACTCTGACATATTTTGACTTTTTCGGCAACGCACCCGAGCTTAAGCCCGAACGAACGCTGATAACCGGAACAATCTGCGGTGTAAAAATCGACGAAATCGAGGACGACACCATAAAAGAAATCCGCCGACTCGACAAGCTCGTCGATGAGCTTGCAAAAGGCAAGCCTTTAAGCAAGGTACTCCGAAGCGCAAAACCAACGCCAAAAGTCTACGAATTTGACGCAAAAATTATGCAGGCTTCCGGCAAGGGCGGGGCGTACATAGTGTTTCCCTACGACATCAAAAAAGAGTTCGGAAAGGGTCGAGTAAAAATACACGCCACATTCGATGGAATTCCTTACAGCGGCAGTATTGTAAACATGGGGGTCAAAGACTCCGAAGGAAATATCTGCTACATACTCGGAATACTCAAAAGCATCAGAACACAGCTCTCCAAAAACATAGGCGACACCGTCCGGGTCACTGTTTCGGAAGCCTTATAGAGCAAAGCACCACCTCGCTGTCAGCGCGCGCCAATCCTACGCAAACGCTGCCACCGCTCCGTCCGCCATTTAGCTTGATTTCGAGCAAGTTCCCACCGCCGACTTTTACCGTTCTTCCTTTCTGCTTTTCAAATAAAATTCCATCGAATACAAAATTTTCGGATATCAAAACCTCGAAGCCCGCATCGGAATACAAGTACATAAATTCGCGATACGAAGCTTCCGCAGTTTTGCAAATCTGCTCCCCGACCGCAAAAACTTTCATTTCTGCGAATACGCCGTCTCTTGCTATCAGATTGAAATCTATGCAATCCGGGGTATTCACAGAACCTGTTTTCCAAGAGCCGTCAAACTTTTCCACTTCATACGGCGCAAGTCTTCTTTCGTACTTGCCTGTGTGACTCAATAAAATCTCCCCCTTCAACGGGAGTATAAAACGCTGATAACCGCTGAAATCGCTAAATTCTGACTCCGTACAGGCAAACGAAGCGGATGAAATCCTAAAATCGAAACTGCGCTCCTTAAAATCAGCCCCCTGCGGCTCTATGCAAAGCTGTGTGGTGATCCCACCGGACCACTGCGAGACAATGTATTCACCCTCATCCACAACCCTTACAGCGACATCGACAGATTCCGGCATACTACTTCTGTGCGCTCTTCGCAAGAAACTTCGATTTTGAGATGATAAAGCGCTTGTGCATTGCAGTTCCGATCAGCTCGCCGCCGGAGGTCACTTCTATTTCAAAAGTCAGCGCCCTTCTGTCGATTTCGGTCAGCGTGCTTCGAACTGTTATCTCCGCGCCCATAGGCGCAGATGCAAGATGTTTCGCATGAACTTCTGTTCCGACAGTTCCCTGATCTTCTTCGAGATACGGCTCAACACTCTTGTACGCCGTATTTTCCATAGCCGCTATCATAGATGGAGTCGACAGAACCTTGAGCAGACCGCTGCCGACTGCCTTTGCTGTCATATGCTCCTCTACCGCAAACCTTTTTTCCAGTGTAATCCCGACTTCCATAATCCCTCCTGCCGGCGCATTCAGACTCGCACCGCTGTAATCACTGTCTGATTGTACGCTTATTTTCGCCATTAAGCAACACGACATCCGCGCACCCGTTAAACTCAGCTAACCTCTTTGCTGCCCGACGAACGGCGGATAGCAAATTCTTTGTACCACGCACGCCATCCTCAAACCACAGATTTTTTATTATCAACATTCCATTCTTTCTGTCTGCCTGCGCCTCTATCCTGCCGACAAAATGCTCGCCGCAGAGCACAGGCAATACATAGTAGCCAAACCTGCGCTTAGATTCGGGAGTGTAGATCTCCCACGAATACTCAAATCCCCATAAAGCTGCAACAAGCTTTCTATCCCAAAGCATAGGATCGAGCGGAGCAAGAAATTCAAGGCGTTCATAGTGAGGCGCTGCATTTTCACATTTTTCATTCTCTGCACGCACAGCTGAGCCGTCAATCTCTGCTCCAAGCAGAGCCTCGTCTTCGCGAAGTATGTACAGCGACTGCTTTATTCCGTCCACGCGAACCTCGGAAATTCTGCGCTCTCGTACAAGCTGTTCAAACGCAGTCTGCCGCTCATCCGAAGTCATCCCGATTCCAAGAAACGCGTCCGAATTCCTGTTCCAGAGCATACCGACTGCGCCTATGCGCCTGCAGATGCGCCACTTTATAAAATCAATTCCTTCGCTCAAAGGATTTTCGGAGCTGATTATCTCCGCCGACAAATGCCGAGAAGCTATATCGTAACTCTTACGAGAACCGGATTTGCCGTATATAATGAGCGCGCCTTCGGTATACAGCTGTTCGAGCACTGCGCGTGACGCATCTGTTTTTTTGTGACTGCTGCCGCTCCAATGAATCGCAGACTGCCAGACGATTTTTGCATCTATAGGAAGCTCGTCGCTGCGCACCGCGCCGTTTTTTTCTATATATCCAATTGTTTCGTCCAAAAAAGGTTTGACTTCGGGAAATTTTTCTCTGTTTTTTACGCTTTTCTCGCGATAACTTGAAAAATATTTCCAGTCCTCAATCGGAAATATAGACAGCTGTTTATCATAATAATCTATGAGAGTCCTATCCTTGTAAAGCATCTCCGCGAGCATCTCTCTGCTGAAATTTCTAACTCGCGACTGCAATGTAAGCTCGGCATTCTTGCCGCATATGTCCACTGGATCGTACTGTATACAGCCGGCGCTGCGCATATACTTAAGTGCGCCTTCCTTACCTGCAAAGATATGTTCGCCAAGAAGTCCGTTTTTGCGGAGCAGAAAGCGCCTTGCCTGTTCTTTTGTAATTTTGATCATCAAGTCGATTCTATCAGAATTTGCGCCAAAAAGTCCGCCGTTGTGGAATAAAGCCGCACAATTTGTTATGATTACTATCAAACGGAGGAAAAATGAACACAAAAAAATTTCTCATGATTGCAAACCAATTTCCGCCAATGGGCGGCAGCGGTGTTCAAAGAAGCTCAAAATTCGCCAAATTTCTGCCAACTTTTGGATATAAGGCTGTAGTGCTGACAAAAACCGCTCCAAAAAAGCAGGATCAAACCCTTATGAAGGACATAAGCAGCGACACCGAGATTCTAAGAGTCAAAGGCGCCGACGTCACAAATAAATTCAGCTTTTTCGCCGTGTTCAACAAGCTATTCGGAAAACACTTCTGCATTCCGGATTCCGAAATCTTCTGGGTGAAAAAAGCAATAAGTGAGGCGTTCAAAAGATTAAAAAAAGGCGATATTTCCCTTGTGTACAGCACAAGCTTCCCTTATTCCGACCACCTCGTCGGACTTGCGGTAAAAAAAGAATTCCCACATATCCCTTGGGTCGCAGATTTCCGCGACGAATGGACGCTAAATCAGTACATGATCGACATCGGCTACTCAAAATCGCGAATTGCAAAAGAAAAGGCGATGGAACTCGAAGTGCTTCGAACAGCCGACTTTATAATTGCAAACACAGAGAGCATGCAAAAAGGGTTTGTCTCGCTTGCGCCGGAAATCGCCCAAAAAATTATAACCATCCCAAATGGTTTCGACTCCGACGACTTCGCCGAGACAATCGATACGACTATGGACACTTCCAAATTTACCCTGACCCATGCCGGTTCAATGTACGGAAGACGTAAGCCCGATACATTGTTAAAGGCGGTTTCGGAGCTTGCATCCGAAAACAAAATAGATAAGTCCAAGCTTTCGATAGAGTTTATAGGAAATATAAAATCACGGCGCATAAACGCACTCGCCCTCGAACTTGGTCTCTCCGACGTGGTAAAAACCATATCATACATGCCGCATGACGAGCTCATAAAAAAGCTTTATTCATCTTCTGCGCTGCTGCTGCTTGAGGGTTCGGGAGCAGGCTCAGGAAATTTCTCGCCTGGAAAAACTTTCGAGTATATAAAACTCGACCGAAAAATTCTTGCCGCAGTACCGGAAAACGGCGAGGCCGCAAACATCGTCAAGACTACAAACTCAGGCAAGGTCGCAAATTCCGCCGATAAGGAAGAAATTAAACGCGCATTTTTAGAGCTTTACGAAGAATTCTTTGCGGGCAATATCTATCCTGCAAGCAACAATGAAGCTATACAAAGATACGACCGAAGAAATCAGGCAAGAATGCTTGCGGAGGTCTTTGACCACCTTTTACAGAACACACCCGCCTTGCGCTAAGTGGGAATTTTTGGTATAATCTGAGCGGTTTTTAACCGCCATTGGAGGAATAATGAAAGTCTGTATACTTGGTTTGGGATATATTGGAATACCTACTGCCGCAACCATTGCAAACAGCGGCATAAATGTAATAGGGGTCGACCCCAACACAAAAATTGTAGACGCAATAAACGCCGGAAAACTGCCGATAGAAGAACCCGGCCTTGCAGAGCTGCTGAAAAGCGTCTGTGACAGGGGCTTGCTGAAGGCGTCCGCCGAGGTAGAGCCGGCCGATGTGTTTATCATAGCTGTGCCGACTCCTATGAACGAAGAAAAAAAGCCGGTGCTCGACTATGTCAAGGCTGCAACGAGCAGTGTGGCTTCCGTGCTAAAAAAGGGCGACATCGTGGTGCTCGAATCGACGTCTCCGCCGAGAACGACCGCCGATTTAATGAGACCGATTCTCGAATCCGGCGGGCTCACAGCCGGCACGGATTTCTACCTTGCACACTCGCCTGAGCGCGTTATTCCGGGCAGAATGGTCGAAGAGCTGATCTCCAACGATCGCGTCATAGGCGGCATCAACGCCGTTTCCGCCGAAAAAACGGCAGAATTCTACAAAAAATTTGTACAAGGCGAGATTCACACTACCGACGCAACAACTGCCGAAATGTGCAAACTGCTGGAGAACTCGTTTCGCGGCGTAAACATAGCGATTGCAAACGAAATAGCAATACTTTCGGAAAAAGTCGGCGTAAATGCATGGGAGGTCATAAACCTCGCAAACAAACATCCGAGAGTCAATATACTGCAGCCCGGTCCGGGCGTCGGTGGGCACTGCATTGCAATAGACCCATGGTTTGTAGTCAGCGCAGACGAACAGAGCGCCCCGCTGATAAAAGCCGCAATGCTGCTCAACGAATCCATGCCATACCGGCAGTTCAAAAGAATAAAGGAAATACTTGGCGGTTTTGCAATAGGCGGAGGCAATTCCGACCGCAAAAAAATCGCATTCCTCGGCGCTGCATTCAAGCCAAACACAGACGATTTCAGACACAGTCCGGTAATAGAGATAATCGAGCTATTATCCGACATCAACGGAATAGAAATTGCAGTATTCGACCCTCATATCGATTCAGAAGCTGCTATTAAAGGGCTGGTGGATTCTCCGGAAGATGCTTTCAAAGACGCCGACCTCGTATGTCTTGCAGTACATCACGATGAATTTTACAAGCTCGACTACCACAGGCTTTTCGGACTGTGCAGAAACAAAAGGCTCTTTGATATGCGAAATGCGCTTCCGAACCTCCAAGCCGAAATAACCGGACTCGATTACTACCTGCTCGGCCGATAAAACGAATTATTAAGAAACAAAGGAGAACTATGAAGAAAAAACTCAATATAATAGACTTTATCGTAATTCTGTGCGTCGCGTGCGCGCTGATTTTTACAGTAATAAAACTAAAAGGCGGGGGCGACTCCGCCGCAAACATTTTTACCGGAAGCCAGAAAGTCATTATAGAATGCGAAGCGCGCGAAGTCCTGCCATTCCTCGCAGACAAACTGACAGTGGGCGATGTGCTTGTATCGCAAAAAAAATATCAGGACGGTAAAATAATAGAGATCGCAGCTGAGGACGATTTTACAATAGGCGCGATAGACGGCAAAATTGTAAAAATCCCGCGCCCGGAATACAAATTTATCCGTTTGAAAATCGAAGCAAATGTAAACCGCTACGGTTCGTACATGGAACAAGGCGGACAACCGATCCAAGTTGGAAATAAATACTATGTAAAAACGGAAAACGCGATGTTCCTTTCCATAATTTCGCGAGTCACAATGGTGGAGGATAAGTAAAAGTGGAATCAAAAAAGAGTTTTTTGAAAATCGGCAAAATTCATATATTTGATATAGCGATAGTACTGCTCTTAATCGCAGTAGCGTTCGGAATTGCAAACAAAATGTCCGGCGGAGAGCTCGCAAAAACCATAATGAACGAAAAAGAAGTGCGAGTAAGGGTCACAGTGCTGACAGAGCCGTACAGCGAATACCTGCTGAGCGGGATCAAAACAGGCGATAGGTTAGCAGAGGCAAAGACATACATCGATGCTTCCATAACCAAGGTAGAAATACTGCCGATTCAAATCAGCCTCACAGACAATAACGGCGACCTCGTAATCGGCGAAGATCCGTTTAACAAACAGGCGCTCATCACATACGAAGGCACAGCTACCTACAAAGAACCGCTTTATACAATCAGCAACAGCGACCTCGTGCCCGGAAACAAGACTTTCCTCATAACAGATACCCTAAACATCGTCGTTTGGATCAAGGATCTGGAGATAATCGAATAGTATGCAGAAATTGACAAAACTCATCGAAAGCAGTTTTATATTCCGATTTATAAGTTTTTTTATAAATGAAGCCGCTCACTCGTTTTTTTTCAGAGC